>JBMFPH010000046.1:0-17991 GCA_049969215.1 Anaerolineae bacterium | reverse complement strand
CTCGTCTACCGAATACCCATAATTGAGCTGCACGGCGCCCAGGTTGGCCAGTAGAGGGATATCGGGGGCGACGGAGCGCACACGAAAAGAAGGGGCTAGTGTGGCATCTTCCAATGCAACCCGCAGCGAGCCCAGCCCCATCGCAATCCCCGTCTGCTGCGCTGCTTCTGCCAGACGGCAATTGATCAGATGTGCTTGCTCGGTGCCACCCGTCATAGAGGAGATCAATAGAGGCGCCCGAATAGGTCTGCCAAATAAAGCGGTGCCCACATCGACCAGGGCCAGATCAATCTCTGGCAACGCCTGATGCACAAAACGATAGCGCTCCAGTCCGGTGGTCAGATGGTCGAATTCGACATCCTCTTCCAAACTGATGCGGATATGATCTGCCTTTCGGCGTTCGATGCTGTTCACTCCAGAATCCTGCTGTGCCAAGCCAGCTGTACGGACGGATGACGTGTTGTGATCTCAGTGTAGCAACTGGTATGGTCTCTGTCAACCTATTCCCTTCACCCCTGAGAAGAGAAAAGCCCACTCGTGATGGGGAGGGTGGGCTTTTTCAGAAATTTGTATTGGAAGAAGTGGTTTAGCAGGTCATGCCGAAATCGCGTTGGTATGCTGCCACCAATTTCGTGCCCCAATCATCCAGCGGCGCCAGCTTGCCGAAGAAGAAGCGCAATACTGGTGGCTCCTCGACAAATTTCAGTCCTCCAATCAGATCACGATGTTGGTGCAACCAGGTGATACGATCCACTGCGTACTCAATCTGTGACAAGGAATATACCCTCCGGGGAACCGCTAAGCGTACCAGCTCCAGGTCGGCCAACACCTCATGGCCATTCTTATCCCGATCAGACGAAAGTGTGCCCCGTTCCATAGGGCGCACTCCAGAAGCGAGGTATACAGCTGCTGCTAGTGCCCCTGCCGGATAGACCGTCTGAGGGAGGTGAGGGACGAAGCGTCTCGCATCCAGATGGCATGCCAGACCTCCCGGCGGGGTGACCACCGGCACACCGTTTGCATGCAACCGCTCGACAAAGTATTTCACGAACTCGGCTGAGCTTCCTGCCACATTGATGTCCACCATTTCGCGGATGCCAACCGCCATTGCCTCGATTTCCTTAGTTGACATGCCGCCATAAGTTGCAAACCCCTCGTACACGGGCAACCAGGCAAGCAAATCGGAATAGATCTTACGGTTGTTCGTTGCGATCAATCCTCCTCGCACATTGGCGCTCTTGCGTCCTGAAAGGTAAATGAGGTCCACCAAGCTCATAATCTCCATCATGATCTCCTGGATGGACTTGTGACGATAACCCTCCTCACGCTGCTTGATGAAGTAGGCGTTCTCCGAGATCAAGCTGGCGTCCAAAACCACCAGAATCCCATGTTGGGAAGCGATACGGCGTACCTCACGCAGATTGCCAAGCGAGAAAGGTTGACCTCCCAGGAGATTGGTAGTGGCTTCCATACGCACGTATGCGATGCGTTCTGGTCCATGTTTTTGAATGACTCGGTTGAACTTGTCCAAGTCCAGGTTGCCCTTGAAGGGAAAGGTGCTCCGCGTGTTGAGCGCTTCGTCGGTGAAAATCTCCAGGATCGAGCCGCCGGCCAGCTCGATGTGCGCGCGTGTCGTAGTAAAGTGATAATTCATCGGCACAACGCTGCCGGGTTTGACAAAAACCTTAGCGAGAAGATGTTCTGCCGCTCTTCCCTGATGCACCGGCAGCACGTATTCGAACCCCCAGATATCTTTGACTGCGGCGGCCAGACGGTAGAAGCTTTCGCTACCGGCATATGCATCATCCGACACCATCATCGCGGCCTGTTGAGCATCACTCATGGCGTTCGTGCCACTATCGGTCAGCATATCGAGGAAGACATCGCGCGTGCGCAACAGAAAGGTGTTGTACCCTGCTTCCGTTATTGCACGCAGGCGCTGTTCGGCGGATGGAAGGCTGGTTTGTTGGACGATTTTGACTTTGTGCATCTCCAATGGAATTTGACGTCCGTCTGAAAGCTGAATGATCATCGGTTCCCTCCAAGGCGACAGAATTCTTGAGTGTTGAATGAGATCAGCGAGAGGCCTTTGGCCACACACATCAGGCTTAATACCTAGCAAGGTCAATATGTGCCACGTCTTCGCACCGATACAGGTTCCGCTACTTCAAGGGTGGACATAGCTGTGGTGCCGATATGTGTTTAGCACCCTTTGCTATGCTTCTGTGCAACAGCTCACCACGTCGGGGACGGCATTGCTGAGACAACTTTGAATTAAGTAAGGGTGATGGTTGTTGCCATAAGGGTTTGCTGCATCATCTCGCGCAAAAAGGGATGCTCTACCAGGGGCACTTCAGAGGTAGTTCCCATCGCAGCCGATGCGGCGAGTGCCATTTTCGGCAAATCATCTTCCTCGTACAACTGGGCTAAGAACCAAGCTTGGCGTTCCAGACGTGTCTTGATGCGGTCGCACAGTTCCGGATTAACCACTTTTCTAAGCGCTTGGGTGACCATCTCTGCACGCGCTTCCTCTGAGCCTTCCGTGAGAAACTTTCTCCCATATTTGCGCCACTGAGCTTCCGGTCCCGGAAGATCGAAGAGCCAGGAGCTGAATTCATCCAATTGGAAAAGCTCGTGACTCCGCTGCAGAAGTGCGTTCATCTCTTCCGGTTGGGCTTGTGGGCAGGGATAGTGGATCACGGAACGTGTATCCTCACCTGATAGCCAGTTGCGCAAGGCTATATAAACGGAGGGCAAGCGCTGGCGAGCGTGCAGGCTGGTCCGGTAAGCGCGTTCCAGCTCGGCGCGAGCCCGTGCTAAACTGACTTCCACCATAGAGACGTGAGCACCTGATTCCTCAAAGTCGTGTTCCAACGCTTCTTCAAGAGCCGTAACAGATTTCTCGCCTTCGAAAACGATGCATTCCTGAATTCCGTGCTCATCAGTGAGCAAAACATTGATTCCTACACGTTCTCCTTCGGGCATACGCCAGATTAAGACGCACATTTGAGCTCCCCTTCCATCAATCGCACTGATGGCACAACGTTCGATCGAAGGGGGAGTCACGGGCAGATGAAAGATGGAAATCTCGCGTGGTCGCGCCTCATCGGCTAGGTCTCTAACCGCGTCTTGTGCTGCTTTACGCACCTGTGGCGATGGATCGTACAGAGAGCGTTCCTCCAGTATCGGGATCATGTCAGGATCCCCAAGCTTACATATGCACTCGATCGCTTTCAGAACCACTCCATCATATGGTGCGTGGAGCAGGCACTGGAAGAAGGGCTGTGCTCGCCGGTCATGAGTGGAAGCAATTTCCTCTAGCATACGAGCATCTAACAGGGGAGAGAATCCCCCGCCCTCAAATTGTTCCTCCAATAATCTGGTGAGCTCCAATGGATCGCTTATCACCTCGAAGAACATCTCTTGCGCTCTCTGGACGAGTCTCTCGGGATCGCGCAAATAGAAAAGGGGGTTTTCGCCCGGTAATAATCCGCCTATTGCTTCCAGTGCTCTCAAGAGGGAGAGCTTGTGCTCGTCTTCCAAAGTGGGATCTTCGATGAGCGCCCGTAAGGGTTTTTTCGCTTGAGTGAGCTGGACCTCTAAGATTAGATCTACCCCGGTGTTATATAACCTTGGCTCAGGTGATCTGCATAGGTCCATAACAACAGGCAAAACCCGTTTCTTCGCCCTGCGCAATCGTTCAAAAGCTGCCTCTGCCTCCAGGTTGGTCAGATTGCCTTCGACGAAACGATTGACAATCTCGATTATATCGGTGTCTGTAGGACTGTGCGACGAGGAAAACAGGGGGTCTAACTCGTCAAACTCATCCGGCCATTGAATGTTATGTCCCATCAGATCTCATCCGCCATACTGCCAAGGCGTGTCACGCAAAGCTAGAGGGATAGCCCCTTCATCCCGTACACCTGCGTCAACTATTTCAGCAATGACCACAGTATGGTCGCCACGCCCAAGGGTCTCTAGGACTCTGCACTCCAACCAAGCTGGTGCATCCGTGAATATAGGGGCGCCGGTTTGGATCCCTGGCTCAAAGTCGTAGCCGTTCAGCCTGCCATCCTTATATGTAGCCTGTTTGAAGAACTTGCCAGCCATCTCTTCCTGGCGGTCGCTCAGAAGATTGATGGTGAAGCTCCTAGAAGATAACACCATTCCGAGCGTGAGGCTGTCGTTCCGCAATGCCACCATCACCAATGGTGGCTCAAAACTCACTTGACTCACCCAGCTCACCGTGCTGGCATTATATGTCGTGTCCTGCTTTATCCCCAACAAGTACACACCATAGGTGAACATGCGCAACGCTTTCTTCTTGGCTTGGATGTCCATCGTACTAGATGCCCCCTTCCGTCAACGAGTTCGCTTATAAGTAAACCGCTTTTGGCCAAATTTGTCAATTACGCACAGCCCATCCTATACTGCCGCCATTAACAACCGGCGAAGATGAGCAACTTTTGACAATGGGAACACTGCGCGGTCTACTGGGAAGACTTTTTCTGGTCAGCCTGGGCATCGTTTTTCCTCTACTGCTGCTTGAGGGGATGGTACGTGTAGCTGGCATTGCCCCTCCGGCTGCGTTACAGCCGCCTCTATGGGAGCCACACCCCTACTTGGGTTGGTTTCACGTTCCCAACCGCGGGGGCATGGTATACAGCGAGTACGGCGAGTTTCAAGCTCCTGTGCATATTAATGCGCGTGGATTGCGTGATCGCGAAATCGGGTATGCAAAGCCTCCCGGGGTACAGCGTGTGCTCATCCTAGGGGACTCCTTCGCTGAGGGGCTTCAGGTGCCGCTCGAGGAGACATTGGCCAAGCAGTTGGAAGCTGAGTTGAACAAAACGGGTCATCCTGTGGAGGTCATCAATGCCGGCGTGGGCGGTTGGGGCACTGACCAAGAGGCCATCTTTTACGCGATTGAGGGTTTCCGTTACGAGCCCGATCTTGTCCTGCTCCTCTTCTTCCCTCATAATGATGTGCTCAACAATTATGCCCCCTTGGAGATCGCTCGCCTTCATGGCGCAGTGCAGAAGCCTTTTTTCCGTCTCGAGGGCGAAAATCTTATCCTTCCCTCATTTCCGTTTACTGATTCAGAACCCCCCGAGACGAAATCGGCGCCGTTGCTGCCCCTCAGCGAATGGCTGAACCGGCACAGTGCTTTGTATCGCTTGATGATCCCCCACTTACGCGAGAACCCTTTTCTGCTTCGTCTGCTCGGCTCCAGCGGACTGCTTGGCAGCTTGGCCGTATTTGCTGCTCATGATCCCCCTATTCCTCTCTCATATGGCATTTATCGTCCTACCTATGATCCTCAGTGGCAAGAGGCTTGGACCCTCACGGCGGCGATCATTCGGCGGCTTGCGACAGAGGTCCGCACTCGTGGCGGACGGCTGGCGATTGCGATCATCGGAGCTCCTGAGCAGATATATCCCGAACGTTGGGCGGCTACCTTGCAGCGCTATCCCCAGATGAGGGAGCAGGAGTACGACCTGGACCTCCCCAATCGGCGCATAGCTCGGCTTCTGGAAGAGGCGGAGATCCCTTATTTCGACTTGCTTCCGATTTTCCGCGCCTCGATGACTCGGTCGGACTTCTCCCCCTTGCATTTCCGCCACGACGGACACTGGACATCCGCCGGTCATCGTTTGGCAGCGCAGACTCTGTCCCCTTTTGTGGCCGATCTATTGGGGATTTCTGGAAGCGAGGACAAATAGGGCAGCTCGAACGGCCCCTTTAAGAAAGAAGATGGACCAATATCAGAGTAAGACCAGCATATATACACATTGCCAAGCCAAGCAAGATGGCAATGGTAGCACGAAAGGCTTGCCAGTTGATCCTTGGTTCTGCTTCTGTCCATGGCGTGGCCGATTCGGCAGAACTGGTGAGCTGCGTATCACCCGTCGGGCGATACTGACTTAGCTTGTATAGCTGTTCCCAAGCTTGTCGACGTGATGGTTCGTCCGCCGCTGAACGTATCGCACCCCGGAAAGCCTGAATGGCATGATCACGCTGCCCTATGGCCAGATATACCAGGCCCAAATTAACATAGGCTGGGCCATAGTGTGGATCGTTCGCAATTGCCTGACGATAACGAGCGATTGCGTCCTCGTAGTGGCCCTCTGTGTGGAACGCTGCACCGCGTTCAAAATGGATATGGGCCAATTGATGGCTGACTTGGCCTGCTGCTTCTCTGTTTCTAGACGGCTGCTTCGCTTGCTGTTCTTCTGGGATTGTAGCCTGGGATGTCGGCATCTTGCGCATCAATCCGTACAGGCCGGCGAGCACATGGAAACCGTCCAATCCCGGCAGCGGCAGCAAATTGAAGAAAGCAAGCGCCAGGTTGGCATAAACGACGTAGCCGGTGAAAGCTGCTACCCATGCAACGAAACCCGGCTCGGCAGCGGATTCCCAGGTCATCAGGCTCAAGACCTCGAACACCCCCTTATCGCTGAAAAGTGCTACTGTCATGGCCATCACTAGAGTGACCATCACATAGGCCGCAGCCAGCAACACATTGGCTGTAGCACCTGCTAGGGATACTGCCAACAACCCCCAGTAGCGATGACGAAACCGGTTCAAATCCATTCGGACAGGCTTTGACCAGCCAAAGCCGAAAAGCAGAAACGTTACCATGCCCAGCCAAAATATATGGCGAAGTGGGTTGAGAGAGATTCGCCCACGGGATACTTGGGAAGTGTCTCCCCACCAATAGGCAACGCATGCGTGGGCCAGTTCGTGGACGGTGAAACCGACCACCAGGCCGGGGATAAGCAATAGATTGGTCCAGCTGGGAAAGAAGCGTGTGAGATCGATCATCGCACAATTTTATGGGTGCGTGAATTATAGCGCTGCAGCGCAGGATCTCCAAGCAGCCCGGTATGCATCGGGTTGGTGACCGTAATCCATGTGAGCGTCAGCGCGTTGCCTGCACCATCTTTGCGCCCGAACGGGCGAACAGTTGCCGAGTCATACACTTGGAGTTCGAGCTTGTAACGTCCGGGTGATAGTCGACCAGGCACATATAGCCGCATCGGATGACGCATTGTCCTTCCTTGTGGCCATGCAGGGGTCCACAAAAGGCTGCCTAATGGCCACTCATCCTGCTGGGCAATCAACTCCTGGTTCTGTGCATCCCATAGCTTTAACGAGACAGCGTAAGGGGGCGAGTGCGCAGGCTGGTCACCGGTGATCTCCCACCACAACACTACATCCAGGAAGGAGCCCATCGGCACTTCAGGGGGACAGATCCAGCCGCGCAAGGTGATGTCACCCTCTAACGACACTGGTTGAAACGGTGGAGGAGGAGGTTGGGTGCGCGACATAAACCCCTGAACCCGTACATACGAGGGACCCGAGAAGATCTGATCCTCGAAAGGGGTGGTGTTTTCTGCCAACCAACGGCGCACGACCCCTTTTTCATCTGCCACCGTATCATAAATCCGTAATACCCACAAACGCGGAAAGTCGCGTAGCACCCGCGTCAGAGCGGCGACTGTGTCCGTCTCCGTGGTCGGGTAGAAGTCTGCTGCAGCGTCGCCCCATCCCAGGCTGTTAGAGCCTCCGATGATACCGGTCTGTAGAACCAAGGGATACCGGGAGATGTCGGACGATTGATAATCATCCAGGCGAATCCTGCTGGCAAGTGGTTCGCGGTAGTAGTACAGAAAGGCGGGATAAGCATAACCGGCATTGATCAAGATGGCATCTCCGAGTCTCCAACGCGCTGCAATAAACCGCACGGCACCCCGCAGATCATCTGCGGCATAAGCAGGCTGGGTGTGCCACTGCCAGAAGCTCAAACCTGTTCCCAACAGGAGTGCTAACGCGCCTAAAGCTCCGAGCAAGCGCTTTCGTTGCGTCAGCCATGCCAATCCTGCCGCCAATATCATATAGAATGGTGGAGAATAGGTGAATGCATAACGCACGTGATAGAGTGGGGTAATTAGCGAAGCCAGGTTAATTAGAATGATAGGGCCCAGCACGATAAATGCCAACCATATTTTATGCATCGTGCCGAGATCGCGACTTCTCCAACCGCCCGGAACACGGCGCATATATGATTCTGCGGGGTTCACATGCCAATTTTGATGTAAGGCTCCCGTGCGAACCACCATGCCTAATATGAAGAGACCGCCCACTATAACGAGCAATGGCCACACTTGCTCCCATCTCACTGATTGCCCGAATGAGAGAGCGGCCCAAGTCTCCACCAAGGCGAGATGCCATGGCACAAAACTGCGCCATGGAGGTACTGGCGGATCGACTGCCTGTCGCAATGCAACGGGCAGCCAAGGAAGATAGAGTACGATCACCAGCACCTGAGCAAATATCCAAGTAAACAACCAATCTCGCACGCGACCACGCGCCGACACAACCCACGGCCAGACGACCAGATTGATCGCGACGAGGAGAAAGACGAAATAATACAGCACGTATAGCCCACCCGCGGCTAACAAAGTGTAGCACCATACTGCGCGCTTCTCTCCACAGAACGCTCGCCACGCACACCACCAAGTCAACATGCCCAACAGTGCGGCCAGCGTGTACATACGCACTTCCTGGGAGTACCATAGGTGAAAAGGAGCAATAGCAATGAGAAAAGCGGACCACAACGCAGCTTGTTGACCCAGCAAGCGATATGCCAGGTGGTACGTGAGCGCAATCAACAGTACACCAAAGATCAGAGAGAAAAAGGCCAGCGCAAATTCGCTATCACCAACCAGCTGGATCCAGCAGTGGAGCAATATGTAATAGGCTGGGGGATGAATGTCGTGCGCCGTGTGGTGGATTAAATCGGGTAGATCTTGGTTGGCAAGATGGGCGCTTACAGTTTCATCATACCATAAGCTTTGAGCTCCTAGCTGATACAGACGTAGTATGAACCCGATCAGGAGGATAACAATGCACAACCCCGAATATCGCCAGCGCGATCTCTTCATAGCGCTCATTTTACCCTGATTTTAAGGTAGTGCGAAAGGGATGTGCGAGGGATAGCACATCCCTTAGCAAACCAACTTATGGTGACGATCAGAGTTTGCGAGAGAAAGGGGTACTCAGGCCATCAGCAAATGGGGCCCTTCTACCAGCTGCACGACACGACGTAGAAAACGTGCTGCAGGGGCACCGTCAACCAGCCGATGGTCAAAGCTGAGGCTTAGCCATACCATCTGACGAGCCACGATGTTCTCCCCTATGACGGCAGCTTGTCGGTTAATGCGACCTACACCCAAAACAGCACACTCAGGCAAGTTGATGATCGGCGTGAAGCTATCGATGCCCAGCATGCCCAGGTTCGTTATCGTGAACGTACCTCCACTTAGCTCGGCAGGGGTGCTTTGGCCCGCTTGGGCGCGTGCGATCAGCGTGCGGGTTTCCTGTGCCAGCTGTGCCAGCCCCTTTGTGTCGGCATCATATACTACAGGCACCAACAGGCCACGATCAGTGTCCACCGCCAAGCCAATATGGATGCGCTGCCACACCTTAATGGTGTCTCCATCGAGTGAGGCATTTAACCTGCGATGTTCCCGTAAGGCACGCGCCACTATGTAAATGAAAAGATCGTTGTAGGATACGTCAATATTATCCTGTTGCAGCTGTTGACGCAGCGCAACCAGGGCGGTAGCGTCTGCATGAGCAGTTAGTGTAACCGGAGCGGTCGTGATGTGGCTTCGCGCCATGCGCTCGGCGATCATAGCGCGGACACTTTGCAGGGGGATAACCTCGAGCGGCGTGTTAGCCACTGCGACTGTTACGGGTGACACTGTTGGTTGTGCTTCTGACCGTGGTGTTGCGAGAGCGCGCTCGATATCTTCACGCGTGATGCGCCCTCCTGCTCCACTACCCTGTAATTGCCGCCAATCCAGTCCGGCTTGTTCTGCCATACGCTGCGCCACCGGAGTGATAGCAGGTGCAACGTTTCTTTCCAGATAGGCCAACACATCGCGCTCGACGATGGCACCATCAGGTCCACTGCCGCGCAGCTCTGCCAGTGGGATCTGGCGCTGTTCTGCCAACCGTCGCGCGCGTGGAGAAATGAAAATGCGTGTACGCTTTCCGGTCGCAGCAACGGCTTGGCCTGGTTTGGATACCGAAGTGGAAGTCATGGCCTGTGTAGGGGATAATGGAGCGCCTGTTTTCTCTGCCAAGGCCTCATCCGGAGCTGCAATCACTGCAATAACACTCAGCGCCTGGACGACATCACCTGGACGCGCAGTCACCTCTCGTAGTACACCTGAAGCAGGTGCCTCAACGTCTAAGGTGGCTTTGTCAGTTTCAACGGCGAAGAGCGGCACCCCTTTTTGTACCGCCTCTCCTTCCTCCACGTACCACTTGACCAAAGTGACCGTGTCTACTGTAGTACCCAAGGGGGGCACCAAGACCTCAGTGGCCATACTTATCTCACTCCATCTCACTAAAATAGTGACTTGACTGCCTGTGCCACCCGCTCTACGCTGGGCACGTAGAAATCTTCCATAACCGGCGCAAACGGGGGCGGGGTGTCCGGTGCCGAAACACGCTTGATGGGTGCATCCAGCCAATAAAAAGCTTCCTCGGCCACGATAGCAGCAATGTCACCTGCCCATCCTCCGGTCAAGTTGTCTTCTTCCACGACCACCAGACGCCCGGTCTTGCGCACCGATTCCAGGATCAGATCCTTGTCCAGGGGCACCAATGTGCGGGGGTCGATGACTTCGGCCTCGATGCCCTCCTGAGCCAAGCGCTCGGCCGCTTCCAACGCACGATAGACGGTGAGCAGCTTGCCCACGATTGTCACATCGCGCCCCTCGCGTCGGATGACACCCTTGCCCAATGGGATGAGATATTCTTCATCCGGCACCTCGCCCGCCGCGTCGAGGGCGCCGTGTTCCTTGCGCGGCCCTTTGCTGCCATACAACAGTTTGTGTTCGAACACAATCACCGGATTGTCGTCACGGATGGCGCTCTTGAGCAGTCCCTTGGCGTCGTAAGCGGTCGAGGGAGCGATGACCTTGAGGCCGGGCACGTGGGTGAAGAAAGCTTCCAGACTCTGGGCATGCTGGGCGCCGCGCCGCGTCGCGCCCACCGGCGCGCGCATCACCAGCGGCACCTTCACTGTGCCGCCCGACATGTAGGTCATCTTGGCCGCCTCGTTGACCAGCTGGTCCATCGCCAGGAACAGAAAGTCGCCGTATTGCACATCCACAATGGGCCGCAGACCGCCGATGGCCGCACCCACGGCAATGCCGGTGAAGCCCAGCTCGGAAATCGGTGTGTCCATGATGCGCTCGTGGCCGAACTCGTCTGCCAGGCCCAATGTGACGGTGAAGGCACCCCCCCAGCCACCGGGGATGCCAATGTCCTCGCCGATGCAAAAGACGCGTGGATCCCGGCGCATTTCTTCGCGAATCGCCTGACGTAAAGCTTCCGCAATGGTCATCCGTGCCATAGTCCCAGGTCCTTTCCTAAAAAACATTACGCTTCGTAGAAAACATGTTTCAGGGTATCGGTCGGCTCTGGCAGGGGGCTGCTCTCGGCGAAGGCAACGGCATCGTCGATGGCGGCCTCCACCTCACGCTCGACCTGCGTCAGTGCCGCTTCATCGGCCAGGCCGAGGGCGATGAGGCGTTGGGCGGTGTTCGGGATCGGGTCGCGCGCCTGCCACTCGGATTCTTCTTCGCGGCTGCGGTAGGTGCGCGGGTCGCTGCGTGAATGCCCGACGAAGCGATAGGTCTTGCATTCGATCAACGTCGGCCCTCCGCCGCTGCGGGCGCGTGCAATCGCTTCGCCGGCCGCCTGGTACACTGCCTCGACATCCATGCCATCCACCACCACACCAGGCATGCCATAGGCCACGGCGCGGTCAGCAATGTTCGCGATTTTGAAAACCTTGGAGACGTGCGTTGAGGCACCATAGAGGTTGTTCTCACACACGTACACCACGGGCAGATCCCAAATCGCGGCCATGTTCAACCCTTCGTGAAAAGCGCCTTCGTTGGCAGCGCCGTCACCGAAGAAAGCCACTGCCACCTGGTCGCTGCCCAGCCGTTTGGCGGCCAGAGCCAGGCCGGCAGCGATGGGAATGTTGGCGCCCACGATGGCGATCGCCGGCAACATGCCCACGTTCATATCGCCGACATGCATCGACCCCCCTTTTCCTTTGCAGCACCCGGTTGCTTTGCCATGCAGCTCAGCCATGATCGCGCGCAAGGATACCCCCTTGGCGATCGCATGGCCATGCGGTCGATGAGTGCTGACCACATAATCGTCGCGGCGCAGATGGGCACACACGCCGACCGCAACCGCTTCTTGACCGATGTAAAGATGCAAGGTAGAAGGAATGCGTCCCTGCATAAACAGATAGTTGCAACGTTCTTCAAAACGGCGGATCGTCAACATAGTACGATACATGTCCAACAAAGGGATTTGCGATTCTGGCATAACGAACAGCCTCCTAAACAGACTAGTAGACTACCAGGATGAAAAGGCGTAGAGTTTACCTACAAGGCTTTCCACCAACCCAGGTCGATAATCCCTGGCTTCCCTGAGTCTTTGAAGGTCTCTCTATGTGCTCTCCCACACCACTCCGGTTGCAGGTATGGCGACAGAAAGGTCACAGATTCTTGGGCGCAAAGTGCGGATGGAAGTTCGCATCGCGATAACCCCATGGGCTTACCGGACGCTGGCGAATGCCCCACAACTGCGCCGCGGCACCGAACTCAGGATACTTCTGAGCAGCTTCCTGTAAGGACATCCCGGAAAGCACAGCATCAAATGCTTGGCGCCAAGCCATCGCACCTGCTTTGTAGCCCATCGGATGTCCCAGCATACCACCACCTGCCGGCACAATGAAATCGATACCATGCTCCTGAATCAAGACCTCGGCCAGACCGGGGTACATACCTGCCGAGGGCATTGGCCATGCCCGCTTGATATGATAGAAAGGTGCTCGCAGTGTCTGAGAGGCGCGCATTTCTTCCTCGACCGAGCAGGTTTGCAAGCTGGACCATAGGGAAGGTGTCAGCATAAGATCGGCCCCGGCCAATCGGCACAGCTTGCACAGCGCCACCCAGCTGAACGTCTTGAGCATACCCAACATATGGGAAGGATGCAACATCACCGGCACGTTGATTTCAGGATCTTCGGTGATCTCCTTGAGGGTCGAGAGGCCGGCCGAATATGCTAACAACAGACCGTTGGCGCCCATCTTGACAGCACGCCGCGCTTTCTCGCGCACGCGATGCGCCTCGTCGGTGATGCTGACC
The DNA here is from genome assembly GCA_049969215.1 of Anaerolineae bacterium. Classification (GTDB taxonomy): domain Bacteria; phylum Chloroflexota; class Anaerolineae; order 4572-78; family NAK82; genus NAK82. The sequence goes on along the minus strand of JBMFPH010000046.1, from coordinate 4,741 downwards.
AGATAAATGTGTTTTTGGCCTGTTTCGCGTTCTGCCCTTTCAAGTGCTTTGAGCACAGCTTCCAGGCGACGATCGAAAGGGCAATTGTGCAGTTCACTGCACATTTCATCATCCTTGCACATATCCGCCCCGCCCAAAGCGGTCTGATAGACTTGGGCGGCCGTTTCCTCCGGGGTCATGCCCATCTTGGGCTTGATGATCTGGAGACAGAGCGGCCGATCATAGACGCCCAGCAGCTGTCGCATACCCTCGATGCCGAACTTGGGTCCTTTGAATTTCACGGCGATGGGCTTGGGAATATAGACGTCCAGCAACCGTACATGGTCGGCAAAGGCAAAGATATTGCCCGAAATTGAGAGCAACAGCATGGGCATGTTGACATTCATATCCCACGCCGCCGTCGGGAACGCCAGCTGGACAATCGCTTTGCGCGTGCCACGAGGTGCTGGTATTTCGTAATAACCCAACACTTTGCTCATCAGGCGTTCCCGTACTTCGGGGGTTTCTTCCTTTACTTCCATCCAGCTGGCAGTGGAACCCTCACGGGCGATGCGTTCCACCTGCTTCAGGTGGTCGATGAAATCCCAATCGGGCTTGGAGTCCTCAATGTAATAGGTGGCTACAACAAAGCTGCCTTCGTCTAAGCTTTCCCACATATAATTGAACATATGAGGATCGTAAATTTCTTTGACCATTGTGTGTTACTCCTTTCTGAATTTTAGAAGAAATGACCCTTTCATCCTAACAGCGCCTCGCGGATCATCGCGGTGGCTTCCATCGCATCGCCCGAAGCGATCACTTGGGCAATGCGTTCTCTTCCGATCTTATCCAACAAGCCATGCAGGCCCTTGATCCAGCGGATACTCTCCGTTGCGGCGCGCACCCCATTCTCCCGATAGGGAAATATATCCAGCGCATACCAGCCACTATAGCCGATGCGATCGAGCCAATACAGCAGCTCCAACATCTCGACAGTGTGCACAGAACCGACGGTCATATCGTCATCCCACAGCCGCCAGTTATCGTTGAAGTGCATGTAATAGAGGCGATCACCAAAGTAATGCAGCAATGCAGCCGACTCGGCGGCATCCTCATAAGCCATCAGGGTGTGCCCCACGTCGATCATCGCCTTGACGTTGGGCTTGTTCACCTTCTGGATCAGCAACAACGTCTTGCCCACCGTACCGATGAAGCAGTGGGTGCGCGGCTCTTTGGGTTTGTACTCGATGACCAGGTTCACCTCGGGAAGATGTTCGGCACACTCGATCGTGCCCTCGATAATCCGATCCCAGGCGGCCAGGTAATCTGCCTGAAACGGGTAGTCGTAGCCGTCCTGACCGAACCACAGGTCCACCACATCGCAATCCAGCTGGCGTGCCCATTCCATAGAGCGTTTCACCTCCTGGATCGCCTCGCGCCGGATGCGCGCATCGCTGGCGGAAAACGAGCCCCAGCCCCACTTGCCAGATGCCCAGATATCCGGGGTGACACAGCTGACGACGAAACCGGCATCGCGGATGCGCTGCTGCACCTGCGCCAGGTTGTCATCGTTGACGTGCCACATGCCGACCAGCTCGACACCGGTCAAGCCTTCCACTTTGGTGGCCTCCTGGATCAATTCCTCTGTGCTCAGCCGCCTGCCGTAGCCGGAGAGCACATAGCGGTCGGCGCAGGCATTAAATGTGTTAATATTGGCCGAGAAACGCAACGGGTGTGTCATGGGATCAACCTCCTTGTTCATTTGTGGTTTGGGGATATCCTGCTCGAACCGGCGGAGTGCGGCGAAGCGTGACCCGCATATCATAACGGTCACCCCGCCATACCGCTTCCAGATATTCGACCGGGGTGCCGGTCGCCGCGTGGGTGATGCGTTCGACGTACAGCACCGGGGTTGTCTCGGGCACCTGCAGCAGGTGGGCCTCATACGCTGTGACTAGGCGGGCGCGCAGCACGCTCCGCGCCGTCCAGAGGCGTAGTCCGTAACGCGTCTCCAGCAGGCGAAACAGGGAAAGGGACAGGTCATTCTCTTCTAGATCGGGGCACAGCTTTTGGGGCAAATAGGTGATTTGCAGGCTGAGCGGCTCATTGTTGACGATGCGCAAACGGCACAGTTCGTATACCGGTGCACTGTGATCTATCTCCAATGCACAGGCGACATGAGAGGGGGCGGGAAGTCGTTTCAACGAGATGACCCGCGTGACGAGCGACCAGCCGCGTTGCTGCATGTCTTCGGTGGTCGATACCAGTTGGGTGGCCTCTTGTTCCACACGACGCACTGGAGCAAATGACCCTTTGCCTTTCTCACGATAAATCCACCCGTCGCGTTCCAGCACATCCAACGCATGGCGCACGGTGGCGCGGCTGATGCCATGCTGTTCCGCCAACTCGTTCTCGGAGGGCAGCCGGTAAATGCCGGGTTCATGCTGGTGCAGACTGATCTCGTGTCGCAGGAGATCGGCCAGCTGTTGGTAATAGGGTATCGGGCTCGCTTTATCGATTAAGCGCACGCTTGCATCCTTTAAGCTGCTACGTCGGTTGGCGGTGGACTTGTATGCTTGTCTATACAAGTTCATCTTAGCATCAGCCCCCTTTCCTGTCAAATCGCGCGCTGCATAACGGGCCCGAGCGGATCCGCAAGATATGTGACAAAAATCACCGAACAATAGAGAAGAGTGTGCTAGTATCGAAAACGGCGGACAAATCGCTCTCAGCATTTTTCAGGAGGTTGGAAAGACATGAGTGAATACCTGAACAATCTCGCGTGGCGCAAAGAGACGCTCAAGCGCATGATCCATCAACTCCATGCCGGCAAAAGTGTCGAAGAGGTGAAACAAGACTTCGCCGCGCTGCTGGCCGAGATCGAACCGACGGAAATCGCGGCGCTGGAGCAAGCTTTGATCGCCGAGGGTATGCCAGCGCTGGAGATCAAGCGGCTATGCGACGTCCACGTGGCAGTCTTCCGTGATGCGCTGGATGCCCACGTCGCCCAGCAGCGCCTGCCGGAAGCAAGGGTACCCTCACCGGCTGAAGCCTTCATCGCACATATGAAGGCGGAGAACGTGGCTGCGGATCGCACCTTAGCGGCGCTCGAGCAGGCAATCCGGGCAGAACAATGGCCCGAAGCACGTACGTTGTTGCAGAAACTACGGGAACACGAGCAGCACTATCTGCGCAAAGAGAACGGCCTCTTCCCCTACCTGGAGAAACGTGGCTTTACCGGCCCCTCCACCGTTATGTGGGCGATTCACGATGATATTCGGGCAGGTTGGAAGCAGTTGGCCGCGCTCCTCGACGATCATCCGCAGTCCGAACGGGTGATCCCACTCCTCCAGGAGGTGACACGGGCGATGCGCGAGATGTTCTACAAAGAAGAGAACATCCTGTTTCCCACGGCGCTGCGATTGCTCGCGGATCAGGAATGGGAGGCGCTCACCAGCGGAGAGATGATCCTCGACATGCCAGCGGTTTCTCCACGCCCGTCCCACGTACCGGGGGTGCAGGCGGCTGCCCCGTCTCCGGATACGCTGATCCCTTTGCAAGTCGGGGCACTCACCGTGGAGCAGGTCAGCCTGTTGCTGACCCACCTACCTGTGGACGTGACCTTTGTGGACGAGCACGACGTGGTGCGCTTCTATTCGGGCACGCGAGAACGCATTTTCGTGCGCGATCCAGCCATCATCGGGCGCAAAGTTCAGCAATGCCATCCACCGACGAGTGTGCATCGCGTGCAGCGCATCCTGGACGATTTCCGCAACAACCGCCGCGACGTGGCCGAGTTCTGGATTCAAATGGGTGGGCCGGTCGAGCAGGGCGGCCGCTTCATCCACATCCGCTACTTCGCGGTGCGCGATGTCCAGGGTGCTTATCGCGGCACTCTGGAAGTCACGCAAGATATCACCGCCATCCGCACATTGCAAGGCGAAAAACGTCTGCTGGACGACTGAGAAAGAGGGCATTCCGGCACACGGGGGTGGCAATCCCAATTGTGCCGCGACTGCCAGGGAATGGAAACCTTTTATCCCAGAGCGCGCAGTGGCTTTGCATTTCTCTCTGCGTGCTCTGGGGTGAATGCTCGCTGCTCGCTCGCACACACGGCTTCCTTGGAACCTCGCTTCTCCCCCCAATATGAAATGCACCCCAATCCTGTTTGACCAGATGGCGTGCTGGGCGTAACATAGTGGCTTGGTTCTCCATTTTGGCTTGGTGCACTGTAGAGCATTCGGGTGAGTCTATGATCCGGCACGAGTTGGTTCAAGAAGAAAGTGGCGTCACCGTTCTGCGTGAGGTGGCGCCAGGTCCTCCTCCTTCGCGGTTGCGCCGATGGCTGATCGGGGAGCCATTGCCCACGGCCAGGGCCATGCATGAGCGACTTGGGAAACTGGTTGGCCTGGCAGTCTTCTCCTCCGATGCCCTCTCCTCGACAGCGTATGCCACCCAGGAAATCCTGTTCGTCTTAGCGGCCGCCGGGGCAGCCGCTTTTGGCTATGCCTTTCCTATTTCGATTGCCATTGTGGTGTTGCTTGTCATTGTCACCTTGTCCTATGAACAGACCATCCATGCCTATCCGGACGGTGGCGGTGCGTACATTGTGGCGCGCGACAACCTGGGTGAGCTGCCAGCGCAGATTGCTGCCGCTGCTCTGCTCACCGATTACATTCTCACTGTGGCGGTTTCGGTATCTTCGGGTGTGGCGCAAATCGTCTCGGCCTTTCCAGTTCTGTTTCCCATTCAAACACCTCCT
>JBMFPH010000045.1:0-18064 GCA_049969215.1 Anaerolineae bacterium | reverse complement strand
GCAGCAGAAAGTTGTATTGAATGCTTCGGGTGTACCAGAAACCCGTTGTCTTACAATTGTGCTGTCGCTTGATGACCAGTTCCCGTAAGACAAAGCCGGCATCAAGAAACACCCGAATCGTTTCAAAGCCAATAGGCATGATATGTTTAGATTTGCGGGCATCCCCAATGAGAATAGCACACTTGCCACCGGGTTTAAGAACGCGGAAGCTTTCCTTAGCAACCTTACGCATCTCAACCAGGAAATTCTGAACTGACAGATTGGACAAGTCACCCGCTATCTTCGTACTGTATTGAATAATTCCTGCGTAGGGAGGATGGGCACAGATGAGATCCACGCTATTATCCGGAAGATCGGCAAGGTCTCTAGCATCACCAACGCTCACTTCCGGTTCGTACAACTGTAGCAACCCATCGCCGAAAAGCCGCTGTGGTGGTGAGAATCTCAAATTCTCTAGTGTTATGCCTACTGCGCCAGGATTGATGTCCCTGGCAATACAACGACGACCGAGCAGTTTGGCCTCAACAGCTGTCGTCCCACCCCCCACGAAGTAATCGAGGACGATATCCCCCGGTCTGGAATACTTGAGAATAACATTACGTGGAATATAAGGAGACCAATTTCCCCGATAGCGACCATCGTGGGTGGCCCAATCGCCACGCTGTTTGAAACTCCACACAGTTGTCATTTTCTCGCGAAAGTTTGGTGGCTGCCATCGCTTGATGCGCTTAGAGCGTTTTAGCACACTGATGTTAGCGCCATAGGCTTCAGTGATGATTTGCTCAAGGGTGCCAAAAGAAACGCCATAGCGCTCACCGATTTGTGGATCAGACACCCCGCTTTCTTTGTCACTCAACACAGCTCGCCGAAATGCGTCTTCCCCATGTACACCTATGATATGTGACCGCAAGTTGCTGTCCACATACTCGTAGCACAATGGGCATTGGATCTGTGCTTGTAGTTCTTTTGTCAAGCACGATTTCTCTCTCATCGGAGTCCGCCTCTCGAATCGGACTTCATACGTCCCCGAAACACCAGGCGCAATGGTGTACCGGTGAAATGGTACAGCTCACGAATGCGATTTTCAAGATAACGTTGATAGGAAAAATGCACCAGCTTGGGATCGTTGACAAAGAAGATGAACGTGGGTGGATCTACTTCTGCCTGGGTGGCGTAATAAAAGCGCAGCTGCCGTCCGCTGCGATTCTTGGGCGGATGGCGCGCGACTGCATCCTGCACCAGCTGGTTGAGATCACTTGTCGAGATGCGACAATGGCGCTCTCTCCAAACCTGAAGTGCCACCTCGAGCACCTGGTGCACGCACTGTCCGGTCAACGCCGAGATGAACAATACCGGCACGTAGTCTATGAAGCCCAGTGTGCTGTGAATCTCTTGCGTGTACTCCTGCATAGTATGGGCCTCTTTGTCCACTGCATCCCACTTGTTGACGACAATGACCGCGCTCTTCGCCTCCTCAAGGATGTAGCCGGCAATGTGTTGATCCTGGGCGGTTACCCGGTCGCGCGCATCCAGGACCAGCAGACAGACATCCGCACGGTTGATCGCCTTCATCGTGCGCAGGACGCTGTGCTTTTCGACACCAGGTGCAATCTTGCCGCGTCGGCGGATGCCGGCCGTGTCGATCAATACGAGCGGCTGCCCGGCAAAGTGCACCATCGTATCGATAGCGTCGCGGGTGGTGCCCGGCACTTCGCTCACGATAATGCGCTCCTCACCCAGCAGCCGATTAAGCAGAGAGGACTTGCCGACGTTAGGCCGCCCGACGATGGCAATCTGAGGACACTCCCGAATGGCTCCCTCTTCTTCTGTGGGCGACGCACCGGACGAGACCAGCGCCTCCACAATGCGTTCCAGCAGGTCGCCGGTGCCGAGGCCGTGAAGGGCGCTGACCGCGATCGGCTCACCTAATCCCAACGCATAGAATTCAACGGCATCCGCGCTTCGACGCGCGCTATCTGCTTTGTTGGCAACCAGCAGCACAGGTTTGCAACTGCGCCGCAGCACGTTGGCGATTTCGCGATCATCTGGGGTAAGTCCCACTTCGGCGTCCACCAAAAAGACGACCACATCCGCTTCTTCAATGGCGATATATGCCTGGCGGCGCATTTCTTCCAGGAAAAGGCCGCTTTCCACGCCAGCCGTCTGGCCGATCGGTGGTGTAGTTCCACTCTGCGCGCGCCAGTGCGGGTGTTGTGCAGCCTTATCCCGGGCGGTTTCGACCGTCGTCAGTCCGCCAGTGTCCACCACCAGAAAGGAGACACCGCCCCACTCTGCATTAGCATATAAGCGATCGCGGGTAGTGCCAGGGAAATCCTCCACGATGGCGATGCGCCGCCCTGCCAAGCGATTAAACAACGTGCTTTTGCCGACATTGGGCCTGCCCACCAGGGCAACGACCGGTTTACTAGCTCCCATCACCATCTCCATTTGCCATCGCTAACCCACCACAGCACTACAATACCCAGACGGTCGACTTACCGAGATCCAGCCGGCTCAGTATCTCGCTGATCTGAAGCCAACAAGGTGCGCAATACCATTGGCAAAATGCCACCATGGCGATAGTATTCGACCTCGACCGGCGTATCGAGACGGCAGATCATCTCAATCGAGCGCATAGCGCCGGTATGAGTCTCTCGCACATCTACCCGGACTGTCTGTCGCGGCTGCAGTTTCTCGTCTAAGCGGATATCGTAAATCTCATGCCCTGAGAGATTCAGGGTCTCGGCACCCTGGCCTTCCTTGAACTGAAGCGGCAGAACCCCCATACCCACCAGATTGCTGCGGTGGATGCGTTCGAAACTTTCAGCCAACACGGCGCGCACTCCCAACAGGGCCACTCCCTTGGCTGCCCAATCGCGACTCGAGCCAGTGCCATATTCCTTACCGGCCAGCACCAGCAGCGGTGTGCCTTCGGATTTGTAACGCTGCGCTGCATCGTAGATGGTCATTACCTCACCGCTGGGCAGGTGGGTGGTCCATCCCCCCTCACGGCCAGGCGCCAACTGATTCTTGAAGCGCACATTTGCAAAGGTGCCCCGTGTCATGACGCGATCATTGCCACGCCGCGCGCCATAGCTGTTAAATTCGGCGGGTGGCACACCCACTTGGATCAGATACTGTCCCGCGGGGCTGGTCACAGGTATCGAACCGGCGGGCGAGATATGATCCGTGGTCACACTATCGCCCGCCTTTACCAGTACCCGCGCACCGAGGATGGAGGATATTGGAGGCACCTTGCGCGTCACCGCGGTGAAAAACGGTGGCTCCTGGATATAGGTCGATTCAGGATCCCACTCATAGACGGTACCCTCAGGCACCGGGAGAGCGTTCCAGAGTGGATTGTCAAGCTCAATGCGTGCGTAGGTTTTGCGAAAGTCCTCTGGCGAAAGGACGCATTCCATCAAAGCGGTGACCTCGGCGTGCGACGGCCAGATGTCACGCAAGTAGACCGGTTGTCCTGCCAGGTCGCGTCCCAACGGCTCATTCAAAAGATCGATGTCCACGCGTCCCGCCAGTGCATATGCAATCACTAATGGAGGAGAGGCCAGGTAATTCGCCTTAATCGCGGGATGAATGCGTCCCTCGAAGTTACGATTGCCACTCAGCACTGCCACCACGACCAAATCGCGCTCGGCGATGGCTTTAGCTACCCCCTCAGGCAATGGGCCACTGTTGCCAACACAGGTGGTGCAACCATAGCCCACTATGTAAAAGCCGAGTTGCTCAAGATAGGGGGTCAGGCCCGCCTTATCCAGATAGGCACTGACCACCCGCGAGCCGGGTGCCAAGCTGGTTTTCACATAAGTTGGGGTGCGCAACCCCTTTTCAACCGCCTTCTTTGCCAATAGCCCTGCCGCCAACATCACAGATGGGTTGCTGGTATTAGTGCAGCTGGTGATGGCTGCCAGCACCACACTACCGTGCCCGATCCCCCCATCGCTGATACGGCCACGTGCCAATGCATCGTCCGAGAGGCCGTAGCCACGTTGTTCGATGGGAGCACGCAGAATCTGGCCAAAGCTGTGGCCCAGCTGCGCCAACGGCACACGATCTTGAGGACGCTTAGGGCCAGCCAGGCTGGGTTCCACCTGACCCAGATCGAGCTCTATGACATCGCTGAAATCAGGCTCGGGGGTCGTATCACTGCGAAACAGACCTTGCTCCTTACAATAGCGTTCCACCAGGGTGACCAGCTCTTCCGGGCGTCCGGTCAACCGCAGATAGCGCAAGCTCTCTTCGTCCACCGGGAAGAACCCCATCGTTGCACCATAGTCAGGCGCCATGTTGGCGATTGTCGCCCGGTCGGGTAAGCTGATCTGGCTCAGCCCGGTGCCACAGAACTCGACGAACTTGCCCACCACCCCTTTCTGTCGCAGCAGCTGCGTGATTGTCAGGGTCAGATCTGTGGCTGTCACACCCTCACGTAGCTGGCCCACCAAACGAAAGCCGATTACTTCCGGCATTAACATTGAGATGGGTTGTCCCAGCATAACCGCTTCTGCTTCAATGCCTCCCACCCCCCAGCCCACTACACCCAACCCATTAATCATCGGCGTGTGACTGTCAGTGCCCAGACAGCTGTCCGGGAACGCCACCATCTCATCCGAGGCACTATGTAATTGCACCACCGGTGTGATATATTCCAGATTGATCTGATGGATGATCCCACTTGCAGGCGGCACGACGCGAAAATTACGAAAAGCGCGTTGCGCCCATCGTAAGAAGATGTAACGCTCGCGGTTGCGCCGAAACTCCAGCTCGACATTGCGTCGCATAGCATCCGGGCTGCCGAAGTGATCTACCTGCAGCGAGTGGTCGATCACGAGATCTACTGGCAGGATAGGGTTGATCTTCTCAGGATTGCCCCCCATACGCGCCATCGCTGAACGCATCGCCACCAGATCCACCACGGCCGGTACACCGGTGAAATCCTGCATAATGACACGGGCCGGTCGAAACGGCACTTCAACCAAGCGAGGTGCGCGCGCAGTCCATGCCGCCAGGTTGATGATGTCTTGCTCTGTGATGGCAAAACCGTCACACTGCCGCAACACAGCTTCCAATAACACTTTGATCGAAAAAGGTAGACGCGAGATAGCACCCAGTCCTTGCTTCTCTAATACTTCCAGACGATACAGCCAGGCATTCCCCTGACCAGTGTCAAACTTTGTACGTGCACCGAATGGGTCGTTGACAGATCGTAGCATAAGCTATTGTGTATGCCCCTCTCCCTATTACAGCAGGATAGTATAATCAAACGACCAATATTTGGGATAGCTTGCTCTGATTTTAAGCAGAGCGCACTCGCAACACAATTGTACTCGGACAAACGCCCCTGTCCAGCTGCAGCAAAGAAAATCGCGGATCCCAACTTTTTGAAAATCCTCTTCCCAATCGTGATTTGGATAATCTGATTTCTTAGGTTTATGATACGTGAGGAACACAGGCAGGACCGAGGAATCCATGGTTCATGAGATTACCCATATGGAGGAAGCTGGTTGCGAAAGTTTTGTTCCTCATATGCGTGGGATTGCTGAGTAGTTCTGCGCAGGCCACTGCCCAATCCTCGACCGCCCTTGCCGACCTGACCATCGCGTTATGGCCTGAGTACGACCGCCCGGAGGTCTTGGTCATCTACCAAGGTGAATTAGCACCGGAAGTATCTCTGCCCGCTACCGTGAGTATTGAGGTGCCGGCAAGTGTGCAGCAGATACACGCGGTTGCCTATCTTGATGAGAACATTAACACGCTCATCACTCTGGATGAATTTCGCCTGGAAGCGATCTCACAAAGTAAACGCCTGACACTAACCACTCCCGCACGACGTTTTCACGCTGAATACTATGCAAATGGCCTGCTAACCCGCGACGGAGATAGGCGCACCATCCATTACGTCTTCACAGCGACCATGGCCATAGCGAACTTCCACTTTGAGGTGCAGCAACCGGTCGGTGCCATGGAATTTGTTTCCGACCCTATGCCCGTTTCGATAGAGAAGCGCGGTGACAACCTCTCCTACGCGCACTATCCTGTCGAGATACTCACTGCAGGGACATCGCGATCACTTCGTGTCTCTTATCGGCGTGCCACCGATATATTGTCATTCGATGCAACGCATAGAACGGCACAGGGTTTCACCAGTCCATCTGTCTCGACTGTTGCAAGCACAGGGTTGCCCTTGGAGTGGAGCACTGCCTTAGTCGGTTCATTTTTCTTGGGTGCCGGGCTGGGCTATTTCATGCGCGACCGGCTCCGCAGAAGACATCCGGGAGGTGCGCTCCACACAGGACCAGTTCGACACGATCCGGCAGCTCACTACTGCTATCGGTGCGGTGCGCGCTTGTACCCCAAGGCTCTTTACTGTCACCTATGTGGCACGTCGCGACGCAATATGCCAACGGAGACAGCCAACTAAGATCCCAAGAGTGCAAGGGGTGTTGGTTGGTATGGTTGCGCAGTCAGCCGGGCTGATTGCTAAGATCCCAAGAGTGCAAGGGGTGTTGATAAGTTTAATACGATATTAATCCATGGATGCTAGAATTGAAACTTGTAGCCAGACTTTTACGTTTTTAAAGGTAGAGAATCATGGGTGAAGAAGCGATAGATTGGGCAACATATTCGTCCCGCCCAGCCAGGCGCAATCGCATCAAATTCCTATTAGGAGGCGCTGTGATCGCGCTAGCAGTCGTTTATCTTATATTTACAGCGACGCAGAGCACAGCAGCTTACTTCTTCACTATCAGCGAGCTGTACACACGGAGGGAAGCAGTATATGACCGCTATGTGCGGGTCTCCGGCAGAGTAACCCACGAAGCGATCCAGTTCGATCCACGTGAGCTGATATTGCGCTTCCAGATCGCCGACGAGAATGGACAAGTCCTATCGGTTGTCTTTCACGGCCCTAAGCCCGATCAGCTGCGCCCTGACGCCGAAGCCATTTTGGAAGGTAAGTTCGATGGCAAGGTCTTTACCGCTCAAACCATTCTGCTGAAATGTCCTTCCAAGTATGAAGAGGAGAAAGGGATAGCCGAAGAGAAGGTCGAGGCAGTCCGTTGATCCAAGTATCTCGAGTCTCCTTGTTTTCTGTTCGCGGTTGAAATGGGCGAGGTGGGACATTTAGTCAAGTCACTCTGGGTATAGAGACTTCCTATGGCAGCTGATTTGGGTTATGTTGCGCTTCTGTTAGCATTTGTGTTGAGCATCTTTGCAGCGCTGGCAGCCTGGTGGGGTGAGCACCGACGCACTATTGAGCTGGTGCTGAGTGCCCGCAACGGCGTGCTGGCTGTAGCAGGGTTACTGACGCTGGCGGTATTCATTGAGCTCTTTTTACTACTGAACAACGATTTCCGCGTGATGTACGTAGCACAGGTGACCAACCGTGCGACGCCTGCCTTCTTCAAGCTCACCGCATTATGGGGTGGGCAAGCCGGCTCGCTCCTTTTCTGGTCATGGCTGATGGCGTTGTTCGCTGCAGCTGCCGTGCTCAGCGGTTGGCAACGCACCCGCATGTTGATCCCCAAGGTGATCGTGGTGACCCAGCTCACGCTCGCCTTTTTCCTCAGCCTGATCTCAGGCGTCTGGGCCCTTTTGGCATCACCACTCGAATCGCTTGGGATGACAAGCAGTGCCGCGCTGATGGCCGAGATGGAAAGGCTCAACCCATTCTATCAGCTTGTGTTCACCCCTGTCGATGGCCGTGGTCTCAATCCGCTCCTGCGCCACTGGGGCATGATCATCCACCCTCCCTTGCTCTACCTGGGCTTTGTGGGCTTTGTGATCCCATTCGCCTTTGCTGTGGCAGCGCTGAGTACGCATCAGACCAATGATCTGTGGATTCGGGTGATTCGGCGTTGGACGTTGGTGGCGTGGTTATTCCTCTCGATGGGCTTGCTGGTGGGCATGTGGTGGGCATATGGCGTGCTGGGCTGGGGAGGCTACTGGGGTTGGGACCCTGTGGAGAACGCCGCGCTTATGCCATGGCTGACGGGCACCGCCTTCCTGCACTCGGTGATCATTCAAGAGAAACGGGGCATGTTTAAAGTATGGAATATGGTGCTGGTCATGATCACCTACAGCCTGGTGATCTTCGGCACGTTTCTCACGCGCAGTGGGGTAGTTTCCTCGGTACACGCCTTTGCTCAGTCGGGTGTAGGACCATTATTCCTTGGCTTTGTGGCAGCCACTTTTGTCGCCTCGGTGATACTCCTGTTTGCACGGCTGGATAGCTTGCGCAGCGAAAACGCGCTTGACTCGCTGATATCCCGCGAGGCGATCTTCTTGCTTAACAATTTGCTATTTCTGGCAATTTTCTTCGTGACCTTCTGGGGCACTATCTTCCCGGTGGTTTCCGAACTGCTGGCCGGACAGAAAGCGATCGTCGGACCACCTTTCTTCAACCAAGTCAACGGTCCCCTCTTCGCCTTGTTGGTGCTGACGATGGGCATTGCCCCCTTGATGCCCTGGCGACGCGCATCGTCGGATAAGCTGGCCCGTCTGGTGTTGTGGCCTATCCTAGCAGGCCTGACGACAACGCTGGGATTGCTAGCTGTGCCCACCCTGCGCCAATTTGCTATCTTGCCAGGCACCTCACTACGCATCGTTCCGGTGACTGCGTTTTACGGCCTGCTGGTGTTTACGCTGGTGGTGATCGGGCAAGAATTCTGGCGTGGCATCCGCACGCGCCGGCGTGTCACCAGAGAACCTTACCTGACCGCTTTGGTCAACCTGGTTCAGCATAATCGTCGCCGCTACGGAGGTTACTTAGTTCACCTAGGTGTCGTGATGATCGCCCTGGGTGTCATCGGCACCAATTTCTTCAAGGTGGAAACACAACGCAATTTGGCCCAAGGTGAGTCACTCACGATTACCTCGCCCTTCACGGGCACCTATAGGGTGACCTACGAGGGTTTGAGCGCTTCTATTGCGGCGGAGGACGTGGAGCGCACAACAGCTGTATTGAAGATCACACGCGAGGGGCAGCTTATCGCTTCGCTCCAACCCGCGCAAGACCTTTTCATTGCGCAAGAACAAGCGGTGACCATACCTGCAATGTATCATTCGCTCGCCGAAGACCTTTACATCGTCCTGGCAGGATGGGAGAACGGGGGCACTACTGCTACCTTCAAGGCGTATGTGGAACCCCTGGTGAATTGGCTATGGATTGGCGGACTAGTGTTTATTCTCGGTACAGCGGTAGCAGTGTGGCCAACGCAGGTGGAGGAACATCGCGCTGCCGTGGCCATAAGTGCCTCCGGTCATGCTGTGGCGGCGAGGTCGTAGCGATGCACGGAGTGTCGAGAACTTTATTTCGGCGTCTCGTGTTCTCAACACTTCTGCTAGTATTGGCGCTTGCTTGGGGTGTTCCAAGCGTGCTCGCTCAAACACCTTCACCGGACGAGATCAATCGGGTAGCTAAGCAATTGAGTTGCCCTACATGCACAGGTATTAACGTGGCCGACTGTCCCACGGAGACGTGCGCTCAATGGCGCGCCAAGATTGGCGAGCTGCTGGCCGAAGGCAAAACCGACCAGGAGATTCTCGAATACTTTGCGACACGTTACGGCGATCACGTGTTACAGGTGCCTCCTACGCGCGGATTCTTCCTCAGCGTCTGGATCGTACCCATCCTAGCTATATTAGCTGGGCTGGGCACGTTCGGTTACCTGATGCACCGCTGGATAAAGATCTCTGCGATGAAAGGGATCCCGGTCATCCCGAGCGACATAGCAGAGGACGAATACGTCAGACGTGTGCAACAAGAGTTGGATGCATGGCGGAAATGACAGAAGGCAGTCCATTCACCCCCTCTGCTGCTAGGAGGCACCCGGCCGGACAGCGTTTGATTTGGCTGATCGTCGTGTTGGCGCTGCTGGGAACGCTGCTCGGGCTGTTGGCCTTAGGACTACAGCCGCGTACGTCCACAACGCTCCAAGGCAAGCCGGCACCTTCATTCGAGATCACCGCCATCAACGGTGAATTTACCGGTCAGAAGTTCTCTTCAGTTGACCTGCGCGGGCATGTCGTGGTGTTGAACATATGGGCATCGTGGTGTATCGAGTGCGCGCGCGAGGCATCTGTTCTGGAGCGCGCCTGGCGTGCTTATCGCCCGCGCGGTGTGTGGTTCATCGGTGTGGACTATCTGGATACTGATACGGCCGGCTCCGCTTATCTGAAGCGTTTCGATATTACGTATCCTAACGGCCCTGATATCAGCTCGCGCATTTATCAAGCGTATCGAGCCACCGGGGTGCCCGAGACTTTCTTCATCGACCGCAATGGGATCGTGCAGCACGTGCAGATCGGTCCGATCGATCAGGCACAGCTCTATGCATTGCTCGATCGCCTCCTGATACAGGAGAGCTTTCAGCCATGACCTTCTCTTTCCTCAGCTTGGCACTATTGCTGGTGGGTGGAGTACTAGCTTTTGTACTGTGGCCCCTACGAGGAATGCGTGCACGTGTATCGTCCGGGATCGCGATGGGTGAGCGGGAGGCAGATGGATGGGGAGCTGGAGCAGAATCGTTTCTGACGCGCGCTGCATTGCTGGCACGGCGCGAAGCGCTCTACACCGCTTTGCGTGACGCAGAGTTCGATTATGCTATGGGAAAGCTTGCCGCAGAGGATTACCAGGTCTTGCATCGCCAGCTAACCCTTGAGGCCGCTCAAGTTTTGCGGCAGCTGGATCATCTCGCATCTGATCCGGAAGCTGCATATGACCAGGAAATCGAACAAGCTGTTCTCCGCTTGCGCGAAGACAGAGACACTAGGGCCCTTTCTCTGCCGGTCGAGATTAGAGAGGCAGTCGAGGAAGAGATCGCACTTTTGATCAAACGTTCAACAGACTCGGACAGACTGGGAGAGCGAACGTGTCCTCACTGTGGGCAAGCGTGTCAACCCGGCGATCTCTTTTGTGTTTACTGTGGCGCAAAACTGGGATCAAGGGGGCACAGAGAGGCAGGCTGAGATGAGCTTCTCCATATTCATCCCTGATACAAGGAACGTTTTACATATCGTAACGAGATTGACGGCTATAGGGCTTGCTATACTTACTTGGCGTGTTGCACCTTTATCCTCTGCTCAAGCGGTGACAGAGACCCCACGTGGCGTTCTGGTCGGGTGGGTGCAGAACACGACCACCCAACAGCCGGTCGCAGGGATATCCGTCCGGTTGCGGCGCTGGCGTTTCGAGGTCGAGCACTCCTCCCTTTCAACCCCAACCGATATGGAAGGCCATTTCCGCTTCGAAGGGTTGGATACCGATGTCCACTCTCTCTACCGTGCGGAAGTGGAGTACCAAGGTGTTACCTTCCATTCGAACTTCGTCAACTTCGAGCCGGGTTCCACTCAAGTTTCTATTACGTTGAACGTGTATGAGACGACCAATGTGCCAGAGACAATCCACATTAAACGATTCCACTTTATCATCCTGATGCGCGAGCGTGGTGCTCTATCGGTCCTGGAGTTATACCAGTTTGGCAATGAAGGGGATCGAGCTTTTGTCGGCACGACAGACAATCGAGGCATGCGGGAGACTGTACGGATGGCTCTGCCTGCAGGCGTGCGGGATCTGACCTTGCAATCAGGCACACCGGGTGTCGACTTCATTGTCAAACCGGACGAATTAGTAGCTACTGCACCACTGCTACCTGGAGAAGAAACCTACGACGTCGCTTTTGTCTATCTGGTGCCCTACAGTACCTCTTCCATTGTGCTGGATCGCCGCCTTTATTACGACACCACCGCCGTAAACGGTCTGTTGATGGACGTAGGAGCGGAGATGCGCAGTGATCTGCTTCGCTTTGTGGGAGAACGAACCGCTCAGGGGCAAAATTTCCTACAGTTCGTCGGGGAGGATTTGAGAGCAGGGCAGCTGTTGGGCATCACCTTGAATCACCTGGACCAAATTCGGCTCCTCGACGCCTCGGCAGAGACACCCCACGGCGACGTCGAACCAAGCGCCGAGACTCCGCAGCGCATTGAGCATTCGTTGGTGCTATGGGCAATGTTAGGTCTGGGTGGTCTTATGATCGCTTTGAGCATGACATATCCTGCATGGCAGGCACGCCGCGTCAGCCTTCGGACGGTACAACTGCAAGCAAGAACAAAAGAGAGCGAAGAAATGGAGCGTAATCGTCTTCTGCTCACCTTAGCACGCCTAGATGAGGCATACCAGGCCGGTCAGCTGAGCGAATCCGTTTACCGTCGTGCCCGCGCTCACCGCAAAGCAGAGCTCGCTCGCCTGTGGCAGCGTCCCCACGACACACAATGATCGAGATAAGGGGATTGATCAAGGCGTTTGGCAACCGTCTGGTGCTCAAAGGTATCACCTTGCACGTGAGCGCCGGAGAATTCGTGACCCTGGTCGGCCCTAACGGTGCCGGCAAAACCACCCTCATACGCATTCTGGCTACCTTGAGTCGGCCAAGTGCAGGACAAGTGCTCTTAGGCGGTCGTGATCTGGATCAGGACCCCATGATGGCGCGCCGCATGATCGGTTTGGTGTCTCATCGTACATTGCTCTATGATGACTTGACTGGAGAACAAAATCTGCTGTTCTATGCCCAACTGTACGACGTAACGCGACCAAGGATGCGCGTCGAAGAGCTGCTACGCCAGGTGGGGCTTTGGGGACGCCAGCGCGATCCCGTGAGTACTTATTCACGTGGCATGCAACAACGCCTGGCAATTGCGCGTGCGCTGCTGCACAACCCTCCCATTCTGCTACTCGACGAACCGGATACCGGTCTGGATCGGCAAGGTGCTGTGACGCTCGGTGCGCTGCTGCGCCAGGCTGACCTCGGCCAGCGTACTGTGTTGATGACCACACACAATCTGGAGTATGCTATGGTATGGGGGGAGCGGGTCGTAATTCTGGTCAACGGGCGGATTGTTTTCCAAACAAACCGATCAGAGATCGACCTGGCCACCTTGCGAGCGCAATACGATTATTATGCATCACCTGCGTAAAATATTGGCCATCGTGGCAAAAGACCTGGCGACGGAACTGCGCACGCGCGAAATGCTTGGCGCCATGTTTGTCTTCGCACTGCTGGTGATATTCATTTTCAACTTTGCCTTTGAGCTGCGTGCCGAGAATCAAAGGGCACTAGCACCAGGTGTGTTGTGGGTGGCGATCACCTTTTCCGGGATGTTGGGGCTCTCGCGTTCTTTCATCCGTGAGAAGGATCGCGGCTCACTTGAAGGATTGTTGTTAGCACCGATCGACCGCGGGGTGATCTTCTGGGGCAAGATGCTTGGCAATGCGCTCTTCATCGCCGTGATCGACTTGATCATCTTGCCTGTGTTCGTCGTCCTCTTCAACATTCCTATCACGACGGTGCCCCAGCTGGGTATGATTGCCATACTGGGCACCATTGGCCTGAGCGGAGTGGGTACCTTGTTCTCAGCCATGGCCGTGCACACCCGCGCGCGCGAGATTCTGCTGCCCGTGCTGCTTTTCCCGCTGATCGTGCCAGTGATTTTGTCCGCCGTAAAGCTGAGTGCAGCTGTGATCGACAATCTACCATTCGCTGAAGTACAGCAGTGGCTTAGCTTGCTGGTCGTCTTTGATATCGTCTTTGCCGTGCTATCCTTTCTTTTTTTCGACTATGTCGTCGAGGAATGAGCATAGGAGACGCCGTATGAAACATCACAATCATCTAGTAGCAGGCCTGCTCATTGTGACAGGACTGCTGATGGTCGGCGCAATTGTGCTTGCCCTGGGCGTCGCTCCTGACCCTGTCAATCTGGCAACACCGACGGAGCGCTTCGCGCAACGCATCTTTTATTTTCATGTGCCCAACTGGTGGGTGGGATTTCTAGCCTATCTGGTAGCCGCTATAGCAGGAGCGTTGTATCTCATCTCACGACGAGAACAATGGGATGCGGTAGAGATATCTTCCATTGAGATCGGTCTGACGTTCAACACAATCGGGCTGATCAGTGGTTCGATATGGGCCAAGCCGACGTGGAACACCTGGTGGACGTGGGAACCTCGCCTGACCACCGCTGCGATCGGCTGGCTCATGTATGTGGGGTACCTGATGTTGCGCAGTGCCATCGAGAATCCTCAACGCCGCGCGCGCTTCGCCGCCGTGTTCAGCATCTTGGCGTTCCTGGACGTGCCGATCATATTCCTGGCTATCCGTTGGTGGCGCACGATCCATCCTGTCGTCATCGGCGGTGAAGGAGGACAAGGCGTGGGAGGATTCGCATTAGGGCCCACCATTCAATTGGTATTTTTCTTCTGTCTGGGAGCTTTTACCCTGTTGTATGTGACACTCATGTTGGTGCGCCTGCGCGCCGAATTCCTCTCCCAGCGCGTAGAGCGTCTGCGACAGCATCTGTTGTTCCGCTAGGCGATAGTTCAAAGCAGAAAGAGTGTATGCCTATGGGTTACCTGATTGCAGCGTACATAGTGGTCTGGATCATGACATTCGCGTTCGTTGCGACGATCCTCTGGAGACAACGCCAGCTGCAACAACAGGTGGCATGGATGGAGCAGCTTTTGGAGACGGAGACAAAAGCACACGGTTCGAAGGAAGACATAGCCTCCGCCCCGCGCTCTTGAAATGACCGCCCCAGGATCACAGCTCGTTATCCTGGGGCGATCAGGATAGAGGCGAAATGTCAGGCAATGGTCACTTCTTTGGAGAGATAGACGTCCTGAATAGCGTGCAGCAGCTTGACGCCCTCTTCCATCGGCTTTTGGAACGCTTTCCGTCCGGAGATAAGGCCCATGCCACCAGCGCGTTTATTGATCACAGCCGTGCGTACCGCTTGAGCCAGATCATTTTTGCCTGAGGCGCCGCCCGAATTGATCAACCCAATGCGTCCCATATAGCAGTTCATAACCTGATAGCGCGTCCAGTCGATCGGGTGATCTCCAGTCAGCTCGGTGTACACGCGCGGGTCAGTCTTGCCGAACTTGATCGCATTGTATCCGCCGTTGTTCTCGGGCTGCTTCTGCTTGACGATGTCTGCCTCGATGGTGACCGCTAGATGATTCGCCTGTCCGGTCAAATCGGCAGCTGTCTCGTAGTTGACTCCTTCCACCTTGAAGCCAGGGTTGCGCAGATAAGCCCATAACACGGTCACCATACCCAGCTCATGCGCATAGGCAAACGCCTCGGTGATCTCTTGAATCTGGCGGCGCGATTCGGGCGCGCCATAGTACACCGTGGCGCCCACGGCAACTGCGCCCATATCAAACGCCTGTTGCACACTGGCGAAAAGCGTCTGGTCATAGATGTTGGGATAGGTGAGCAGCTCATTATGGTTGATTTTGACGATGAAGGGGATCTTATGTGCATACTTGCGCGACACCGCACCCAGCACACCTAACGTTGAGGCAACGGCATTGCATTGCCCTTCGATCGCCAGCTTCACGATGTTTTCGGGGTCAAAATAGATCGGGTTGGCGGCGAAGGATGCCCCGCCCGAATGCTCAATGCCCTGGTCGACGGGCAAGATGGAGAGATAGCCGGTACCGCCCAGGCGACCTGTGTTGAAGATCAGCTGCATGTTGCGCAGCACAGTGGTAGGACGGTCGGTCTGTGCCATGACCCGGTCGACGAAGTCGGGGCCGGGCAAATGGAGCATCTCCTTGGGTACTTTTGCCTTATAGGTCAAGAGGCTTTCCGCCTCTGCGCCCAACAGATCAGCAATTGGGGTGGTCATAGTTCCTCCTAAATACTGGAATATTTTTGTAGAGCTAACGTATTACACCCTTATCAAGCGGACAACACTGTCGTGGGGTAGCAGAGAAGCACATCGTAGTGCGCTTCAATGCCCCTGGGGCGACTCGAACGCCCGCACACGGCTCCGGAGGCCGCTGCTCTATCCTCTGAGCTACAGGGGCGCGTTTCTTATACTTTAGCACGTTTGGGTGTACTTGGCAACTGTGCGTGAGGTCGCGATTCTTTTTTAATCCACCACGGAAGGATATCCTGGAGACCAAGTTGCCGAAGGTGACAAGCACTCCGGATCACACCAAATCTTGAACCAACACAACAGGGGTATAGAACGCACACTATCCCACAATGGTTGAGTTGCGACAGAATGCGACATTAAATTTCCATACAACTACTGAAATCCGATTCTTGAGGCAGTTGTATGGAAAACCCTGTCGCATTCTGTCGCACCTTGCTACCCGACAAAAGACCACAACGGCAGTGGTCAATAGACATGGTTAGGAACACGTTCGCAGGCAGACTCGAACAGTATTTCCCACGATCGCCGAAATTTGATCTATGGAGCGATGAGTGATGGCTATAGAAACGCGTTCGCAAATCCCTATGAGCACAAGCAACGCGATACCAGTGGTTACCATACTTCCAAGTATCGGGAAGCGGCTAGGATTTTGAGGCGTCATTGCATCCTCCCTCCTTTGGGTATAGCCATCTGACCTACCAGTTTTATACGATTGTGCGATTCAATCCCTGACGGGTTTCACAAGAGATCAGGGGCCGATGGCCGCTCCCTAACGCCCCAGGCGGGACTCGAACCCACAACCTACTGATTTGAATTCAGGCGCTCTGTCCACTTGAGCTACTGGGGCACAACACGTTGTGTGGTCATTACCTGAACAACCCAATATGTTGCGGTACTGGCCGCGCAGCAATGGTTGACAGCAATTTGACAACAACGGAGGCGGTGGATGAGCAAACGGGCGAACCACGAGGGCAGTCTCTGCAGGCGCAAGGATGGCCGTTGGCAAGCGTCCCTGATGGTGGCGGGTAAGCGGGTGACCGTCTATGGCCGTACCCGTCAAGAGGCAGCCGACAAACTGCGCCAGTTGCAGACCCTGGCGCAGGCGAACGGCAGGCTACCCGACGCTGGCAAACTGACGCTGGGCGACTACCTTCACACCTGGCTTAACCAAGCCGAGCAGCGGCTGCGGCCAAAGACCCTAGCGTGTTACAGGGGGCTGGTCAAGCGGCTCATTGTTCCGCACCTGGGCAATGTCAGGCTGACCCGACTGACCGGCCTGACACTAGCAACCTATATGGCGCACTTGAACAGGGACGGTGTCAGCTTGTTTCAGCAGAGGCAGCTTTTTCTTGTTGTACGGCCAGGGGAGGAATGGCAAGAGCACCTTCGTCGAGACGCTGCGGCGGCTGCTGGGTGACCTGGCCGTGAGAATCAACATCGAGGCGTTGCTGGGCCACCGCGGCGGCAACGGGGCGACGCCTGACATCGCCAACCTGAAGGGGGCCCGGATGGCCGTGACGGGGGAGATACCGCAAGGCCGGGCGCTCAACGAGGCCCTGGTCAAGGACTTGACGGGGGGCGATACTGTGACCGCGAGACATCTCTATGGCAACCCGATTACCTTCACACCAACACATAAGTTGTGGCTGTATGGCAACCATAAACCGAAGATAAAAGGTGACGACTTGGGCATCTGGCGGCGAGTTAAGACAATCCCCTTCAAGGCCATCATCCCGCCCGAGCAGCAACGGCCAATGTCCGAGGTGCTGGCCGACTTCGCACGAGAACAGGCAGGCATACTCCGCTGGGCAGTAGAAGGCGCAATCGAATGGTACGCCCGTGGGTTGCCCAAATGCCGGGCTGTGGACGCCGCCACCGAGGAATATTCCAGTGAGTCCGACTGGCTTAGCCAGTTCCTGGCCGAGAACTGCGAGACAGGCGTCACGTTTCGGGAAAGCAAGGCCGCACTGTACGCCGCTTTCAAGGAGTGGCTGCTTGACCAGTACGGAGAGAGGCCGCCGGGGCAACGGTGGCTGACGACAATGCTTCTGGCCCGGGGCTACCAACTGGGGGGCCAGGGGCGAAGTGACATCTTGGGGTTGCGGCTTAGGCAATAGGGTGCGCAATTTCGCTTGGGTGCGCAATTTGCGCACTTTTCAAAACTTAGCCGGCAAAATTTTCCTATATAGGACTTTTTACAAAGTGCGTAAATTGCGCACCCAACAGTGATTTGCGCACCCACAACGGAGGACAACCTATGACACGGAAACAGACGACCAGGCAGCGCAAATGCAGTTGCTACAAGCGTAAACGGTTGGTGGTGGTGACTGAT
>JBMFPH010000044.1:0-18245 GCA_049969215.1 Anaerolineae bacterium | reverse complement strand
ACCGTCCCCAACCGTCGGTGAAGAACATCCCGCCGAATGGCTGGCCGAACTAGAGGAGTTGATAGAACGCCCACCCGCCCCGCAACCGACGCCGCCTCCTGCTGAGGAAGAAGTGCCTGACTGGTTGCGCGAGCTGGCAGCAGAGAAACCCGAAGCAATAGCTGAGCCACAAGCACCCGCGGTGCCGGGGATTCCCCAACCGGAAGCGGCCGAACTGCCTGAGTGGATCAGTCAGTTGCGGCCGACAGAGACCGCCGCTGAAATGCCACCTGCTGAACCGGCTGCTGCACCTCTCGAGGAGGCAGTCCCGACAGGCGGGGAGGACGTGGTCGAAACGCTGCGCACCCGTTTGGGTGTTCCCCAAGTGTCTGACGTAGAGGGCGCCGAAATGTTTCGCGAGATTGTAAGTGAACCGCTCGAAACGGCCCTCACCCCTGTTCCGGAGGAAGTGGAGCCGACACCACGACGCAACGCTGTCACTGTTATCATCTGGGCGTTGGTCTTTGCTGCCATCCTATTGGGGATCGCCATCTTGTCGCTCGCTTTGCTGGCGCGCGTCCAGGAGTTGTTGGGAGAAACTGCTTTCCAACGCTTTTTGAACACCCCGGCGGCAGCTGGATTGGTTGCCTCGCTGGAACAATTTCGGAAGCCTGTTACAGCGATACATCAGGGCGATGTTGTGTTGCTCAGTATTGAGTACACTCCCGCTACCGCCGCGGAAATGCAGCCATTAGCCTCAGTTATACTGCGCGATCTGCTTGAGCGCAGAGCACGGGTATTGACGGTGAGCTTGCAACCCGAGGGAGCTCCCCTAGCCCAGCGACTTCTGGATGAAGCAAATGATACGTACCCTTATGGGCAATACACCTTGAATTTGGGCTACCTCCCGGGCGAAGCCATAGGAGTGCGCAGCTTGGCATACTTGCGCAATCGACAGGTCTATGCATCACCTGGTGACGCGTGCCAATTTCTGGGCGAATGTCCTGGCTGGCATGACATACGTGGGATCGAGGATGTAGCGCTCTTTATCACAGTAGCGGACTCGGCCGAGTCCACGCGCTGGTGGATAGAGCAGCTACCCGTTTTGTCCTCCGGAGAAACTCCCATGCTGGCTGCTGTAAGTGCCGCTGCGCTCCCCACAGTGCGCCCTTATCTCACTTCCGCTGCGGCAGCGCGATCGCGGCTGACAGGACTCATTGGAGGAGCAATAGCAACGGCTGCTTACGAAGTGTATGCAGGCAAGCCTGGGCGTGCACTGAGCATGGTCGCAGCACAGTCAGCTGCCCATTTGGGATTGGTAGCTGTAGCATTGGCAGGCATCTTTGCAGGAATTCGGACGCGGACAGATCACCATTGAGCGCGGAGACAATCGTCGCTGCCATTTTGACGTTTATGGTGTGGTCGTACATTTTGGGTGACAACCCTGCTTTTCGCATTGCCGAGCACCTACTGGTCGGCACAGCGGCAGGCTATGTCGCTATTGTGGTGTGGTTCCATGTGATCTGGCCTGCCTTACACGATATGGTGTTGCAACCCAGCCCGGCGGCTGTGTTGCCGTTTGTCCTGTGTGCCTTGCTCGCTGCACGCAGATGGCCGTTTATGAGACCTTGGGCTGCTGTCTCGTTAGCATTCCTGGTCGGTGTGGGCAGTTCGCTGGCCATAGGTGGTGCCTTGTTCGGCACCCTGTGGTCACAAGTGTTGGCAACCGCCAGCTTATCGCTGAATCCGGCGGACTTTGGCGAATCCCAAATGTTTTTGATTAGCAACTCTTTCTGGCAAAATCTGGCAGTCCTAATTGGAACGATTGGCACGTTCTGTTACTTTGCGTTTCGCATTCGTCCAGGGGGGCCATTGCGCGATCTGCGTGCCGCTTTTATCCGCTTCTGGGGCGGAGTAGGGCTTTGGATGATTATGATGACATTGGGAGCGCTTTTCGCCAATGCAGCGATGTCGCGGTTCACGTTGCTCATCGATCGCGTGCAATGGCTGTTGGAAGTATTCGGACTGAGGTGAGCGTTGAGGAAGCAGAGCAATAGTCTTTTGGTTGCCGACATCGGTAGCACGATGACCACTGTGGCGCTCATCGAGCGGGTCAACGGGCGATATCGTTTTGTGGCGCGGGGTGAATCGCTCACCACACATGGATGGCCATGGTCGGACGTGACGATAGGTGTCTGCGCAGCCGCGCGTCAGATCGAGCAGCTGGTGGGGCGTGCCCTCTTTCGGGATGATGGGACGCTCATCCGACCGCGCACAGCACATGGAGATGGGGTGGACGATTTTGTGGCGGTGAGCAGCGCGGCGCCTCCCATGCGCGCTGTTCTGGTCGGTCTGACGCGTGACATAAGTTTACGCAGTGGGCATCGCGCGCTCGCCTGTGTGGCCGGTGTGCGGCTGGTGGATAGCTTTGCTCTTGACAACGGGGTGGAATGGCGCGATCCTAATACCTGGTTGACGGCTCTACAGCGCGCATGCCCCGATCTTGTGCTCATCGTGGGAGGGTGTGATGGCGGTGCCGACCAGCCCATGCTGGACCTGATCCATCTCGTCGCCTTGTACAACCGGTTATTACCTCCTGCCGAACGCCCACTGGTGTGCTATGCGGGCAACGTCCAGCTTGCCGAAGCGGCCGCGCGAGCTTTTGCCGGACTGGGAGAGTTGCGCGTTACGGCTAACGTGCGCCCGTCCCCGGAAACCGAGAATATCAACCAGACAGCATCGGATATTGAAGCACTCTATCGAGAACGCCAGTTGATGCGAACGCCGGGGATGACGCGCGTAGCTGAGTGGACTGGAGAAGTGGTGGTGCCTGCTGCGCGCTCCTTTGGCCAGCTGATCCACTACGTGGGCGAACGTTACGCGCTGAACGTGATCGGTTTCGATGTGGGCAGTGGTCAGACAACTGTAGCTTCCTATTGTGGTAGAACACTCGATGGCACTTCTGCATCTCAGAGAGATGAGAGCGTCGTGCATCTAACAGTACGCACCGACCTGGGAGTCGGGTGGAATATACCCTCTGCGCTGCGACAAATCACTCCAGAACAGGTCACGCGCTGGTTGCCGGACGAAGTGGACGCCGAGAAGATACGGGAGATTTTGCTCAACAAAAGCTTATACCCCCAGAGCGTGCCAGCGGAGATGACAGAATTATTTGCGGAGCATGCGCTAGCTCGCGAGGTGATGCGCGTGACGTGGGCAGCACATAGTGAAGCCACATCGCCCAAAGGGTGGGATTTGATTCTGGGCAGCGGGCGCATCCTGACACGCACTCCTGCCCCCCGCTATGCCGCCCTGTTGTTGCTGGATGCGTTGGAACCGGTCGGCGTCACCAAGCTGGCCCTTGATGTGGGCAACATCGCTACCACGTTGGGTGCAGTGGCAAAACACAACCCGCTCGCCGCTGCGGATGTGGTGGAATATGACGCTTTCTTGACATTAGGCACGTTGGTAGCGACCTCAGGTCGTATCGTTCCTGGAGATACTGCCTTGCGCCTGAGAATAGAGTGCCACGATAGAAACACTGTTCAGGAAGCAGTGCCGGGCGGAACGATTCGTATCGTTCCTCTACCTTCTTATCGCTCAGGAACATTGGCGTTGCATCCAGCTCGGGGGGTCGATGTAGGAGTGGGCCGGGCTGGCACGAGTGCTATCGCTGAAGTAGAGGGTGGCACGTTGGGCATCTTAGTGGACACCCGGGGGCGCCCCCTGGCCTTCCCGACCGAAGCACAGGCACGCTGCCGGATGATACGCCGCTGGTTAGAGGACGTACTACCCAAGCAATCCCGCTCGATCCGGACGCAAGCGGACTCGGAGAGAATGCTGCAGGCTGCATAGGAGTACTCACGGTGAAGCAAAGTGGAGCACCACTTGTACCCATCGTCCGATGCGAAGAGTGGACACGCGTTCGCATCGAACGTACCCTGCCCACGACAGCGGAAGTGCTCGTGCGAGAAGGGGAGCGAGTAAAGGCAACGCAGGTGATTGCGCGCGCCACAAATGGTATGCCTCGTCGGGTGCATGTTGTGGATGTAGCAGGAATGTTAGGCCTGCCTACACGCGACGTGTCATCGGTCATGGTGAAGCAGCGTGGCGAGAGGGTACGTGTTGGTGAGTTGCTCGCTGTGCGGCGCAGCGCTCTGCCGTTTGCTTATCGCGCATGTCGTTCACCGGTCGATGGTCGGCTGATGACAGTTTGGTATGGTTGGGCTGTGATCGAAGCTGATAGAGAGGAAGAGGTTGGGGAGATCCTGGCGCGGGTGGATGGGAACGTCGTCGCCATGGTGCCTGGAAGCCACGTGATCATCGAGACCGAGGCCGCCTGTATCGAGGGAGTTTGTGGCATTGCTGGAGAAGCGTACGGAGTGTTGCAGCTCACTTGCGAGACCCTATCAGCCCAGCTGAAACCGGAACAACTGCCCGCAGATGCAACAGACGCCATCTTGGTGACCAATGTTTCCATCTCGCATCAGGTTTTGGAACGGGCGGCGGCGATAGGGGCCAAGGGGGTGGTTGCTGCTGGCATCTCGACAACGGCCTCAGAGGTCACCACACTGCCCGTGATGACAACGGAAGGGTACGGGGTGCGCTCCATGGCGCCTGAGCGCTTTCGGCTGTTTCAAGAGCTAGAGGGTCACTATGCGACGCTCATAGTGCCCTCGGAGCACATGCCGCCGTGGTTACGCCGCCGACCTGCCGTAATCGTCTCACGGACGCCCAGGACTCATCCCGAGGATAACGTTGAAAGGGATACTCGGCTGGGGTGCCCAATGTGCAAGGGGGATTGCGTGCGAGCCGTGCGTGCACCAATGGCGGATCGCTGGGGAAGCATATTGAAAGAGATGTGGGACGAGCAGATTAAGACGCCATCTGGATTGACATTAGCTGGCGTGGAAGTGTGTTTCTCTACAGATGCCGTCGCCTGGCTGCCGTATCTCAATTTGGAACGCATCGTGTAAACCTCAGAAGGCGCATCAGATAGAGCAGAGAGGAGCAACAATTATGGCAACCAACAATAAGTTATTCGTGATGATCGCCATATTCTTAGTTGGTATGTTGGTTTTGGGGTTGTTTGCGATCGGTGGCGTGGTCATTTTCGGCACCGTCAACCGACAGGCCGCGCGCCCCACACCGACCGCGACACTGGCGGTTGTCAAGCTACCCCCTACGCCGACGATAACATTCACCCCCACTGCCACACCCTTACCCACCAATACACCGTTGCCCACACCGACCAACACCCCTGTGGTGCAAGCGACGGCAACACCGAGTCTCATCGAGAGCGCGCCAGAAGTAAGTGGACAGGCGGAGGCGCCTATCTCGGCTCCCACATGGACGCCGGCACTTGAGGCTTCGGTGGCGGCGGAGGAAAGCACCCCCGACACAGGTATTGGCGGCATCGAGATGGTTTTGATCGCGGTGGGACTGGTGGGTGTGTTGTTCATCGCCCGGCGCCTGCGCACTAGCGGTTGAGAGCGAGCTCCTGAGGCCGCAAAGCTAAAAAACGGAACATGGTGAGTCTACGGCGGAGCTCCTCTCGCGCTGTGTGTCATTCCGTACATTCCGGGTGCCGGAGGATGACCTCTCTGTCCCTGCCGAGCCGTTTCGTTCTGGGATGAGAGAGGCTGCTGTTGATGGTCGTGGAGCTATGGAAACAAGAGGATTAGTGCGACTGAGATTACACCGCGCAAGCTTTTGGGAGACATTGCGCTACCGGGGCGGAATCGGGGCATTGGTGTGGATATTGCATCGTATCACCGGGCTGGGGATCCTCTTGTTGGTAGGTGTGCATGTCCTGGCTGCATTCTTTATGAACGCTCTCGATGACCCGATCTCCACTGTCGTCACCCGTTGGTATGAGTCACGACCGGTTCAGGTATTCGTCTATTTCTGCGTTCTGTACCACGCTCTTAACGGACTGCGCGTCCTGTTGGAGGATTTGTACCCCCCGTTGTTGCGCTATCATCGCGAGCTGATCTGGCTGCAATGGGCAATATTCGTTCCGGCGTTCGGATTACCTGCCTTTTTCATCGCGCGAGGCATTGCCATAGGTAGTCCCTGAGGAGGAGGGTTAAGAAGCGTATGCGGAGATTGGGTGAGTGCAATGGGTTGGAGTATTATTTGTGGCTCTTTACGCGCCTGAGCGCTATTCTGATGCTGTTCACAGGTGCTGTCGGTATTGTGTACGCCAACATATGGGGACGTACTATGATGGACGCGCCAGCACAATATCGCTGGGCTTTCTTCCCTATCTACTGGCACGTTCAAAACACAAATGTGCCAGATGTCTTTCCTTTATGGTCGAACGCCTTCTGGCGCGTCTGTTGCACCATTTTGCTCTTCGTTGCCTCGTTGCATGGTTTCAACGGGCTGCGTGTCGTGGTAGAGGACTACATCCACCCAGCTGTGTTGCTGCTCTTGGCCAAAGGGCTCATTGCGTTGCTGTTCATGTTCGTGTTTGGCGCCGGAACAGTGATCATCTTTGAATGGTTCTGAGATTGTCGGGCCAGAGGCAGGTCATCAACGGCTATCATGAAGAGCGATACGGTATTACACCGATATGACGTGGTGATTGTAGGGGCAGGAGGAGCTGGACTGACAGCTGCCCTGTATGCGGCACGCAGTGGCGACGTGCGGGTGGCCGTGCTTTCGAAGATGCTGCCGGTGCGCTCTCACACAGGCACCGCGCAGGGGGGTATTGGTGCTGCACTGGGTAACCATGAGGAAGATCACCCCGAATGGCATGTGTTCGATACCATTAAAGGGAGCGATTATTTGGCCGATCAAGATGCCGTGCGCGTCCTATGCTACGAAGCCGTAGAGCTGGTCTACGAGCTGGAGCATATGGGCTTGCCGTTCGATCGCACACCTTCAGGCCGCATCGCTCAGAGACCTTTTGGTGGGCACACCAACAATGTGACCAAGCAACCGGTGCGTCGGGCCTGTCATGCGGCTGATCGCACCGGGCACATGATCCTCCAGACCCTTTATCAGCAGTGTCTTAGACGCCGAGTGGTCTTTTTCGATGAGTTTCAGGTACTGGATGTACTCCTGAGTGAGGGGGTCGCCAATGGTGTGGTAGCATTGGAGATGGCAACTGGTCAACTGCACATCTTCCATGCGCGGGCGGTGATCTTTGCCACTGGTGGCTGGGGAAGGGTGTGGCAGATCACCAGCAATGCGCACAGCTTCACCGGTGATGGAGCTGCGATTGTCTTGCGTCGTGGCATTCCCCTCGAAGATATGGAATTCTTCCAGTTCCATCCCACAGGTATCTATAAGATGGGCATTCTTATTACGGAGGGGGCGCGTGGCGAGGGTGGCGTGCTGATTAACGGGCGCGGTGAGCGGTTCATGGCGAGATATGCCCCTACCTTGAAGGATTTAGCTTCACGTGATGTCATCTCACGCGCCATCTACCTTGAAATTCGCGAAGGGCGTGGTGTGGATGGCAAGGACTATGTGTACCTGGACATTCGCCCTGAAACCATCAATCATTACTTTGATCTAGACGGCAAAAAGAACTCCGATGGGACACCGCGTCGTATCACGGCAGCCGATATTCAGGCACGCTTGCCCGACATCGCGGACTTTGTGCGCACCTATCTGGGCATCGATCCGCTTACCCAGCCCATCCCCATTCAGCCCACTGCCCATTATGCGATGGGGGGTATTCCCACCGATCTCCATGGGCGTGTTGTGGTAGATGAACACAACACCGTCTTGCCCGGCCTCTATGCGGCGGGCGAGGTCGCTTGTGTCTCGGTGCACGGTGCCAATCGCTTGGGCACTAATTCCCTTGTGGACATCCTGGTCTTTGGCCGGCGCAGCGGTCTGGACGCCGTGCGCTACTGTCGCGAGGCCGATCTCGTGCCGTTGCCGGACCACCCAGATGAAGCAGCACGCGCGACGTTGATGGAATTGCGTGCTCGGCCCCTTAGGGAAGAGCGCATGGCTGACATTCGTGTCGAGATGCAACGCGTTATGATGGACTACGTGGGGGTCTTCCGGGAGGCGACAGGCATTGAAAGAGCGGTCCATACACTGCGCGAGTTACAACAACGCTATCAGCACGCAGGAGTCCATGACAAGAGCTTCTCCTTTAATACAGAGCTGCTGGAAGCTTGGGAGCTCGGGTGCTTATTGGACCTGGCCGAAGTGACCGCTGTCACCGCCCTGGCACGCACCGAGAGCCGGGGGTGTCACGCACGCGAGGATTACCCTCAGCGCGATGATGAGAACTGGCTCAAACATAGCTTGGCGTTTCGCACCCAGCAGGGCATCCAGCTGCGTTACAAACCGGTGACCATTCTGGATTACCCGCCGCAAGAACGTGTGTACTAAATTGTCCCAGACGACTTATGGTTCAGCAGTTCGGTGAAAAGGAACCTGGGGCCCATGAAAGTCACGCTCAAGATTCGCCGCTTTAATCCGGAGAAAGATCGCTCTCCCTGGTGGGGTTCCTATGAGGTGGAGTGCGAACCCACTGACCGCGTGTTAGACGCCCTGAATCAGGTCAAGTGGTATCAAGACGGTTCGCTGACCTATCGACGTTCGTGCGCGCATGGCATCTGTGGCTCCGACGCGATGCGCATTAACGGACGCAATCGTTTGGCATGTAAGACGCTCATCAAGGAGATGGGAAACCACATTACAATCGAACCGCTGTTGGGTCTGCCGGTAATCAAGGACTTGGTGGTGGATATGGAACCTTTCATGGAACATTATCGTTCCATTATGCCCTACCTGGTCAACGATGATCTTCCCCCGGTCAGCGAGCGTCTGCAGAGCATTGCCCAACGCGAGCGCTTTGATGATACCACCAAATGTATCCTATGTGCGGCTTGCACCACCTCGTGCCCTGCCTTCTGGGCACGACCGGACTACATCGGTCCAGCTGCGATTGTCCAGGCCCATCGCTTCATTTTTGACAGCCGTGACCAAGCTGCCGAGGAACGATTACGCATCCTAGACTCCCCCTCGGGAGTCTGGCGTTGTCGCGGCATTTACAACTGCACAGAGGCGTGCCCGCGTGAGATTCAGGTGACGCAAGCTATCGCCGAAGTGAAGCGCGAAATACTAAGACGCCGCAGGTAAGCTCCAACCAGCCTCCACCCCAACGACACATCGGCTAATTGCCCTTGATCGATGATATCTCGGCACGGATCGAGATGCTACCCTCCAATCCGTTGACCGTTACCGGGCAACTTTCGCCTCTGCGGCCCCATGTGATACCAACGTAGCCCAGCGTTGTAGCTGGTATGTCTGGTAGAGACTGAGCCCACCAATATAGCCGAATCCCCCTGCATAAAGCAACAGCCAGGGTATAAACGTCCAGCGTATACTTGGCAGGAAAATAGCACCCATTGCCAGGAGAGCAAGCAGTAGCTCCCCCCATACCAGTGCATCACGTCTGAGTGCATAGATACTGCCCATCCAGTTATCACCGGCACGGCGTAGATCAAATTTGGGAGTACGCTGAAAGCTGGTACGTACTCCTAGCAGGGCGCGCACGACGGCTATTGTGTTGTTCAAGCACATCCCTGTTCCCAGCATGACCAGCATAGGTAACAAGCGTAAACGATAACCCCAGTTTCCCCCATCCGAGATCTGGGCCACAGTATACATCAAGGGTGGCCCTACCGCGGCAATCATAAGCCATGGTGCCCCCATCACCACCCAACTCCGCGAGAAGCTCATTGGGAAAGTCAGCAGGATAACGGCCAACATGAGGGGATGTACGAGATAGCCGGTCAAATGCAGTATCCCTTCCATCTTGACGCGCCATGGCTGGTTTGAACTCAATAGCGGGCCGAAGAGCTTGATCGCAGTCTGAATACTCCCCTGAGCCCAGCGTGCCTGCTGTCGTTTCAGTGCGCTGATCTGTGCTGGCAGTTCGGCCGGTACGATTACCCCGGGGACATATACCATGCGCCAACCACGCAGCTGTGCCCGATAGCTCAAATCCAGATCCTCGGTGAGAGTATCCCCTTGCCACCCGCCCGCATCGTCGATACAGGCACGTCGCCAGATACCCGCTGTGCCGTTGAAATTGATGAAATAGCCACCCAGATTGCGTGCGCATTGTTCAACGACAAAGTGACCGTCTATCCCCAACGCTTGCAACTCGGTCAGTATCGAGTACTCGCGATTGACGTGTCCCCACCGCGCCTGGACGCACCCCACGTGGGCGTCGGCGAAATAGGGCACAGTGCGCCGTAAGAAATCAGGCGGCGGCAAGAAGTCGGCATCGAAGATGGCGATCAATTCGCTGTCGGTCTGGGTCAGGCCAAAGGATAACGCCCCTGCCTTAAACCCTGTGCGCTGTGCCCGAGTCACGTGGACGATGTCCAGCCCCTGTTGCTGCAAGCGCGTCACGACGTTGGCCACGACCTGGCGCGTGGCATCGGTGGAATCGTCCAACACCTGAATGTGCAGTTTATCCCGCGGATATTCCAGCGCCGCCACAGCGCTTAGTAAACGTTCCACCATGTGCATCTCGTTGTAAATGGGGAGCTGCACGGTCACATGAGGCCATTCCGCTGGCGGTGGGGGCAACGGTGGGACGTGATCCCTTCGGCGCAGATACATCCAGGTTAACAACAAGCTGTTCAACCCGTAAGCGCCTAACAAGGTCACACAGATGGCATATAGTAGTTCGATGACAGGCATCGGTGAATCTCGGACTTCGTTTCTGCAAGGATCATGTAACACAACTACGCCGACGCCCAGCTACAATCTTAGATTTCAGCTGACGTCGGCGCCGCAGCGTTAGCTATGCGCATTAGAATTTATTTATACACCCTCTTAAACCAAATGGCAAATCCAAGACTTCGAGGGTGTTGAAAAAGTTGGTTTGGGAGTGCTATTTGCCCCCATACGGGGTTCACAGCGCTTATGAAGCCTCTCTCACGCGCCTCATTTTGCCCTCATCCCACCGTTGCGCGACCACTTTCCTGCCCCTTTTGCCCTCTTTTCCCACCTCCTGGCAGACTCCGCCCTGGGTCAGGCCGCCACCGCGGCCCGCCCGCGGAATGACACCCCCGTCAAAAGCCGCACCAGGCGCTTGAGGTTGAGCACGATGGCCGTCAGAAACGCCTGAATGGCATAGCGCAGCAACCCCACCGCGCGACAGCGTCGTAACCCGTGGTATTCCTTGGCTTCACCATACTTGCGCTCAATCTTGTAGCGCACCGCCTGCCCCGCCTGGTACTGCGGTGTCGCGCGTAACGCCTGCCAGACTTCCTTTTGCAGGTTTTGCCCCTATTCTACCACACACGTTCAGTCCGTCCGAATTTCCACTGACTTTTTCAACACCCTCGGGGAGGACATTGCACAGGATGCATTGTTGTGGTATGCTGAGTATTAACATCTAATATCGCGATTGACATCGGCACAGGAGGTGTACTATGGCAGTCCGTAGATCGGAAGCAACTTGGCAAGGCACGCTCAAAGAAGGCAGTGGCATGATGAAGTTGGGCAGCGGCTTGTATGAAGGGCCATTCACCTTTGCCTCGCGCTTCGAAGAAGGCAAAGGCACCAACCCCGAGGAGCTCCTCGGCGCAGCCCACGCCAGTTGCTTCTCTATGTACCTATCGGCATTGCTGAGCGAGGCTGGCACGCCACCTCAGCGCGTTCATACCATTGTCAATGCCCATCTCGGGGCCGGTCCCACCATCCGCAAGATCGAGCTGCACTGCGAAGCAGAGGTGCCTGGTCTCGACGATGCAAAGTTCCAGGAGCTGGCGGCCAGGGCGAAGCAAGAATGTCCTGTCTCCAAGGCACTTGCCGCCGTTGAGGAGATCACCCTGATCGCCCGGTTGATGCGCTGAACGCGTGGCGTGAAATGAGGGGCACATATCGGAAAGTGGCAGTAAAGACCACTCTCTAACAACCATCGTTGGCACGGCACAAGCGTCACTATCTGCCACCGCGCTCGATCAGCGCATTGAGGCGTTCACGATAGTACTTGAAATGTTCCCATGGCACCTCTGGCGGGATCAGGTGATCACCGAAGGGGATGTATCCCCCGCTGCGCAACAACAGAGCGATGTCCTCCAGAATGGCATCGATACGTGCTCTCCCCTTAGCTAGCTCGCTCTTGGGGATACCGCCCATCATCTGGAGCTGGGGATACTGACGCCGGGCCGCCAAAACATCCATCCCGGCGCTCACTTCCATTGGATATAGGCCGGTAATCCCTGCCTCCAGGAAAAGTGGGATGAGCTGAGCGCAGTTGCCATCCGTGTCCACCAGGATCACATGCACACCACGGCCCTTGAGGAAATCGGCGAGACGCTTGTAGTACGGAGTCATAAACTCGCGGAATGTAGCGGGTGAGATCATTGAACCACGCGACGAGGACATATCTTCCCAGATGTGCGCCACATCTACATCCACCTGTGCTGTCACTTCCTCCCAAATGGCCATCCACAAGCTGGTGAGGTGTCTCAGAATATCATGGAGCAAGTCCGGCTGGTCATAGTAGCTGTAGAAAAGGTTCTGATAGCCCAATAAGTGCACCAATGTGCCGAACAGCCCCAACGGATAACCCCCTACCGCCAGTGGATAATCTCGGTTACGGTATTCCTGAAGCAACTCCGGCCAGTGGGGTGGAAAACGCTGCGCGATCGTGTCGAGACGCAATCGTTCGTGCTTGATCTCCTGCCAAGTGCGCCAGTCGCGGATGGGCCACGACATGGCTGTGGGAATCACGCCTTCTGTCTTCTGATAGCGTCGCGTGATCCCATCGATGTCCACATAGTCCATATACTTCTCGTCCTCGAAGAGCACATGCGGCTCAAAATGGGGCCAAAAGAGCTGTTCTACTTGAACCAATACCGTACTATTGTCCATGCCGAAGTACTCGGCCACGTCTTGATCCAAGGGAAAACCCTGGCTAGGCCAGTAGAGCGCCCCACCCCACACCCCAATTCCGTCCGGCAACTCGATGCGCCGCTGTCGTTCGGCATAGCTCAGCTCAAACAGGGTGCGTCGCTTGCGCCACTCATGTGTCCAGGCAGTCGTGTAGAGTGAGGACGAGGTGGTAACAATTCGCGTTGGAATGGTAGGATAATGCTTCTCCGGCAGTCCCTCGTGATACCAACGCTTGATGGTAGCCCCCCAGTAACCGAATTCCCACTTCGGGGCTGCCACCCCCTGCTCGAAACGCATCGTCGCCAGGAACTTTTCACGTGTGTCCATCATAACCTCCTCATAGGGCGATTCAGCGGATGCCGCCTACCGCCAATCCTCGCACCAGGTAACGTTGCAACAGGAAGGCAAAGACCAGTGGTGGCAAGATGCCCACTGTGGCAAAAGCGGACATCTCACCCCAGAGGATCTTGGTGGGCGCCTGGAATGCAGCCAGTTGCACCGGTATTGTGGTAGCTGCTTGGCGGGTGAGAATCAGGGCGAACAAGAATTCGTTCCAGGCGAAGACAAAACAAAACAACGCTGTCACCACCAGGCCGGGCGTCACAATGGGCAACGTGACACGAAACAGAACCCCCCAGCGCGAGCACCCATCCACCAACCCGGCGTCCTCAATCTCAGTGGGGAATTCTTCAAAGAAGCCCATCAACAACCATACCGCGAAGGCTACGTTGAAGCTGGTATAACCCAGGATCAAAGCAGGATGGGTATCGACCAACTTCAGCTGGCTAAACAGCAAGAAGAGCGGCAGGATCACCGCAATGGGTGCCAGCATGCGTTGCGAGAGTACCCAGAAGGAGAAATCATGGCCTCCGATGCGGAAGCGAGCGATAGCGTATGCTGCTGGAATGCTCACCGCCATCACCAGCGCCACATTGACCGACGCTACAATGAGACTGTTGCGCACCGCATTTAATCCTGTGGTTGAGACAATATAGCGATAGTGTTCCAGCGTGGGGTGCGCCGGGATCCACACTGGGGGATAGGTAAAGTATTCCGCCTGGGTCTTGATCGAAGTGGAGAACATCCACAGCAAGGGAAATAGAAAGGCCAACGTAATGATGATTAGCACGATGTGGACAATGATCCTATCCAGTCGGATATGCGCCCTTCGCCTCGCCATATTATGCGCTCCTGCGCTGCACAACATTGCGAATGAAAATGGTACTCAGCACAACCGTAAGGATAAGCAACAGATATGACATCGCGGTGGCATAGCCCATACGGAGATAACGGAAGCCGTTCAGGTAAATGTAAATGGAGATCGTCTCGGTTGCTCTGCCTGGACCACCACCGGTGAGGATGAACGGCAGGTCAAAAATCTTGATGACATCGATGAAACGCAACAATAGCGCAGCGAAGATGGCCAGCCGCAGCATGGGCAGCATAACGTACCAGAAGGTCTGCCAACGGCCTGCGCCGTCCACGCGCGCCGCCTCGAGTGGCTCGATGGGCATGGACTGCAAACCGGCGAGCAGGATCATGATCATCAACGGTGTCCACTGCCACACGTCGGTCAGCACAACTGCCCAGATGGCCCAACGTTGATCCGCCAGAATCGCGAATTCCTTGCCCAGCCCAAAGTTGGTCAGTATCATATTGATCGTGCCATTGATGATACCGTACTTCTCGTGCAACATCATGCGGAAAATCAGGGCCGAGACGACGGGTGACACCATCACCGGCAGCGCCAATAAGGTGGTGAAAAAGCGTCGTCCGATGATGGGACCGTAGAGCAGCAAGGCGATGGCCAAACCCAGTAGAAACTCAATCGTCACCGCCGCTACCCCGATGCGCAGTGTGGTGAACAAACTGCTCCAGAAGCGCGCATCTTCGAACAGGGCGATGCGATAGTTCTCCAGTCCGGCAAACTTCCATAAGATCTCTTGGCGTAGGTCATAGACGTGCACACTTACCGCCAGCGAGTAAACGAGCGGAAAAATGGTGACCCCGAATAACAGCACTGCTACCGGGATCACCAGCGATTTCTGTTCCAACCAACGCCGTAGCATGCTGCGTTGCTGCTTTGCACTTGAGACGATCAAGGCACTACGCCGCACAGCTATTCCTTCGGAATGGGGATCCATGTTCGCCGCACGAACTTCTGTACAGAGCGCATCACTCAAACTTCAGTACAAATATGTCTACCAACGAGTGCAGAATGAGGAGGGGACAGTCTCGACACTGTCCCCTCCTCGATCGCACCAGTAGCCCATCAAGGTAGTGGCTGATATTGGATGCCGGCCGCCTTCATCGCGTTGTACTCTTTGTTCCACAGCTCTTTCTGTGTCTCACGACCGAGGCGGTCGGTGATCTCTTCCCACTGTCGCGCCACTGCATCCAGTGCCTCCTGTGGGCTCTTGTTGCCTGCTAACGCCTCCGTTAGCTCGAGATCCAGCGTGTCCATGTACTCCGCCGCACCGGGAATCTGAAGCTCGGGGAAGCCATACTGTGCCGTTACCATAATCGCTGCCAGATAGTTCTTGGCTGTGGGCCACAAGCTCTGGAACTCTGCCGACTGGAAGTGGGAGATGCGATAGGGATCCAAAGCCGTACTCGGGTCCTTGGTGATCGCCAAGCTGATATCGGGACGTGTGATGAACCCGATGAACTTGATGGCAGCATCCTTGTGCTTCGAATCCTTAGGAATACCCAGCTGCCAGCCACCGGCCAGCATGGGGCGGTGCACTACCTTGTCACCCCATTTCCAGCCGGGCACCATCGCGTAGCCGATAAGCCCTTTGACTTTCGACTCCTCGGCCAGATCAGCGGCCTTGCCCACATCGGTCCACTGCTTGCCCATCGCCACGTCGCCGTTGATGATGGCCAGACGCAGCTCAGTATAGCCATGGTTAAGCGCTCCGGTCGGCATATAGGGCAGGGTATCAATCATGTTCTGCAGCGCCATCACACCAGCTTTGGTGTTGATCAGTGGTTTCATCTCCTCGTCGAAGTAGACACCCCCCATCGAAGCGAAGCGATCCAGGAACCACCAGTACATGCGGCCGCGCTGTAGATATTCATCGCAGCCGAATTCGTTCTGACCGTCATTGTCCCAGTCCCAGCCGGCAAAGAACTTGCACGTCTCCAGATATTCATCCCAGGTCTGGGGCACACGCAGCTCCTTGCCAGTCTCTTTCATATATTTTTCTTGATATTCGGGGTTTTCAAAGGCCAGCCGGTTGTAGTAGAAGATGTTGAGGTCACCGTCCCAAGTCATTGCATAGGTGACCCCACCCCACTTGTTGTAGATGTCGCGGAAGGCGGGGGCAACGTCATCGCGCTGCAAGTCGACGCCGTTCTTTTCGGCAAGCGGCTCCAATGGCTCCAGGTAGCGGCTGTAATCGGCAATCCAGGCAGGCATAAATTGGACTACGTCATAGGCACCCGTGCCGGCCGTGAATTCGGTCATCTGTTTCTCGAAAATGGCCTCCGGTGCCATCTCCACCACGTTGATCTTGATACCGAATTCCTTCTCAAATTGGTCGCGGAACATGTAGACGCCATTCGCATGGGGCACCGCGTGCACGGCAACGGTGATCTCCTCAGGCTCAGCAGCCAGCGCTATCGGCGCCGAGACCAACATCAGTGTTAGGACAACCAGCACAACAAGAATTTTTCTGGTCATTGCCCATTCCTCCTTTGGAATTAGAATCCTGGCCGGGACATTGTCACCCACACTGCCGAAAATGACCACGTCTGAGAGAATTCGCAGTTTGTTGTTCCTTCGCTACGCATCCCTCCTTTCCGTAGAATCCAAAGAAGTCGCCACTACCTCTTATCCATATTTTATCGCAATTACGGGCAGGGTCAAACCGCTCGCTAAAACCCCCTTGAAACTAGTCATAACGACTTGCCATAACAAGAAACATATGCTATAATGATAAGGAATGACCTCCATCGAGATGCTTGGGGAGACCGCTCCCTGGGTTTATTGGATGGATGCGAACCGGACCTCTGGGTAGGAATACTGCAGGTTCGCAGCTTCATGAGCACATAGAGCGCATAACCGGGACGGGCAAACAGCAATGTTGGATCGTCTTAATCTCGAATTTCAGGATGTCCCACCCAGGGATTGGAAGTTGTTGATTAGCCTCCTGGTGATGGCTAATTTGGTCACGTTGACCAGCTTCGGTTGGGTGGTGCTAAACCGAGCTTCCATCCCCCATGGGGTGCGTGGCCGCGTGATGGCCCAGCCTCTCGCCACCCGCACGCCATGGCCCACCTTCACGCCCACCATACCCATAACACCTAGCCCCACTTACACACGTATCCCCACGTGGACACCTTTCTACACCGTGACACCGACGCCCAGCGTGACCCCAACGCCGACTGAGACACCACAACCTCCTACACCGGAGCGCATCGTAATGGAGGCTCCACGACCACCTACCCCTACATCTACCCCGACACCTGCACACGATTTCATTGCTTCAGTGCGGCAGCTATCACCGTGCGAAAACGAAGGGAAACATCACATCTTCATCCACGTGCGGGACAAAGAGGGCCAGGGCATCCCCGGCGTGCGTGTGCACATCACCTGGCCAAGCGGTGAGACATACGCCACAACCGGCCACAAGCTGGAGGTCCATCCTGGCTTCGTCGACTTTGCTATGTTCAAGGGGAGCTACACCCTGCAGCTGGCCGACCTGGATAGCGAGATAGTTGGGCCGTTGACCCCTGATATTGCACGCTCTGAGATGTGCGATAAGACGGGGAATCCAGTGGCTAACTCAATGTATCATTATTCATACGAGGTTGTGTTTCAGCAGGTGCGGTGAGGAATGCCGGATTTCAAGCCGTGGCAATGGGTTGTTCTGCTCGCTTTGTTGGCGATGACAAACGTGGTGGTATTGGGAGGGCTGGGAGTGCTCATCCTCACCTACGACATCTGGGCCAGCCCACAAGCGAAGGTTTCGGACAGCCACATCGTCGCCATGCCGACACCCAAGGCCACCCTACGTCCCACCTTTACCCCCACCTGGACGCCACAGGTGTCGCCGACTCCGACAAACACACGTACTCCCACGCCGGCGCCGTCTCCCACTGCCACTTGGACACCACTACCTACGCACACGCTATCACCTTTGTTCGCGGCGTCGCCCACCGCCACGCCCACCATCACGCGCACGCCATCTCCTACATCGACCCATACACCGACACGCACGCCGGTGCCAACGCGCACGCCGTTACCCACCTGGACACCACTTCCTATGGCATCGCTGGTCGATCTAATTGCTATGGCGCTACCCCCTGCCACGCCCAACATCCCCGCCCTCACTGTGACGCCGACCGCTTCGCTCACCCCCACCGAG
>JBMFPH010000043.1:0-18411 GCA_049969215.1 Anaerolineae bacterium | reverse complement strand
GCTTTTCTGGTGGGAAGCTGGTCCTGAGCTGGCCCGCCACATCAATGCAAAGATTACTGGTGATCCCCAGATCGATTGGATAGCTTATACGCTTCACAAATATTTCAACGGACGACTGCCACTGCAGAGGTGTTTGTCACTTGGATGCGGTACAGGTCATCTTGAGCGTACCCTTGCACGTTACGGAGCGTTTGTGCAGTGTGATGCGTATGATGTGGCTGATAGATCGTTGAGGATAGCACGCGAGCTCGCGGAGTCCAATGGTCTTAGCAGTATCAACTACTATTTGGCCGATGTCAACCAGATCGTTCTTCCATCGTGTGTTTATGATGCTGTGTGGATTCATGGTGCAATGCATCACTTTACACAGCTAGAGCATATTTGCGAGCAGATTAGCCGTGCAATTAGACCAGGCGGTTATCTGATCTTGAACGAATATGTGGGCCCGAACAGGTTCCAATTCCCAATCAGACAGAAACAAGTGGCTAACTGTTCCCTGCAACTTCTTCCTGAGAGATATCGCAGGATAGTGAGGGAAGCAATCGAAATGGAATTGGAACGCTCGCCGTTCAAGAGAGGTTTGGGTTGGAGCATCCACAGATTGTTTGACAAAGTACGAGATGGCGATGTTCTAGCCGCGATCAGACGGCGGATTACAATACACTTCGCTTCGCGAGCAACTCGGGGACCATTAAAATCCACTATCGTGTTTCCAACTGCGCGTGATGTCGCAGCTGCTGATCCATCTGAAGCTATTCGGTCAGCCGATATCATCCCTGTTCTTCAGCGGTACTTTAAGATCGTTGAGCAGAAGGGATGGGGTGGCAACATTCTCCAGTTCTTGTTAAGCGGTATTGCTGGCAATTTTGCGGCAGATGATCAGACAGCGCAATTACTTTTAAGAATGCTTCTCAACATTGAAGACACGCTCATTCAATGTGGTGAGTTTGAGAGTGATTTCGCTTTCATAGTAGCACAACCCTTGGATCAGGCGCAGTGCGGGGTTTGATATTCGTTGGGACATGGCTCTGAAACGCTCAGCCAGATCTTTGAGGACCTCTGCAGTGGTATAGAAGCGGATGATTGAGTTGGTGAGCTCCCTGCGCGTCCTGGTGGTGGTCGGCACACGGCCAGAGGCGATCAAGCTGGCACCGGTGGTGCGCGCGTTGCAGCGCCACCGCGGGCGAGTCACCGTGCGCGTGTGCGCCACGGCCCAGCATCGCCAGATGCTCGACCAGGTGCTGCAGCTGTTCGACATCCAGCCCGATATCGACCTGGACATTATGCAGGCGGATCAGACACCCTCGCGCGTGGCGGCGGCGGTGCTAACCGGCATGGAAGAGGTGCTGGCACACGAGCGCCCCGAGTGGCTGTTGGTGCAGGGCGACACCACCACGGTGATGGCGGCAGCAATCGCGGCGCACCATGCGCGCGTGCGCGTCGGCCATGTCGAGGCCGGGCTGCGCAGCGGCGACAAGGCAAACCCCTTCCCCGAGGAGGCCAACCGCATCATCGCCGACCACCTGAGCGATCTGTGCTTCGCGCCCACCGAGCGCGCGCGGCAGAACCTGCTGCGCGAGGGCATCCCGGAGCACGCGATCGTGGTGACCGGCAATACGGTGGTCGATGCGTTGCTGGAAGTGGCGGCGCAGCCGTGGCAGCCCGGCGCGGACAGCCCATTAGCCCAGCTGCCCGCCAACGGCCGCCTGATCCTGGTCACGGCACATCGGCGGGAGAGCTTCGGCGCACCGCTGCGGGACATCTGTC
Organism: Anaerolineae bacterium; assembly: GCA_049969215.1. Taxonomy (GTDB): domain Bacteria; phylum Chloroflexota; class Anaerolineae; order 4572-78; family NAK82; genus NAK82. Next base: position 16,644 of record JBMFPH010000043.1, on the reverse strand, counting down.
GGGCGCTGCGCCAGCTGGCGGCGCGCGGGGACGTGACTATCGCCTATCCGGTGCACCTCAATCCCAATGTGCACGATGTGGTATGGCAGGAGCTGGGGGGTGTGCCAGGCATCGCCCTGCTGCCGCCACTGGATTATCGTTCCTTAGTCTATCTGATGCGACGCAGTTATCTCATCCTGACCGACTCAGGGGGCATCCAGGAAGAAGCGCCCAGCCTGGGGGTGCCGGTGTTGGTGCTGCGCCACGTCACCGAGCGCCCTGAAGCAGTGGAAGCGGGTGTGGCGCGCTTGGTCGGCAGTGAGACGGAGGCCATCGTGGCCGCGGCGACGCACCTACTCGACGACCCGGCAGCGTATGCGCGTATGCGTCGCGTCGTTAATCCCTATGGCGATGGCTATGCCGCGGAACGGATCGCCGCAGCACTGTTAGAACGGTCTGTCTGATTTCGGATCGCGAAACAATCGGATCCGCAATCCGCAATTCCCAATCCAAGATTAGAAGGTCCACTTTTTCACCCCAGAATGCTGGACATTAGTCTCCAACAAACGATCCCGCAAGTGCGCCATGGGGTGTCCGAGGCGACGCAGCGGCGTCTGCTCATCGCCGCTTTGGTGTTGGGCGATGCCGTGTTTCTCGCCCTGGCGTTTGCGCTGGCCTATGTGGTGCGCTTCCAGCTGGGCGTCCCCCTGTTTGAGCAGGTGGCTGCCTCGCCCTATCTCTACGTGCAGCGTAGTGTGATGCTCATCCCGTTGTGGCTGGTGCTGTTTGCGTTGTTCCACCTGTACGATGAGCGCTATCTGCTGGGCGGCACACGCGAGTATGCCCAGCTCTTCTACGCCTGCAGCGTCGGCATGATGGGTGTGATCGCCTTTGCCTTCTTCGACATCACCTTCATCATCGCGCGCGGCTGGCTGGTGCTTGCCTGGCTGTGTGCCTTTCTGGGTGTGGGGCTCTGGCGCTTTGGCGTGCGACGGGTAGTCTATCACCTGCGTCGCCACGGTTACTTCCTCTCGCCAGTGTTGATTGTGGGTGCCAATGAGGAGGGACGCGCGCTGGCAGAGCAGCTGTCGCACTGGCTGACCTCTGGGCTGCATGTGCTCGGTTTCGTGGACGATGAGCGGCCGGTGGGCTCGGAAGTGGCATCTGGCTGGCGGGTGTTGGGGCGTGTGGCCGAGTTGGAGCCGCTCGTGACTCGCCTGGGGGTACGCGAGCTGGTGGTGGCGACCACGGCATTGCCGCGCACCGCGCTGCTGGAGGTCTTCCGCTCCTATGGCACCTCCGACCTGGTGCGGCTGCGCATGTCGTCCGGCCTGTTTGAGATCATGACCACCGGCGTGCAGGTGCAAGATGTCGGCCATGTGCCACTTTTGAGCGTCAACAAGGTGCGGCTGACCGGCATGGATATTTTCCTCAAGACGGCGCTCGATTATGCGCTGACGCTGCCCGGCCTTATTCTGGTCACACCATTGATGTTGGTCATCGCCATCCTGGTGAAGCTCGATTCACCCGGGCCGGTCATCTATCGGCGGCGCGTGCTGGGAGTGGGTGGCCGCGAGTTCGACGCATTCAAGTTCCGCACGATGTACGTCAATGGGGATGAGATCCTCAAGCAATATCCCGAGGCAGCCGAGACATTGCGCAACAACCATAAATGTGCCTGGGATCCGCGCGTGACGCGGTTGGGTCGCATCCTGCGACGCACCAGCTTGGACGAGCTGCCACAGCTGTTCAATGTGTTGTTGCGTCAGATGAGCTTGGTCGGCCCGCGCATGATCTCCCCCGCCGAGCTGGAGAAGTATGGCAAATGGGGCATGAACCTGCTCACTATCCCGCCCGGCATCACCGGCTTGTGGCAGGTGTCCGGTCGCGCGGATCTCTCTTATGAGGAACGCGTGCAGCTGGACATGAGCTATATTCGCAACTACACCATCTGGCTCGACCTGCAGATCCTGTGGCGTACCATCCCGGCCGTGCTGCAGTGCCGCGGGGCGTATTGAATCTCTCACTGCAGAGAGCGCTGAGGACGCAGAGGTCTTAGAGAGTCTTATTTCTTTGCATTCGCATCGAGAGGGGTGGAGTGAATGAAGGCGATGATCCTGGCGGCGGGGGAGGGGACGCGGCTGCGGCCGCTCACCGACAGGTGTCCCAAGCCGATGTTGCCGGTGGCCAGCCGTCCCCTGCTCGAACACACGTTAGCTTGGCTGCATGCCCATGGCATCCGCGAGGTGGCCATCAATCTGCATCATCTGCCGCAGGTGATTCAGAATCACTTCGGCGACGGAAGTCGCTTCGGCGTGCGCATCACTTACTCACTGGAGAAGGAGCTGCTGGGCACCGCCGGCGCGGTGCGTCGCTTGCAGGATTTCTTCCGCGAAACTTTCATTGTGGTCTATGGCGATGTGTTCACTGACCTGGACCTCTCCGCCCTGTTGCGCTTTCACCGCGCGCATGGAGGCGTGGGTACGGTGGCGCTCTACCGGGTGAGCAATCCCACGGCATGCGGCCTGGTGGAGCTCGATTGGGATGGGCGCATCGTGCGCTTCATTGAGAAACCTCGCCCGGAGGAGGTTTTCACTAACCTGGCTAACGCCGGGGTGTACGTCCTGGAGCCGCAGGTGATCGCTTATATCCCGTCCGACGGGCCGTCCGATTTCGGGCGCGATGTCTTCCCGGCGCTGTTGCAACACAAATTGGCACTCTACGGCTATATCATTCCGGCCACGGCGCGTCTGATCGACATTGGCTCGCTGGAACATTATCGTTTGGCCCAAGAGCTCTTCGACCCTGGCACACACGGACAGGTGGGCTGACGTTTACAAAGCGGTCGCCGCGTCCTGTTGGAATGAGAGAACGGTGAGGAATGATTATCACCCAAACGCCCATCCGGGTCAGCTTGTTCGGCGGCGGCACCGACTTTCGCGATTATTACGAGCGCGAAGAGGGCTGCGTGCTGAGCACCGCCATCGACAAATATATCTTCGTGGTCATCAAGGAGCGCTTTGACGACCTGATCCGCGTCGGGTACACGCGCACCGAGCTGGTCGAATGCGTCGATCAGGTGCAGCACGAGCTGGTGCGCGAGGCATTACGGCTGACGGGCATCACCCGTCGTGTGGAGATCGATACCATGGCCGATATCCCTTCCGAGGGCTCTGGCCTGGGTTCTTCGAGTGCGGTGACGGTCGGTTTGCTCAATGCTATGTACAACTATCTGGGCGAGTCGGTCACTGCCGAGCGGCTGGCTCAGGAGGCATGCCAGATTGAGATCGAGAAGCTGGGCCGGCCGATCGGGGTACAAGACCAGTACATTGCTGCTTATGGAGGGCTGCGCTTTATGACCTTCACGCGCGATGGGCGCGTCCTCATGGAATTGGTGCGCGTCGAGGACCGCACACGCCGTCGTCTGGGGCAAAACCTGCTCCTCTTCTACACTGGCATTGCACGCCAGGCAAGTGACATCCTGAGCGAGCAGAAGAACAACATCGCCGACCGCATGGCCGAGCTGCGGGCGATGAAGGAGCTGGCGCTGACCGCACGTGCTGCGCTGGAGGCAGGCGATGTGGACGCATTGGGAGAGTTGTTGCATCATAGCTGGGAGTTGAAGAAACAGCTGGCCAGCAAGATCAGCAATCCGACCATCGACGCCATGTACGCGGCGGCGCGCAAGGCCGGCGCGTTGGGCGGCAAGGTCACCGGTGCGGGCGGTGGGGGATTCCTGTTGCTCTATTGCCCGTGGCAGCATCAGGAACGTGTGCGCGCTGCGCTGAGTGGATTGCGCGAGCTACCCTTCCGCATGGAACACTACGGCAGCAAGGTGATCCTCAACTATCGTCGCTACAATAACGAGTGAGCTGCGGAGGTAGATCGCCATGCAGACAAGGAAACACCTGTGTCTCTGGGTGATATGGGACACGACGGTATGAGGAGGAATGTGGTATCGTGACGATAGACGTGCCGCGTAACTGCCCCTTCCTGGGGTTGAGGGACGATCCTTATACCAGCTTCCTCTACGCCCATGACCTGCATTATTGTTATGCCGACAGTCGGGTTGAGGCGGTGGAGATGGAGTATCAAGAGCAGTATTGCGTAGGGGGGGTGTTTGAGACCTGTCCGCGCTATGTGCGTTCGATCCGCCGTCAGGTTTCCCCGGTTCCCTCTCCACCTCGTGAGCTATCGGTGGCAGAGGAAGATGAATTTCCCGAAGATGTACCCGCGGAGTTTTCCGTCTGGCGGATGATGATATGGGCACTGGTGGGATTAGTGGCGGTCTTCTTCGGGCTGCGTTATGGTGTGGCCATTTTCACACCGCCCCGACCAAGCGAGGTGACTCCACAAACAACCGTCGGGCGGTCTCCTACGGCCACGCTGACCGCTACGCCCACCTCACCGTTGGCGGCAGTTGCCACCGCTACGCCGTTGACGTTCGTCCAGCCCACTGCCACGCCTACCCCGCCGCCCGGCGGCAGCAATTTTGTCCTGTCGCCCTCGGCCGATGCAGCGGGCTGGGTGGTGAGCAAGGAGGAACGCGGCAATCACTTCGGCGACTCGAATATCTATAGCGGCATCTACGACGGCGCGATCTACCATGGTGCGCTGCAGTTCGACTTATCAGTGATTCCGCGTGGCGCGCCCATCTTGGCAGCTACGTTGCAGCTGACTGGTCTCAGTCGCGATCGACTGGGCGATGATGGGGCATGGGAAGTGCGCATCCTCACCGACACGGTGGACTATGAATGGTCTTCTATGACCTATCAGAGCTTGCACAATGCAGTCGTGCTGCAGAGCTTGTTGCCGGTGCTAGGCGTGGATGACCTGGGGGTGCGCAAGATCAATGAATTCATCTTCAATGGGGAACAGCTTCGTTTGTTGGAACAGCGTGTTCTGAAGGAGGGGCGTTTATCGCTGCGGATTGACGGGCCGCTGACCGGTGCTAACAACCTATTCAGCTGGGACAGCGGCTATGGGCCGGAAAGCAAGGGGAACAGGCCGGTGCTTTTCCTCAGTGTGGGGGCACCACCTGAGACACCTCCACCGCGCGAGTACCTCGTGGTGACCAACACGCCGACACCTGAAAATGTGCTCACGGCTGCGGCCATCATCGCGCGCATGACCGCCAATGCCACCTCCACCGGCACGGCGACGCCCACACCGCGCAACCTGGTCACCGCCACGCCGGCCAACTGGATCGTGGTGACCAGCACACCTGAGCCGGCCAATAGTGCTACGGCAGCTTACATGAGCGCCCTGGCGACCGCCAACGCCCTCACCACGGGCACGCCGACGCCGACGCCGTACAATATGGTGACTGCCACGCCCACGCCCACCTGGATGATCATCACCAGCGTGCCCACGCCCGCCAATCCGGCGACGGCGCAGGCGCGCGCCATTGCCACCGCCACTGCGGCGTTCCTGTATGGCACGGCCACTCCACTACCGCCCAACTGGGTGACACCCATTGTGGTGACTGCCACACCCGTGCCGGAGAACGCAGCCACTGCCCAGGCCATCGCCGCGTTGGCCACCGCGAACGTGCTGCTATTCGGTCCTCCCACGCCCACGCCGCTCAATGTGTGGACGGCCACGCCGACACCGCTGCTGGATAAGAACGCTGTTCCCAATCCGACGCCGACGCCTGAGCCGACCGCCACGCCGACGCCCGATCCCAACCTCATCCCACCGGAGATGATCGGCCGCATCGGCTTTATGTCGGACCGCGAGGGGGGCCAGCCGTGGTACTACGTGATGGACGCTGATGGGAGCAACGTGCAACGTCTCAGCGGGCCGGAGATTTACAACGCGGCATTGGTGCGCGATACCCTTGACCCCACCGGCCAGTACCAAGCGATTGTGACCCTGCCGCGCAACCCCTCCCGCGACCCAGAGGTGGGCATAAACTACGAGATCAGCTTGGTGCGCCTCTCTGACGGCTACACCTGGTACATTGCCGGCGGTGAACGGGGCGCTGACTACGCTCCAGCCTATTGTCAAGCTGATCCACGTTACATTGCTTACACATCGCAGCAGAGCGGTAACGATGAGATCTTCGTAGTGGATCTGCTGAGCAGCCACGGCCGCAATGTCCCGTTGCAAACCACGCGTCTGACCCAGAACGACTGGCCATGGGATAAACATCCCAGCTGGTCACCCGATTGTCGTCAGATCGTCTTCTACTCCAACCGGGACGGGCGCAACCAAATCTATGTGTTGGACTTCCTGGGCATGGGGTTCTTGGGCGCTAACGAGCGCAATCTGAGCAACAATCCGTACAACGACTGGGATCCGGTGTGGTTCAAACCCCCACCGGCGACGCCATAGGAGTGCGAGAGCTATTGCGGATTATATTTCTCGAGCATTGATGATTTTCAGGAGTGAAGGATGACTTTGCGTCAATACTTTGCGGTTATTTGGAGGTGGCTCTGGCTCATCGTGCTGGCCGGAGCGGTTGCCGGTGGCTCGGCATATGTGTCGAGCCGGTCGATGCCGCGTGTTTACCAGAGCACCACCACTCTGATGGTGGGTCAGAAGGTGATGCGAGACCCCGACGTCACCGCCCAAGATCTCTACGTCAGCCAGCAGCTGGCACAGACTTACGTCCAGATGGCCACTCGCCAGCCGATTCTACAGGCCACGGTCGATACCTTGGGGCTAAAAGAGGAGTGGACGAGCCTGCGCGGGCGAGTGAACGCCAGCCTAGTGCAGGGGACGGCGCTGTTACAGATCAGCGTGTTGGATACCTCACCTGAATGGGCGGTGGCAATCGCCGACGAGATCGCGCGACAGATGATCCTGCAGAGCCCCACGGCGCCCGAAGAGGCACAGCGGACCAAGCATCGCGCCTTCGTGGAACAGCAGATTGCGGACTTGCAAGCGAAGATCGAAGCGGCTCAGCAACAGGTGGCGGAGCTGGAGAAACAGATGGGCGAGGCGTTCAGCGCACGGCAGATCCAGGACCTGCAAGGCCAGATCAATGTATTGCAAAACCAGATCAACACCTGGCAGGCGAACTATGCCCAGCTGCTCGACTTCATTGAGGGCGGATCCCCTAACTACCTGACGGTGATCGAACCGGCGCAGCTGCCCACTGAGCCGGTGAGTCCGCGTACAACGATGAATGTGCTCTTAGCGGCTGGCATTGGCATTCTGCTGGCATTAGGCGCTGCCTTCCTGTTGGAATACCTGGACGATACGGTCAAATCGCCCGACGACCTGATGGCGACAGCCGGTTTGACCCCCTTGGGCGCTATCGCGCGGATGCGCGGCGAAGGTTATGAAAACAAGCTGGTGACGGCGCGTCATCCACGCTCCTCCATCGCCGAAGCATATCGCACGCTGCGTACCAACATCCAGTTCTCCACGCTGGACAAGCCAGCGCGCACGCTGCTGGTCACCAGCCCGAGCTCCCTGGAGGGCAAGAGCGTCACTTCGGCCAATCTGGCGGTCTCTATGGCACAAGCTGGTTTCAAGACAGTGTTGGTGGATGCCGACTTGCGCCGTCCGGTACAACATAAGATCTTCGGACTGCCCAACCAGCGAGGCCTGACCAATGCGCTGCTGCAGCCGGGAGAACCAACTGCCGATGGTCATTTGCAGGCAACCGAGATCGAGAATCTGCGCGTGTTGACCAGCGGCCCTATTCCGCCCAATCCCTCCGAACTGCTCGGCTCGGCCAAGATGCAGGCACTGCTGCAGCGTCTCAAGGAGGAATACGAGGTGGTGATCTTCGACTCTCCACCGGCTCTGGTGGTCACCGACGCCTCGGTGCTGGCCACGCGCGTGGATGGGGTGGTGATCGTAACTGACAGTGGCCACACTCGACGTGATACAGTAGTGCGGGCACGGGAGGCTTTGCACAAGGTGGGCGCCAATTTGCTGGGTGGTGTGGTCAATCGCCTTTCGCCAAGATCAGGCGGTTATTATTATTACTACTACTACTACTACGCTGCTGATGACAATGGCGAACAGAAACGCAAGCGCAAAAAGAAGCACACCAACCATTCCGAGCAGGGTGGCTTCCTGCGCGGGCTATTCGGGCGTTCGCAGGAGCACACCGAGTCATCCAATGAGGGACGCACCGAAAACGTGCAGCATTCCTAGTGGGCAAATTCATGGATAATATACGCTCTCAGCAATGGATGAACCACTTTTCCCCGTAATATAGGCAAGGGACGTAGAACGCCCTCGGCTAAATAAGTTTGTCCTCTGCATGTCTTGCTTCTTCGAGGTGAGCGAAACTCAGGAGAGAAGAGATGGACCCGGTGGAACAATATATCGAGGGATTACAAAGTTGCTTGGCCCAGCTGCCCTTAGACCATGTGCGTGCGGTGATCGGTGTGTTGCAGTATGCGCGCTTCCATCATCGCCAGGTGTTCATTATGGGCAACGGCGGCAGCGCAGCCACCGCTTCTCACTTTGCCTGTGACTTGGGCAAAGGGACAGCCGTGCCGGAGCTGCCCCGCTTTCGCGTGATTGCCCTGACCGACAACACAGCCCTGTTTTCGGCTTATGCCAACGACCTCGGCTATGAGTGGGTTTTCGCCGAGCAGCTGGCCAACCTGCTCCAGCCGGGCGATGTGGTGATCGCCATCAGTGGCAGCGGCAGCTCGGCCAATATATTGCGCGCGCTGGAGCTGGCGCGCCAACGACAAGCGGTTACCATCGGGTTCACTGGCTTCGGCGGGGGCAAAATGAAGGAGCTGGTGGACCTGTGCGTGATTGTGCCCAGCACGTGCATGGAGCAGATCGAAGATGTGCACCTGATGCTGGAACATCTGGTATGCTCGTGTCTGCGTCAGAGCACCCAGGCATACCCAATGTGTCCCATACCGGAAGCGCTTGCCTCGCGCTTTCACGCGATCCCTCCCTCTGGTTCCGGTGGGCGCGCGTCGGGCAATATTCCTTGATCGGGACGGCGTCATCAACGAGAACCGTCCCGACTACGTCAAGTCGCTCGCCGAGTTTATCTTCCTTCCCGGCGTGCTGGCGGCATTGCGGCAGCTGGCTGCACTGGAGATGCCCATCGTCGTGGTCAGCAACCAGTCCGCTATCCATCGTGGATTAGTCGATCAAGCGACGGTGGATGCGATCACCCGAGCGATGCAGGAGCACATTGAGACGGCAGGTGGACGCATCGATGCTGTCTTTTACTGTCCACACCGCCCAGACGAGGGGTGCACGTGTCGTAAGCCGCAGCCCGGGTTGTTCTATCAGGCGGCGCATCAACTGGATATTCAGCTGGCTGGCTCCTATGTGATCGGCGATGCGCTGAGCGACATCCAGGCAGCGCTGCGCATCGGCGCCCACCCTCTCTTGGTGCTGACCGGCCGCGGCCATGAGCAAGTTGCGCTGCTGGACGAGACACAGCGCGATTCCGTCCCGGTCTTCGACGGTCTACTTGCGGCGGCGCGCTGGGTGTGGCAGCGTGAAAATGGAGGGTAGATTGCCCATCCGACATCCTGCACATCGCGGTGGGGAGGATCAGCGCATTCGGGCGAAGAAGATACCGCGGCACGTAGCTCGATTCATATGGGTCTTTGTGGCGCTGCTGGTGGCAGCATTTGTGATCAACTCTGTCCTCCTGGCCTGGCATGCCCGATCCGTGCTGGCCGAATTGACCGAACTCAGGTATCTTGCTGCTGAGCATCACGGGGCACAGCAACTTGATTTGACAAAAGCACGTTTGGCGCTTCGCCGGGCAGAGCAGGAGCTGGCCGCTGTCAGGTGGCATGCTACCCCCTTTCTCGTCCTGGCGCCTTACCTTGGGTGGTTGCCCGAATACGGCGGCACTATCGCAGCCGCGCCTCATCTGCTGGAAGTTGCTCAATCACTGACCGAAGCGAGCTTGATCCTGCTGGACGAGCTGGCTCCCCGTCTGGAGCAGCTGCACCAAGACACGACTTCCGGCCATGGTGACCCGTTGTCGATTCTGGTGACCGTCCTGTCAGACTCTGCGCCACAGCTGGCCCAGGTGGAGGCCCAGCTGAGCCAGGCCGAGGCGCAATGGGAGCAAGTGGTGCAGCAGGCACCATTGACGCCGTGGTTGGCAGAACAGCTGTCGCCGCTCTCGCGTTATCTGCCTCTATTGCGCTCCCTCGTGCAGCTGGCTATGGTGACGCCCACGCTGTTGGGCACCGATAGGCCACGCCGTTACCTGATCTTGGCCCAGAACGAGGATGAGTTGCGCCCCACCGGCGGGTTCATCTCAGCAGCAGGGTTGATCACATTTGAGCGCGGCCGCATTGTCGCGCTCAGGTTTGACGACAGCTATGCCGTGGATGACCTGAGCAAGCCGTATCCGGAGCCACCCGAGGTGCTGCGCCGCATGATGCTGGCCGACCTATGGCTCTTTCGCGACACCAACTGGTCGCCCGACTTTCCTACCAGCGCGCGTATCGCCGCGGATTTCTATGCTTACGGACGAGATGTGGTAGTGGACGGCGTCGTCGCATTCGACCAGAGAGCATTACAGTACCTCTTGGAAGGGATAGGGGCGGTAACTGTCGCCAGCAGCGGGGAGACGATCCATACTGACAATGTGATCGCAGCGCTGCGAGCTCACTGGGCACCCGGACCGGGCCAGAAACAGGATGAGGCGTGGTGGGCGCAGCGCAAGTCCTTTGTGGGTGAGCTGGCGGAGGCGATGCACCGCAAGTTTGAGACCGCGCCGGAATCGCTGAATTGGTTGGTACTGGCTCGGGCAATGGAGCGCGCACTGGGCGAGAAGCACATATTGCTGTATAGCCCGCAGCCAGAGGTGGCGGGAATCCTGAACCGCGCTGGTTGGGACGGAAGCATCCGGCATTGGGGGAGCGATTATCTGATGGTGGTGGATGCCAACGTCGGTTTCAACAAAGCCAGCGCCCTGATCACGAAACAGATCGAGCATACCGTAATATTGGACGCAGTCGGGGGTGCAGAAGCACGGGTGAACTTGAGCTATCATCACACCGGTCATCCCGGGGGCGAGTGTCGTCCTGAAGTCCGCTATGATCCGGTTTATGCCCAGATGATGCAACGTTGCCTGTGGAATTATGTGCGGCTGTATCTCCCGATCGAAGCGATACCTCTATCAACTCCACGGGTGGTGGTGCCGGCAGAGGAGATGCTCAGCGGAGAGGCGACCCGCGGAGAGGTGGAGATCACACCGGCCGAAGGGGGCAAGCAGTCGCTGGGGTTGTTGTTCGTGTTACCGCCGGGCGGGGATATCACCTTGGAGTATCGGTATCACCTGCCCGATAACAGAGCTGCCCGCCCGATCGCTCCTAACACCTGGTGTTATGACTTGCTTGTCCAGAAGCAACCCGGCCGTGATGACACGAGTGTGCAGGTAAAGGTGCAGCTGCCATCGGGCGGACATCTGGTGCACAGCATACCAGCGCCCCAGGCAATCAATGGGGATCAGATCATCTACCAAACGGAGCTGCGACGTGACTGGCAGTTAGAATTGGTCTACATGCAGAATGCAGGACAGATACAGGGGAAAGATGCCCAGTAACAGATTGTTGCGCTTGATCGCTATAACTGCCTTGACGGTGATGGGATGGGTGGCAACGCTGGCACCGGCCGCCTGGGCAACCCTGGAACAGGAGCGCGCGCAGCAGACGATTCCGACGCGCACCCCAGATCGTGGTGCAAAGACACCCAAGCCAACTAAGAAACCGTCGCCGACCTTCACCGTGGTTGTCGAGGTATCTCCCACATGGACCCCTGTGCCGCCTACGCCGACGCCCACCGAGACATGGACACCTCTGCCACCTACTCCGACCGAAACCGAAACACCTGTCCCGCCGACCGCAACACCAACACCGCTTCCCACGGCGACGGAGACTCTCACGCCGGTCCCTATTGAATCGCCCACACCGGTGCCGGCCATTGATACGCCGACTGCGACACCCCTTCCGACGGCAACTCCCTTGGCTGTGGAGGACAGGGAGGATCTCTCACTTGAGTCTGAAGCTGGGGAGATACCGACTCCACGTGGGCTAGGACCGTGGGGATTGGTTGGCGGAGCAGGATTGGTGATCGTGGGCCTCTACCTGTTGTTCGGCCGTCCGGCCGGGCGGTGATGGGTTGAGCGGGCGGAGGAGCCTGCGCGTGCTCTGGCGCTGGATGTGGGGCGGGCTCGCCTGGTTGCTCCTGGTGGCGTGTGGCACCTTCGGAGGACCATTCGGTTTTGTGCGGGAGGGTATCTCTCTGCCTGTTGCAATAACCGCTGTTCCGGATATCACTCGAGAGGCTGAACGACTGGTGCCGACCGCAGCATTTCCACCATCTTCTGGGCAACCCAGTGCGGAGGACGTCTCACCACGGTCGGAGGGGATCGCCCCTGAGGTGACACTCCGGACAACCGGGTTGTGGACGCCACGGCAGCGCATCGGTGTGGGAGTACCCTACCCACCGATCGAGCATTATGAGGTGGATCAGCTGGGCATCGGCTGGTATCATGCCTGGCGTGTCCTCACTGATTTGCCTGCCTCGTTGGGGGTTGAAACGTGGCAGATGGTACGTGCTTCGGAGAATGGGCTTGCTCCATCGCGTGAGGTAATCGTTGCCGCGGCACGGAAGTATCCGGGATCGATTTGGCTTATCGGCAACGAACCCGATGTGATATGGCAGGATAATGTTACTCCGGAGCGTTATGCGCAGGTCTATCACGATGTCTATCATCTGCTGAAGGAAGCAGACCCAACCTGTCGCGTGGCAGTGGGGGGCATTTCTCAGCCGACACCCCTGCGCCTGAAGTACTTAGAACGGGTCTTGCAAGCTCATCAGGAACTCTATGGTGAGCCTATGCCGGTGGAGATGTGGCACATTCACAATTTCATCCTCCGTGAGAAACGCGGCTCGTGGGGTGTGGATATCCCGCCGGGCCTCGACGAGGAAGAAGGGGTGCTCGTCGAGGTTCAGGACAATGACAATCTGAGCATTTTTCAAGAGCAGGTGATCGCCTTTCGACGCTGGATGGCGGAGCGGGGCGAGCGTGACAAGCCGCTGGTCATCTCCGAATATGGCATCCCTATGCCGGTGGAGTATGGCTTCGACTTTGCCCGTGTGCGCCACTTTATGACTGCCACAATGGACTTTCTGTTGACAGCGGCTGACCCCCAGCTGGGATATAAATCCGACGGGTACCGTTTGGTGCAGCGCTGGGCGTGGTTCAGCATGGGGGATATGCAATATCCGACGGGCAACCTGGCCGACCTAGAAACAGGTGAGTTGACACCTTTGGGCAGGGCATTGGGTGCGTACATCCGCCGCTTTTCCTGATAGGTTCGTCTCAGTGGTCATTCCGGTATATAACGGAGCGGAGACGTTGCCGGCCTGTCTGACGGCGTTGCAGCAACAGACAATTGACCCGCAACACTACGAAGTGATCGTGGTGGATGATGGCTCCACCGATGGGAGCGCGGAGGTTGCGCTGCGCTTTGGTGTGCGCGTTGTTCGGCAACCACATCGCGGTGCTGCGGCAGCGCGCAATGCCGGCATGGCAGCGGCGCGCGGTCAAATTGTGCTGTTTACCGACGTCGATTGCAGCCCGGCACCTGACTGGATCGAGCAAATGAGCAAACCGCTGGTGGACCCAATGGTGGACGGCGTCAAGGGTGCCTACCGCACCCAGCAGCGCAATCTCATTGCCCGTTTCACACAGCTGGAATACGAAGACCGCTATGATCGGATGGCTGCCCGGGAGACGATTGATTTCGTGGACACGTACGCTGCCGCCTATCGTCGTGACGTGCTGCTCACGGCCGGGGGGTTTGATGAGCGATTTCCGGGTGCCGCGGTTGAGGACGTAGAACTCTCCTACCGCCTGAGTGCGCAAGGGCATCGCTTGGTCTTCAACCCCCATGCCATTGTCTACCACTCGCATCCTGCCACACTGTGGCGTTACTTGCGTCGCAAAGCGATCTACGGCTACTGGCGTGTGCCCGTCTATGCGCGCTACCCGGACAAGACCGAGGGGGATACGCACACTCCACCGCTGCTGAAGTGGCAGCTCGGCTTAGCCGCCATGACGCTGATCTTGTTCCTCCTTGTGGGGTGGTCGGTATGGACACTTGGGCTGTGGCTGCTCACAGTGGCCGTCTTTCTGGCGACGACGGCGCCTTTCACGCTCAAGGCCTTGCGGCGCGATCCGCTCGTTGCACTCATAAGCCCATTCCTGTTATGGCTGCGTGCAGTGGCCATCGGATTGGGGCTGGTGTGGGGTCTGGTGCACTTTCGATATGGATGGTATCCTGTGGATCGGTCGAGGATGACTGTGCCATTTTTCAAAAATGTAGATCGCTTTTGCATCTTTCTGTTTTCAAGAAAGGAGAGGTTGCCGTGAGAAGGGTAATGAGTGTAAGCTGTGATCTGTTTCTAAGGAGATCCAGGTTGCGCCTGTGGGCGGTGCTGGGTGCCATGCTTGTGGCTGCTTTGCTCTTGAGCGTCATTCCCACCGTTTGGACAGTCGCCGAGGCAGCGCCATCAATTCAGACGATCCCACCGCCCACACCGCCCACACCCCCCACGCCTGTGCCGCCAGAGAAGAAGAAAGGGGTCCCGGGGGCCACTCCTACACCCAGTTCGGGGATCCCAGGTGTGCCGGTGGACGTGCGCCTTGGCCCAGGTGATGGCCTGTTCCACCTGCCGATGCCGAATGCCGGTTGCATCCAGATCAACGTCAGTGGAGTACCCTCGCAGCTCCTGTTCCAGATCATCCCGCTTGACCCGATGACACTTGCTGCGCCGCCGCCGGAGTGCCGTCGCACTACGACAGCGTATGGAATCAAAGTGTGGGATACCAGCACGGGACAGGAGACGTTTACCGTGATACCCAACTATATCCACACCATTTGCTACAACGACGCCGACCTGGCGGTGGCAAATGGTGATCCCAATCGCTTCGTGATTGCTCGCTATGATGAGGCGACACAAACGTGGATCAAATTGGAGCCCTCCATCGTCGATGTGCCCAATCGCCACGTAGTCGGCGCGACCGGGCAAACCGGCTGGTGGGCACTCCTGGCCTGTGAGGCGGCGCCGATCCTGTTGCCGGAGACAGGGCAGGCACCGAGCTCTACGCCGTTTCTGGCTATCCTAGCCATCATAGGAGCTCTTGTTGTGGGCGGCCTCTGGTTCGCCTTGTATAGGCGTGTCCAACACCTTAGTGTTTAGCATGGCCGAATCTCGTCTGCCCACTGGTCTGCGCATTAACCAAGCACTCGCCGGGGAAATGTCGCGCCAGCTTGTGACGTTCCATCGCTCCCACAACGGTTGGGCGGTGCTCGTCGGGGTTGTCGTCATGGCCGCTGTAGTAGCGGGGGGCTTGGCGCTAGCGAGCTTCTCTGTCCAAGCGGCTGCCCCCCGCAGCCTAAATGTTGACTCGCCGGCTTCGCCGGACATGATCGCTGCCACTCGGGTGGTGACCCTATACCTGCCCATCATTTCCAACGATTGGCCAGGTTCGCGTAGCCAGTGGCGCTTCGGCTTCGACGTGCATATTGGCCGTGGTCAGGTGACGGACTACGAGGTTGGGTTACTGCGCGCTGGCTGGTACTATGATGTGACCATGCGCTTGAACCCGGCCAAGCCTGCTGGACTGGAGTACATGCAGACGGTGCGCGTTGCTTATCCACCTCAATGTGTGGACCTGGCGCCCTACGTGCAGAACAATCGCGGGTCGTGGTGGCTCATCGGCAACGAGCCCGACCGGCCGACCTATCAAGATGCGGTGCCGCCGGATCGGTATGCTGGCGCCTATCATGACCTGTACCACTGCATCAAGTCGTATGACTCCAGCGCCAAGGTCGCTGCGGGGGGCATTGTGCAGCCGACGCCGCTGCGTCTGAAGTACCTGAGCATGATTCTCGAATCCTACTGCAGTCGCTATCGCACCAAGCTACCGACCGATGGCTGGAACATCCATAACATGATCCTGCGCGAGCGCAGCTGCAAGTATTACCCCAATGACTGCTGGGGTGCGGAGGTGCCTACTGGCCTCCCGGATAAGCAGGGCATGTTGTACACCATCCAGGACAATGACAACATGACGTACTTCAAGAAACAGATTGAGGACATGCGGCGTTGGATGAAGCAAAACGGCTATCAGAATATGCCGCTCATCGTCTCAGAATACGGGGTCAATATGCCCTCTATGTACGGCTTTGACGAGCAGCGGGTCATCCGGTATATGTACAATACATTCCAGTATCTGTTGAATGCCAGGGATTGCAGCTTGGGCTATGTCCAGGACGGGTGTCGTCTGGTACAGCGTTGGGCATGGTACAGCTTGAATGACCAAATGTATGTGCCACCGCCTGCATGCACCGGCAATGACTGTGGTTTCAACGGCAACCTCTTCGATCCGAGGACGCGCAAGATCACCGCTTTTGGTTTAGCCTATCGCAACCGCCCATATTATTGAGTCCTGTGATGGCCACAGCACCGCAGCACATATGGAGGGTGGCAGCTTTGGCCACCCTCCTTGCATTTATTGTGTATCTCATAACGTTGGCGCCGAGCATCACCTGGTGCAATGACGGCGCCGACGGTGGCGACTTAATCACTGCGACGGTGACGGGTGGGGTGCCCCATCCCAGCGGTTATCCGACTTACTTGTTGCTGGGCAGCTTGTTTGTCCACCTGCCGTTGGGCGATCTTGCC
>JBMFPH010000042.1:0-18916 GCA_049969215.1 Anaerolineae bacterium | reverse complement strand
CTGCTTGACCTCGAAGCTCACATCGGCTAGCGCCCAGAAAACCTCCCGCCGCCCATTACCCTGACCCTGTAACATTCGGATCACCAACTCTTGGAAGGAACGGGCGCGGTGATGATGCAACACAAAACGCCTGGAAACATGCTCAAACCGAATGGCTGTGCTCACTGCGCCTTCCCATCCCCATTTCCAAACCGGCGTGCCCACGGAGAACTATACTTCTTCCCCAAATAGCCGTTTGTATCGGAAGAATATCAGCATACCGAGGATAAATACACCCAGTGCTGTGACCGTCGTCCGGCCGAAAAAGTCAAGCGCTGGCGGTGCACCGCCAAAACCACTACCATAAAGGATCACGCGGTAGGTAGCAATCAACGACGCCATCGGATTCAGCATATACATCCAGCGCCACACGTCAATCGTGAGATCTCCCAGATGATAGCTGCGCGGCAGGATATCGATCGGGTAGAAGATCGGAGTCAGGAAAAACCAGGCCAACATGGCCACTTCCATAATTACCTGGGTATCCCGGTAGAAAACATTCACGGTCGCCAGGATGAATGCTATCCCACAAGTGAAGATAACCTGGACGATGATAACCACAGGTAATAGCAATGCCCATGGTGTGATCGGCATCTGAAATGCCAGAATAAAGGCAAACAACACGAGCAGGGCGATCAAGAAGTTGACCAGGTTTGACAAAACAACCGAGAGCGGCAAGACCTCACGCGGAAAGTACACCTTACGAATAAGTGGTGCGTTATCCACAACGCTGCGGATGCTTCCGATCACCGAGGCCGAAAAGAAATTCCATGGCAGAAGACCGCATAGGACAAATATGGGGAACTTCTCTATGTTAGAGGGCGTCATGACGGTGAATACGATGGTGAACACAGCCATCATCAGCAAAGGATTGCCCAACGACCACAGAACACCGAGTATGGAATTGCGATAACGCACCTTTAGGTCGCGTACTACTAGGGTGAGGAGCAGCTCACGGTAGCACCACAATTCGCCCAGATAGGAGAATACGGCACGCGCCACGTGCAGTGGCTTTTGGGTGACCGGCAGCTCTGCGTCGGCCACGATGATAGTTTGCGAGCCTTTGCGCTCGATCAAAGTCACAGCGGTCGTTCTTCTCCTCGCGATCGGCGTGCTGTAAAGCGCTTGCTATTAAGCCATCAGAGTACAGCAACATCCTATAATGGACTCGGTTGCCGAAAAAGGCAAACTCGCGCAATGGAGTGGCTTCCGTTTGTCTCTGTTGGCGTTATTGCAGTATACTGAGGGTCGGGAACGTCGGGCTGGATGTAATCCTGCCTGGGCAAGGAGATGCGCATAGACTATGGACTTTCAAGAGCTGTTAGAACGTTATAAGCAACTGCGTGCCGATTTCGACGCTGGAAAGATCGATGAGGAAGAATTCCAGGAAGAGATAGAAGGCCTGCAAATCCGGGACGAGCAAGGCTACTACTGGACCATCGGAGCGCAGAGCGGCAAATGGTATCGTTACGACGGCGTGGAGTGGGTCCAAGAGACCCCTCTGCCTATGACCAAGCACCAGGGACGCGGCATCCCCGAAGCGGTATCGCGTTTGTCTGGACTCCGTGAGGACATAACCTCAAGTTGGGCACCCCGCTGGTTGTACACCGGATGCGCCGGGTTTCTCCTGTTGATAGTCCTGGCTCTTTTAATCGTATTGCTGGTTAACGCCTTCCAGGACAGAGGAGTGCGAGTAAGCCAGGCACCCACGCCAACGCTTGTCTCAGCATTACCGATCGCAACCCCCACTCCGGCACCTACACCCAGCGCAACACCCACCCTTGAGCCTACCCCAACGCAACTTGCCTTGCAGACATATTCCAACAGTGTTTTTGGTTTTACGCTCCAGTACCCGAGCACCTGGCAAGCCAAGGAGACAGAACGACACGTCGTTTTAGCGCCTGATGAGGAAGGGCTAACCAGCTTGCTGGGAGATCAGCCGGTCCTTAGATTTGCCTCCTTTGTGGTACAAGTCGAAGGCGGAGGCATTATAGATACTCCGTCAAGCGTTCTAAACCGGATTGTCGCAAGCTTGCCAATCGATCCAAGCTCCAGCGAGACCGGAACACGCGCCGTCAACGGGGTCGAATGGGCCATCAGCCAGGTCAAGCTGAAGCCCAGCGAAAACGTTGGGGATATGACCGCTTATGTAGCGGCTACAGTGTACAATGATACAGCTTACACCATTGTGGCCGCGGCACCCAGTGCTGAGTGGAGCCGCGAAGCATTGACCTTCCAGAAAATGTTCGACAGCATACGCTTTATAGCGCCACAGGCACGTGCAGCTGAGCCAACAAAGACACCCTTAGCTTCCGCAGCAGCGTTTGAGAGTGCAATCCCCTCGCCCACGGTGATGATGACACCCACCCTTACGGAAACCCTGCCTGTTGAGACCCGACCACCTGCTTCCACGGAGACACCCACTCCGGTTATCTATGTGGTACAGTCAGGCGATACATTGCTGGCTATCGCTGCCCAGTATGGGGTGAGCGTGCAGGACCTACAGGCTGCCAACGGAATAGAGGATCCGACCAGACTCCAGATTGGTCAACAGCTTATCATACCGGTCGGCGGCTATGTTGCTGGCGCAGGCACACCGATTGCAAGAGCTACCGCCACAAGAGCAGCCACGGTGACGCCTACCCAATCTGCCGAAATAGCTACACTGCCCACTGAGGCGGGTGCCGAGACGAACCCGCCCACGCCGACTGCTACCCAAGCAGCCCAACCAACTCCGAAGCCTGTAGAACCGGTGTTGAGCGGGAAGATTGTCTACCCTGTCTACGTGCCCGATCGAAAGCTTCAAGGGCAAATGGGCAGCTTTGATATCTATATGAGCGATCTTCAAGGCGGCGATCCCCAGCTTCTGGCATACAACGCCAGCCAACCTTGCCTAAACCTGGGTGGAGACCTGCTGGCCTACAAGAGCTGGGATTCCACTGCCCGAGGACTGGCTTTCCTCACCATCGGAGGAGGCAGGAGCGGTTTGCTGACAAACTATATCGAGGATGGACTACCTTGTTGGGACCCCAGCTCCATCACGCTGGTGTTTACCTCGCGCCGTGAGGGAGATCGCGTGCCGCGTTTGTTCCGGGTGAATCAGACTAACAATCAGGAATCCGGTTTTGGGCTGATCGCCGAGTATGCCAGTGTCTTCCCAGATGGTCGAATTGTGTACAGAGGCTGCACGGTGGAGGGTGCATGCGGCCTGTTTATAGCGAGCGCGGAGGGCATAGGCGCCACTAAGATAACAGACAACACCAGCGACACAGCGCCGGCACCATCGCCAGACGGGGGTAAGATTGCGTTTATGTCCCTCACGCGCGAAGGGGCCGGTAATTACGAGATCTATGTTATGAATAGCGATGGGCAGAACGTTGTGCGCCTGACCAACAACTCGGCAAATGATGGATTGCCCACCTGGTCCCCAGACGGCAGCACGATTGCTTTCGTGTCGGATCGCGACGGAACCTGGGGCATATGGGCCATGAACCCAGATGGAAGCAACCAACGCAAGCTGTTTACGATGCGCGGCTCACCGGATGGAATTGTAGGGGCTGAACTCCTCTCCTCCCGCGGCTGGCTGGAAGAACGCATCTCCTGGAGCCGTTAGAAGAGGTGCTACGGTGTAAGCCAACCGTAAACCTATGCCAGCACGAAAAACTTGCACGACCTGTTACGGGTTTATCTATGATGCCTCGCAGCGTGTAAATAGGCATCCTTTGTGGGTGAGAGAGATAGCTGAGAAAAAACCCTCCAAATAGTTGGGCTTTCGCGGTACAGTTAGCTCTCTTCCGGGCAAATCCTTTGACATCTTTCGTAGTGTGTGATATAATTAGGGTTGACCCCCTCCCTACGGGGGAGGGGTTCTTACTTCAGGAGACGGCGAAGGTGGACGAGATTTCTCAGGAGATTATCGAACGATTAAAGAATATCGAAGGACACGTGCGAGGCATCCGACGCATGGTCGAAAATGGAGAATACTGCATCGATGTGGTCACCCAAGTCTTAGCAGTGCAACGCGCGCTACACAAAGTGAACCGGTTAGTGCTCGATCGCCATTTGCACACCTGCGTCAGCGTGGCTATGAGCAGTCAAGATGCCGTAGAGCGTGAAAGGGTCATCGCTGAGATCATGGATGTCTTTGAAGCTACCAGCAAGTTGTGAGAGCAAATCGATTTGTAAGGAGAGAGGGGATGACGACTACACGTACGTTTCGAGTGCCCAATATCTCATGCGAGCATTGTGTGCGAACCATCGAGCGAGAGTTGGGCGAGCTGGCCGGTGTCATTTCTGTTCGTGTTGATCAGGTCAGCAAACAAGTGACGGTGGAATGGCAAGAAACTCTAACTACTTGGGAAGATATCCACGCACTATTAAGTGCGATTAACTATCCACCGGAGACGGATTAGTCCTTTGAGTACCACGAGAAGGAAAGGATGATGAGATAAGCCTATGGAAGCAGATAAAGACAAGACGAATGTGGAACCAAATGAGACACGCTCATCTCGTCTGACATGCGCAGATTGCGCCGTTGACATTGATAAGCTGCTCGCTGAAGAAGATAATGAGACATCTGCTAATAAGGGTAGCCATCTCGTGTTCGATGTCTCGCGTCTCGGCGCGGGAACGCTGAACAGTGTATCGGAGACGTCGGAGAATGTCACTCATGGAGCCGAACAAGGCCAAGATTGAGCTGCCAATCACCGGTATGACATGCGCCAATTGTGCTGCCACGATTGAGCGCACGCTTACGCGCAAAGTGCCCGGTGTGATCAGTGCCACGGTCAACCTGGCCACCGAAAGGGCGACGGTGGAGTACATCCCCGATCAAGTCACGCGGCGCGATCTGGTGACTGCCATCGAACGTGCCGGCTATGGCGTGCTGGAAACCGAACAGGCCAGCTCGGAAGACGCTGAACAGAGAGCGCGAGCAAGGGAAATTCACACCCAGACGCGTAAGTTCTGGGTCGGCGTTCTCTTCACGTTGCCTCTCTTCGTGCTCAGCATGGCACGGGATATCGGAATATTGGCACACTGGGCACATCAGCCATGGTTTGATTGGCTGTTATTGGCGCTGGCGACACCGGTGCAGTTCTACGTGGGCTGGGATTACTACACCGGAGGCTGGAAGGCGCTGCGCAACGGTGCCGCCAACATGGATGTACTGGTGGCAATGGGCTCCTCAGCCGCCTATCTATATAGCGTGCTGGTGACAGTTGCCTGGACATTAGGACAAGGCAGCTGGGGCGATCATGTCTATTTTGAAACCGCCGCGGTGATCATCACGCTGATCAAACTAGGCAAGCTGTTGGAGGCACGAGCACGCGGACGCACCAGCACCGCGATCCGGCAGTTGATGGGAATGCATCCCAAAACAGCCCGCGTGGTGCGCGCTGATCAGGAAATGGAACTCCCTATCGAGCAGGTAGTCGTCGGCGATGTACTATTAGTACGACCAGGTGAGCGCATCCCGGTGGACGGGACTGTCCTCGAGGGGCGTTCGGCGGTGGATGAAAGCATGCTCACCGGCGAAAGTATCCCGGTGGACAAAGGGCCGGGAGACCAGGTGATCGGAGCCACTATCAACAAGCAGGGCTTCCTGAAAGTGAAAGCGGAACGGGTAGGTACTGAGACCGTCCTGGCGCAGATCGTCCGGCTGGTGCAGCAGGCGCAAGGAAGCAAGCTTCCCATCCAGCGTTTGGCCGACCAGGTGTCCGCTGTTTTTGTCCCCTTTGTCATCGGCGTGGCGCTACTGACGTTTCTAATTTGGTGGCTCTTTGTGGGTGCCGACTTCACTACAGCGCTTATCCGAACGGTGGCTGTGCTGGTGATTGCCTGCCCATGTGCACTCGGCCTGGCAACACCCACTGCGGTGATGGTGGGACTCGGACGCGGCGCAACGATGGGCATCCTGTTCCGCAACAGCGTGGCACTGGAACGCCTTCACGCGGCCAAGACGGTCGTGCTCGACAAGACAGGCACGCTCACAGTGGGTCAGCCTACGGTGACCGACGTCGTGGTGAGTGACCAAGCACATAGCGCGCTCAGCGCTATCAAAACGCGAGGGCAGCTCTCGGATACCGAGTCTGAGCTGCTCTATCTGACCGCTTCGGCCGAGGCGGTCAGCGAACATCCTCTGGGCGAAGCAATCGTGCGCGCGGCAAAAGAACGCGGAGTAGAGCTGTCCGCACCGGAGGAATTCGAGGCGCTGAGTGGGCAAGGAATTGTCAGCCGTATGGGTGACCATATGATCCTTGTGGGCAATCGCAGTTTTATGATGGAGCGCTCCGTCGCCTTGAATGGTCTGGAGAACACAGAAAAGCAGCTACAGAATGAAGCGAAGACCGTCATATGGGTAGCATTGAACGGTCAAGCAGTCGGGCTGATTGCGATGGCTGACGTGCTCAAACCTGGCTCTCGCGAAGCGGTGAAGCAATTGCATCGTATGGGCCTGCGAGTAGTGATGATCACGGGTGACAACCGGAGCACCGCGCAAGCTATAGCACGTGCAGTAGAGATCGACCACGTGTTAGCTGAGGTGCTGCCAGAGGACAAAGCCACCGTGGTCAAGGGATTGCAAGCAGAGAGAAACGGCCCGGTTGTCATGGTGGGAGATGGCATCAACGATGCTCCAGCATTGGCACAAGCTGATATCGGCATCGCCATGGGCAGTGGTACCGATATCGCCATGGAAACGGCGGACATCACGCTTATGCGCAGCGACCTAAAGGCAGTGCCACAAGCGATTGCGCTCAGTCGCGCGACTATGCGCACCATCAGACAGAATCTATTTTGGGCCTTTTTCTACAACGTGTTGCTCATCCCGGTAGCAGCAGGTGTGCTATATCCTATCACATGGCTGCCAGCCATGCTGCGTGCACTGCATCCAGCGCTGGCCGCCTTTGCAATGGCCTTCAGCAGTGTCACAGTAGTCACGAACAGCTTACGCTTGCGCAAAGCGCGATTGTCGTGAGAATCATGGTCTAGGAAAGAGATCGATTGGGGAGGTGTGATATGTGTTGCTGCAGAGAGAGCATGGACATCATAGTTGCTGTTGCCATTGTGGTTGCCACCGTGGGCACCATTGTGGGTGCAGCCGCGATTGCTGCAATGGAGGGCATCACTGCGTGTGTTGTGAAACAGGGGTTGGCAGTTTTCATCGCCGTTACCGCACGCGTGCAGAACGCATGGCTGACTTGGAGGCCTATCTGGCCGATCTGAAGGCGGAAGTGCAGGCAGTTGAAGAGCATTTGAATGAGCTGCGGCGGTCGTAGAAGGCCAGACCTGCAACAGAACGACAGACTATGTTACATTTCATACTACGGAGAATGTGCCGTGGACAAGGATACCCTTTGTCCACGGCACATTTCGTCAATTGAGACGATCCATCCCCCTGGGAGAAGCATGCACGGAGAGAAATAAGGAATGGGGAACGTTGTGCAGGGGTGCGCAGAGAAAATCATTGAAAACGTGGAAAAGGTGATCATTGGCAAGCGCGAAGCAATCCAAACTACCGTCATCGCTTTGCTCTGCCAGGGCCACGTGCTCATTGAGGACGTGCCCGGGGTAGGTAAGACCATGCTGGCGCGCGCTCTTGCGCGCTCCATCGGATGCCAATTCAGTCGCATCCAATTCACCCCTGATCTGCTCCCCTCGGATGTCACGGGCGTCAATATTTTCAACCAGAAGACACACCAATTTGAGTTTCGCCCTGGGCCCATCTTCGCTCAGATCGTGCTGGCGGACGAGATCAACCGTGCCACTCCTAAGACTCAGAGTGCACTGTTGGAGGCGATGGAAGAGCGTCAGGTGACCGTAGACGGCGTGACAAGGCCGCTGGGGCAGCCTTTCCTGGTACTGGCAACACAAAACCCCATCGAGTACGAAGGCACTTTCCCGCTTCCCGAGGCCCAGCTGGACCGTTTCCTGCTGCGTATTCATCTGGGCTATCCATCGCCACGGGACGAGATGGCCATCCTAACGGCGCAGCAGTTCGATCATCCCATTGTCCACCTCGCGCAGGTGGTTACGTTGGAAGAGTTGCGCACAGCACAGGAAGCTATCAAACAAACGCATGTCGAGCCCTCCATCCGTGAATATGTGGTGACGCTGGTAGAGGCGACACGTCGTCATCCGGATGTTTATCTAGGTGCCAGCCCACGGGGTAGCTTAGCGCTTTTCAAGACGGCGCAGGCACGTGCAGCTATGTTGGGACGCGATTACGTCATCCCCGATGACATAAAGGCGCTGGCGTCTGCTACCTTAACGCATCGCATAATCCTGAATCCCGCGGCGCGTACCAGGCGTACGGACGGCGACTATGTGGTGCACGAGTTGTTACATTCGTTACCTCTACCGAGTGTGCACACACGTGTGGCGATGACTTGATGGCAGCTTTGAGACGCAGCTGGATTGTAATCGGGCTGTGGCTGACAAGCTCATTGCTGGCAATCCTCTTTCCCACTGAGATTGGTAACGGCCACGATCTCTTCCTCAACCTGAGTTATCTCTTCGGCGGCTTATGGATGATCTCCTACCTATGGGCACGCCTCAGCCTACTGGGACTGCGCGTCACCCGCCGCATGAGCTCCCTGCGTACGCAGGTGGGCCACTACGCAGAAGAAACCATCACGGTTGAGAACTATAGCATTTTACCCAAGCTCTATTTGGAAGTGCGCGATTACTCGGATCTCCCTTTCCACCATGCTGGTCGGGTGCTTAGCTGGCTATCAGGCCGCAGTCAGCGCAGCTGGACAGTGCGCACACCCTGCTACCGACGTGGGCGCTTCCGCGTCGGGCCTTTGATCCTTTGCTCGGGCGACCCATTCGGACTATTTGTTTTAAGACGCGAGATAAGGCTCACGAGTGTGCTCACCGTATACCCTTTCATCGCTGAGTTGCCCGCCTTCTCTCCCCCGGCAGCGGAACGTGAAGGCAATACCCAGCATCGCTGGCACACGCATGAAACGACCACCAATGTAGCCAGCGTGCGCGAATACGCCCCAGGCGATAGCTTCAATCGCATCCATTGGCCTTCAACTGCGCGCGTCGGACAACTCATTGTCAAGGAATTCGAACGGGACACGCTGGCCGAGGTGTGGTTGTTCCTCGACATGGAGCACCACGTACATGTCACCCGACAAACAGGCGATGAGGCTGAAACAAACTTGCCGGCAGTTCTGCCACACATTCCACCAGAGCATCAAGAAACGCCACCGCTTATCCCGGCCACTCAGGAGTACGCTGTGGCTGTTGCTGCCTCATTGGCACGTCATTTTCTTGTCGAACGCAACTGGCCGCTGGGGTTGGTCACTTATGCGCACGGACAGCGACGCACCCTCATCCAGCCGGATTATGGGACACGCCAGCTTGACCATTTGCTCACTCTTCTAGCGGTCTTGCAACCCCTGGGCAGTGTGCCCCTAGCGCAGGCACTGGAGATTGAAAGCGCCTACCTCACGCGCAACACGCTGGTGGTTATCATTACATCCTCCGTATATGATCATCAATGGATAGCTGCTGTGCGGCAACTGTGTTGGCGTAGTGTCCGTGCTCTCGCAGTGGTGATTGATCCCGCCAGCTTCCTGCCGGAAAGCCTTGCACCTAGTGGGGCAGATGCTGTGCGCACCGCGTTGCAAGAGAGCGACGTGCCGTGTTTCATTGTGCGCCTGGGCGACCGCCTGCCAGACGTACTGTGCTGAAGCAGTCCAAATGGGCCTGGCTCGGTAGGACAAATTATTCCTCCACTTGCATACTGCAAATGCCTGTGTGCCCCGCTTCCCCAACTCTATCCTAGGCACAGGGAGGTTAATTTCGGGAAAGAGCAGAATAAAGCGCAACAAGACTACTGTCACAGATGAGAGTGTTGAAAAAGTCTGCTGAAAAGTGTTATGCTGCCTTGGCAGCGCGTTCATAGGCTCCATTCAGCCCGGATGATCCGCCTCACCCGGCCTCATCTATCCATCTTCTGCCCTCCTTGCCCCCTTTCCATCCCCCTTTTTCTGCGTCCTGGCAGACTCCGCCCTGGGTCAGGCCGCCACCGCGGCCCGCCCGCGGAATGACACCCCCGTTAAAAGCCGCACCAGGCGCTTGAGGTTGAGCACGATGGCCGTCAGAAACGCCTGAATGGCATAGCGCAGCAACCCCACCGAGCGACAGCGTCGTAACCCGTGGTATTCCTTGGCTTCACCATACTTGCGCTCAATCTTGTAGCGCACCGCCTGCCCCGCCTGGTACTGCGGTGTCGCGCGTAACGCCTGCCAGACTTCCTTGTTGGCATCTTTCTTCTCCGTGCGGTAGCGCTTCAGCCGAATCGCCGAGCACAGCCCCTGGCTCATTAACCGATAGGGGTTCTCCGTGTCGTCATACCCCCGATCCGCAGCATATGTCTCCACCGGCAGCCCCAGGGCACGGTCGCGTGCCACCAATCGGGCCAATTGCTTGCCATCCGGCGCATTCCCTGCTGTCACCACCACACTCGTGATCAACTCCGCCTCCGCGTTCATACTGGTATGCATCTTGTAGCCATAGAAGGACTCCGTCCGCTCCACAACGGTGCCATCCTCACACCGCACTGGGCGTCGTCCTTTGACCCCCCAACGCGCATCCTGGTCGCGCGGCTCTTCGCCCGCCGCTTGGCGTTGCTTCTCCTTCACCACGTTCACAGCCGCCACGCTATGCGTGCTGTCCACTATCTGGATACTGCCCAACACCACCCCACGCGCCTGCGCCTGGCGTACGATCTCCCCTAACAAGGCCTCCAGACACGCCTCCTGCCCCCGCTCGACAATCCGCGCCTTGAACGCACTCAAGGTCGTGTGATCCGGCGCCCGCTCATTCGCCGCCAAGCCCACAAACCACCGCGCCGGCAAATTCTCCTGCACATACACCTCCACCTGCCGCTCCGACACATTGTACAAGTAGGCCAACAGCAACATCTTCAACAGCATCACCGGATGGTACGGCGGCCGTCCCATCTCCCCACCGCCGGCATACAACGCGATCAACCGTTCACCAAAGGCCTCCCAGTCAATCACGGCATCCAACCGGCGCAGAAAGTGTTCAGGGGGCACCACCTGCTCATAGAGGTATTCCCCCCAGAAGGAGTTCGTCCCGGTCTCTTGGAAATGTTGCCTTCCCATACCTACCTCCTGCTGGCCAATCTTTTGCCCCATTCTACCACACTTACCAGCCTAACCTGAATTTCAACAGAGTTTTTCAACACTCTCAAATCTGGGGCTTGACAGATACCCATTTCGTGCTATAATGGATATAGAACATACGTTCTATACCGAGGTAATGCGGGAGCTGGAACGTGCAACGCCTGTTAGACTACCAAGCAGATCGAATCGAACAGATTCTCCATGCTCACAAAGTGCCTAGTCGTGTTCTCGGAGGAGTTGTCACACCACGCTGGATTCGCTTCGATGTGATCCCTGCACTTGGCGCACGTGTTGATAACATAGCTCGTCTTTCGGAAGAAATCGCGCTGTGGCTCGGCAGCCGTGGTGTGCGTGTCCGCCGCAACGGCGGACGCGTTCATATCGAAGTGCCCCGTGAGGAGGGCGACATGGTGCAATTATTACCTCTGATGACCCGCCTGGGCGAGATTCCACGCCAAACTGCAGTGCTCGGACTCGATGAAGCGGGTGTACCGCTGTTGCTGCGACTGCCCAGCCCGGACATCTGTCACGTATTGGTGGCGGGCACGACGGGTAGCGGCAAAACCGCCCTTGTGCGGAGTATGGTACTCAGCCTGGCATTAAACAATCGACTGGCTGAGCTGCAGGTCGTCATCATTGATCCCAAAGGACGGGGTTACACCGCCTTAGAGGGATTACCCCACCTCCTGCGACCCATTGTGCGGGAAGCGGACGAGGCAATTAAAGTGCTCGATGAGCTCGTGCAGCATATGATCCAGCGCGACCGTGAAGGCGTGCAAGAGCCTCGGCTGGTCGTGGTGATCGATGAAATGGCCGACCTGGTCGCAGCAGGGGGAGCCACCTTCGTGCAGATGGTCACACGCCTGAGCCAACGCGGTCGTGAGGCGGGCATCCACGTGATCGGCTGTACCCAGAAACCGACTGTTGAAGCCATTGGAAGCTTGGTGAAAAGCAACTTTCCGGTACGGCTGGTGGGCAGTGTAGCGAGCCCCGAAGACGCGCGGGTGGCGACCGGTCTACGTGCCTCGGGCGCAGAAAAGTTGTTAGGCCGGGGTGACTTCCTGCTGGTAGTTAAGAGCGAGGTCATACGTTTTCAAGCTGCCTATATCAGCATGCATGATGCTGAAGCGGTGATCGGTGGTCTGCAACAGAAGACACGATCTGCCCGATGTTGGTCACCTGCGCAAGTCTACGGCACCCTGTCACATTAGGAGGTAGTATATGTGTGGCCGCTTTGTCTTGTACAGTTCCCTGGATGAAATTGTGCGTGCCTTTGATGTGCAATCAGTGCGCGCCCAATGGCATCCTCGCTATAACATTGCGCCTGGGCAACAGGTACTGGCGGTGCGTCGGGAGGGCGACATCAAAGTATTGGACCAGATGAAATGGGGTCTCATTCCACATTGGGCCCAAGAACGCCCCCCGGGGGAGGGCATCATCAACGCGCGTGCGGAGACGTTGCACCAAAAACCCAGTTTCAGGCGGCCATTCGCCACCCAGCGTTGTCTGGTAGTCGCCGATGGATTCTACGAGTGGCGCAAATCAAATCGGGAGCGTATCCCCTTTTTCTTCTGCCTCAAGCGGCGTCCCTTCGGCTTCGCTGGTATCTATGACATCTGGCAGTCGCCGGAGGGGGAAGTGCTACATACGTGCTCTATCATCACAACGAATGCCAACGAGCTGATCCGGCCTCTCCACGATCGTATGCCCGTGATATTAAGCAAAGAGGCCGAAGCGCGTTGGCTCGACCCCAGAACCCCCTTGATGGAGCTAATAGGGTTAGTGCAAACGAGTCTTGTCGAGGATATGGAAGGTTATGAGGTATCCAAGAGGGTTAATTCGTTCACGTATGATGCACCGGAGTGCATCCTGCCCTCATCGTGAAGCTAGTGCCGCAGGAAGATCGCGCAGAGGAGGTGTCAGTGAGATAGAGAGACGCACGCGAACTCAATGAATTCTTGTGGACTCTTGGCGTACATATCTTCAGCAAGAAAGGAGAGACTTGATGGGCCGTGGCATTTTGATCTTGGGGAGCATTTTCTGCGTGGCTGTAGCCCTTGTGGTCGGCAGTCGTATGAGTGTGGATGCCACTGCGCTGGCGGTGGGCGTTGTGTGCGGCGTGCTGGCGAGCATACCGGGCAGCTTACTACTCATATGGGCATCGTATCGCCGTGATGAGATGCTCGAAGCCAAGCGATCGTCCAGTACGAACCCGTATTACCCCCCAATCGTAGTGGTTAATCCGAGCCAAAACACTGGCCGACAGGCGTGGGATCCAACGGCATGCCCTCCGCCTACGAGCGCACTACTTCCCGGTGGTGTCCGCCAGTTTAAGGTGATCGGAGAAACCGAGGACGATGGTCGTCCCTCACAACATGCGTTCAGCCTTCCCGAACGGCGGGAGTGGTGAAAACGCATCCTGACGACACCGTTTTCCCGCGGTCACTCAGGTGACCTACAAATGGAAGATGGGGCATTCCTTTACGAGGCTTGCATCAAGGAGCCCAGGCGATGCGCTCAATTAACCAGTCTTGCCGATTGGCGCCCCAATCCGAAACCCACGTTGCTTCTCCACCGGCAACGGGCATAATGTAAATGCCCCATCTTCCATCTCGATCTGAAACAAAAGCCAGATACGCCCCATCGGGAGACCACACCGGGAGACCATCGTTGCCACCCGATGAAGTGATCTGCCGAGAAGCTCCACTTGGGAGATCCACCAGATATAACTGCCAGCGTCCGCTCTGACTGGACATGTAGGCGATGTGGCTGCCGTCTGGTGACCAGGCTGGTGCTCGGTCGCTTTCATGATCGGTTAAGCGACTAGATGGCCCGCCCCCAGAAGGTATCAGGTACAGTCCAGGATTATTGCCCTGAGGATCAGTACCCTGATAGACAATCTGGCCACCATCGGGCGACCATGCCGGAGTGCGTCCCTCCACAAGTGGTACCGCTTCGCCGCGGCCATCGGCCCAACCGATGTAGATGACCCATTTGCGGTCACCGGAGCGTTGGGAAGGGAATACGAACCGAGCGCCATCAGGTGCCCAGTCCGGCGTGACGTCCTCTTCATACCAGGTCGCACGCGTATCCTGAGCAGTAGGAAGGTCAAGAACGTGGATACCAATACTG
The DNA here is from genome assembly GCA_049969215.1 of Anaerolineae bacterium. Classification (GTDB taxonomy): domain Bacteria; phylum Chloroflexota; class Anaerolineae; order 4572-78; family NAK82; genus NAK82. Next base: position 4,580 of record JBMFPH010000042.1, on the reverse strand, counting down.
TCGCCACGTTCGGAATGATACGCTATCGCTCGTCCATCGCGGCTGACAGCAGGTTGCGAACCGTCTGTCAGCACGACATGTGTGCTTCCATCAGATAGGTCAGCGGCAATGATCTGCCATTTGTTGTTTTCTCCGTCAAAACGCGAGAAGAAGATAGTTCCAGAAGCCGAGGACTTAGCCGGCGAGCGAAGATTCGGCGCACTTGTGGTTTTGTCCGGAGCACCTGGCTGCGGCGTATTGGATCCAAGCATAGCGATAGGAGGTGGCGTAGGAGTGGGATTGGCACAACGCCAACTCGCTTGAGCATATTTCCCCTGGATACTTTCCCCTGGTTGAAGCATAGCCGCCTGCATATACTGGGTCTCAGCAGCGCACCAAGAAGACTGTGTACCCAGGGTATCCCCATAATTCTCATACGCTTGGGCAAGCAACATGCGCACGTCAAGATAGTCGGGCACAAGCGTGTAGAGCTGCTCCAGATAGTGGATCGCTTGTGGCCAGTTATTGCCCCAAGCAGCTCGTGCTGATAGGTACAACGTTGCCAGATCTACCTGACGACTGATCTCACGGTCGTCAGGTCGTTCTCTCAAGGCACGCTCGAAAGCGCCTTTGGCATCTGCCACCTGACCCTGTCTTAGCAGCTGCCACCCCAGCTGAGAGTTCGTCTCGAACAATAGCTCACTAATCCTCTGAGGCTGGAACTCTGGATCCAGATCGCGCAGCTGGGAAGCGCGCTCGGCCGCTTCAGCCCAACGTTGTTGTTGTGTCAATGCTTCAGCTTCCCTGAGCAAGTTGGCGAGGGCCTCGTTCAACGTCGCTGAGGTAGGGGTGGGCTGCGCCATAACGAGCGTTTTGGCATCACGCAATGCATCACGTGCCTGACGGTGAGTGGGATCAAGGCGTAATGCATGTTCGAACTCGGCAATGGCAAGTTCGTAAGCTCCATTCTGGACGTGTTGCAGGCCTCGTTGGTAGTGCCCTTCTGCTTCCTGGCGCGTGACGGCAGCCCGCTGTTGCAGTCCTTGATAGACTGCCACACCGCCGATGCCGGCATACACGAACGCCACACAGGCAAACGCAACCAGACATCCTCCAATCGCACGCCACACTGTCCAATGCGGCCATTTGAGAAACCGATTCTCTCTAAATGTGGGGTGCGCTGCTGAGGTGGGCCGTTCTGGCCTAGTCGTGTGACCCGACTTACTAGCGAGAGAGCTCATCAGCCGTACAATCCCCGCCAGTCATTAACACGCACTCTTAATACCTCCATGAGCATCCGCCAGGTATCATAGAGCGGTCTGACCTGACTGCGCTCTTTATAGTACCAGTTGATGGGCACCTCCACGATGCGCATTCCACGCCGCCGAGCAATGAACAAGCATTCTACATCAAAACCCCAGCCTTTGATTCTTTGAAGGGGAAAGATCTGCATGGCTGCTTCGCGCCGAAAACATTTGAAGCCAGCCTGGGTATCCTGGATGCCACGTACGGCAAATAGACGCACGATCAAGTTGAACACACGCCCCATTAGGTGACGATAGGCAGGTTCATTATAGCGGCGCGCCCCGGCGATTTCACGCGAGGCAATAGCTACGTCATAGCGTTCCAATTTCGGTGGAAGAAACTTGCTGACCTCTTCAATGGGCATGGAGAGATCGCTGTCACACAGGAATAGATACTCGCCCCTGGCACGCAGCATACCAGCTTTCACTGCGTGTCCTTTGCCGCCATGCTCGACCTGGTGCAGAGTGAGGAAAGGGGCCTCCGACTGGAACTGGCGTACAATGTCGGCAGTGCGATCCATACTGCCATCGTCCACCACGATCACCTCGGCCTTATAGGGCTGCTGTTGCACGAAACGGATGATCTGCGGCAGACTCTCGGGCAAGCGCTTCTCCTCGTTGTAGGCCGGCACAATGATGGAAAGAAAAAGTTCATTCTCACTCGAGACATGCGGGATGGTCATATCTTAGGCTTTTCCGAAGTCCGCTTTAAGGGTTAGCTAGATTATACCAGAAGCGAAAAGGGAGAGCGAGTTCCCCAAGATCGGCGCGATGACAGGAAAGGCACTATGCATTTAAAGCATGGGAACCGACAGGCTATTCGAAGGATAGTCATGTCATTCATTGCTGGTTAATCAGATGGGCCAGGTAACCAGCCCCGAAGCCGTTATCAATGTTCACCACACCCACACCTGGAGCACAGCTGTTTAGCATGGTCAGTAGAGCTGCAATACCCCCCAGGCTGGCGCCGTAACCGACGCTGGTTGGTACTCCAATGACAGGGCGGTTCACCAATCCGGCAACCACACTGGTTAGAGCGCCCTCCATACCTGCCACCACAATTAGCACATTGGCCGAGAATAGGAGATCGCGCTGATCGAAGAGACGATGAATGCCCGCTACGCCGACATCATACAGACGTTCCACCGGGCTGCCTAGCGTCTCAGCAGTTACTGCTGCCTCTTCAGCAATCGGGATGTCGGCCGTGCCAGCACTCACCACCAAAACGGTGCCGCGTCCGCTACGAGGCATCGGCTGACCCAGAAATATCATCCGCGCCGCAACATGGTAGAGTGCTTCGGGGAAGACCCTCTGGACTGCCTCCGCTACTTCTTTGCTGGCGCGTGCTGCCAATACGCGCCCTTCCCGTGCATGAATGCGCTCGATGATCTCCACGATTTGCTGGGTTGTCTTGCCTGGACAGAAGATCACCTCCGGGAAACTTTTGCGCAATGCGCGGTGCGTGTCCACTCGTGCGAAACCCATATCTTCGTAGGGGAAGCCACGCAACTGGTTTATCGCTTCCTGGACACTTATCCCGCCGTCGCGCACTTTCTCCAAAAGGCTACGTAACCATTCCACTTCCATTGGGAAGGCACCTACTCCATTCTCGAAATCTCAGTGAAACCAAGACCTATTATCACCACTATACCATGTATGAGCATCAGGATGAAATCGCGCGTCCGCCTGCTAGCGATCCCGTGCCAAGGGGGATGTGCGTAATATGTACCCGGCCACATCAAGATCGCCAAATGCATGCAAAGAGACAAGGCTGTAACGTTGTTCTAACCAAAGGCGATGCGGATGATCCGTATAACCGGCGGCACGATATTCCTCCACTGCACGATGAAATATCACAAACCACACCCGCTCATGTCCACGCACCGCGGTTGCCATGTCGGGAGCAGCGAACAGACCCAACGCCTCTTGGGTGGGATAGGCCAATGTATCGCTAGGACTGCCAGGAGGATCGGCGACGAAAGATTGTGGCAACATGCGATCATAATAATGGGTCGGAAAGAAGCTCAGTTTGTTACTGTGAACAATGATGTCACCAGCTTGGTAATGTGCGTGCAGAAATGAAGCTACGCGTTTGAAAGGAGCGCGTGGAAAGCCTATGTAGGTATAATGATTCCAGAGCGAAAAGGTGACGATCAAAACACAGGGAAACAGTATCCCCCATCGAACCAGTTTAGGCCATGCACTGTGCACCCATAATCCGGCCAGTAGTACATAATAGGTCAATGCAGAAGGAAGCAGGGCACGCACAACATACACTGGGCTCAGTTGCGAGACAACGAAGAGCACCACAACCGGTATCCCGCCGAGCGCAAGCAAGAGCATATCCCACGACGGAGAATTTCCTGCCCATAACATATGACGCCGTCGCCAGAGAGCCACCGCACACAATACGACAAGCAGCACGCTGAAGAAAAGGGCAGGAGGCAACAGCCAAGCCGGCAGTGCCTGATTATCATAGGCAAAGTGGAAAATAAACAATGTCTGAATGAGCTGTACTAGGCCGGGTTGCGCCACCCAATAGGCTTGTTGTACCTTGCCGAACTGGCCAGGCAGCGCCAGCAGCCACGGGGCAAACAACCCGACCATGAGAAGGTGAGCCAGCACCAGCGGCACCATGTTTCGCCAGCGCACACCGTTCGGCCTGAACCATTCCCATACCACCCACGCATCCAGCCCCAGAATGAAGGCGAAGCCCAGGTTGTGGGCATATAGCACGATCGCGCCGCACAGACCGACAGCCACCCAGCTGCGCCATCCCCTCCCCATCCAGGCGCGCGCAAAGAAGTAGGTCATTGTCATTGCGGCTAATCCAAACAAGGCATACATGCGTGCCTCTTGGGAGTAATAGACGGCAAAAGGAGCCCATGCCACCACAAGCGCAGCGCCCAGACCACTACGCTGATCGTAGAGAAGGCGACCGACTCGATACGCCATTCCCACCGTAGCAACCCCTAGCAATACCGACAATGCACGCACGGCCACCGGCGACTGGCCGAACAGCTGCATCCACCCATGCAAGAGCGTATAGTATAAGAGCGGATGGACGTCCGCCGCGACACCATGCGCTGGAGTCAATGTACCGTGAAGCATGGTGGAAAATGATTTCTCCGCATACAACACAGCAAACGCCTCGTCATACCAGAGAGGACGACCTCCAAGATTAACAAGGCGCAAAGCGGTTGCTATCGCAAAAATGCTGGACAGCGCTACTCGATCACGCGCTCTATAGTTGCACAGGATACTGAACTTCATCGTCTGTCCATTCAAAGGTCAGAG
>JBMFPH010000041.1:0-19050 GCA_049969215.1 Anaerolineae bacterium | reverse complement strand
GTACGATCAAGCACAGGCAACCGCTCCATGGTCTCTGGATCATACGTGCCGATCTCAATCTGGTGTGCCGAAGCGAGCTGCTCAAGCGATTCAGGTATGACAAAGCGATCGGTAATCACCTCGCCAGGCAGCCAGCCAGTGGTGGGAAACTCGCCATCGCCCGGCATATGGTCCACCTGGGCGATCACGCGCCCTTCCCGGTCCAACACGTGCACGAAGGTGGTATAGCTAAGTTCCATCGGTGATAACGCACGCCAATAAAGCACCACCTCAGGAGACACCCGCAGGTTGTCGGGGAGATTCAGGTCGCACCCCAACAATTCTAATTGGTTGGCGAAATTCGCCCCCACGGATCGCTGCATCGCCGGCACAGCGAATCGACGTTCCCAGCTCGTGATGGACAACCTGCTGAGCTCGCCCTCCGCAATTGGACGTCCATGTGCATCGCTTATACGCACCATCAGGCGGTGCTCACCACTTGATGCGTCGCGCGGGATTTGTCCATCGAACCAACCGCGGACAATCTCACCTGCTGCCCATTTCGATGTAGGGAAGTCCGCTCTGGCCAGTGGCATCGCTGCACTGATAGGGCGCATCACATCGCCCTGGCCGGACAGCCACAAACGCGCGTGATAGTCCTGGTTTAGTCTCCCATGTGCCTGCCAAACAAGTGTCCAGGTGGCATGAGTACCTGGTCGCAGATCGCTTTGGGGGCCACTGAAACCGAGCAGGACTAATCCTGGGATGAGTTCCTGATGAAGCGTACGGGTCAGGCGCAGGGTGTCTATGCCTGGCGCTACCGGGCTGCGCTGTACAGTGAGCTCACCGAGCTCCGCCGTACGGGTTCGCCCGCTGGGGCTTCCCACCGCAAGTCGCACCTGATCGGATGCGCGGTAGGCGGCCAGCTCCACTTGATAACGACCGGGTGCCGTGGCGGGCAAAATGGGCACCAAGAAGTACATATCGGTCTCTGTGCCAGGTGACCAGCGCGATGTCCCCTGGTGGAAGATATTGTTCAACAACATCTTATCAATTTGGCCGAGGATATGCCCGGCTCGGTCGCTGACAATGAGGGAGAGCTTGAGGTCATCTGTGACCTCACGGAGCAGGCGCACTCGCAACCGCGCCCACATGAGATCACCGGCCGGCACGGTAGTTCCCTGAACGGGGCCAATCCCCGAGGCATCTCCGTAGGCATAACCGACAACTTGGAGCACATCTCCAAAAGAGATCTCGGTCGCTTGTAATATCCCTTCCGTGCTTGCGGTGTCTTGCTGTTCCAGCTGGTAGTTTTCGAAATCGAAAAACTCAAAACGGCGGGTGCCCATATAGCGTCCACGTTTTTCCAGAAAGTATCGGATGATTTCCTTAGGGTCGGCGCCGGTGTGCTTGGAAGCTTTCCAGCGTACCACATGGGCGGTGTCACGTCCCACAAGTGCTTCGTTCAGCGTCTGTTCGATGGTGCGTTCATCGTCGATAACCCAGGCATAGCTTGCCTGACCATTGTAAAGAAATATGACCGTGTAGTTGGGATTGACATCACCAGCCGCAGTGTCGCGCGGAAGCAAGAAGACAGCCCGTGGATTGGTTTCCTTGGACATCTCGGCGGCCAGTCGCACAGCATAGAGATGAAATGCCGCCTGCGCATCGTTAGTGTGAGGCCACACGTTGAAATAATAATGATAGCTCGCATACAACGTTGGTGCCATTCCCAGCCAGATGCCACATACCACGACTCCCATCATCCACACACGTCCTAGGCGGCTGAGACACATCTCAGTTTGACGTGTAAATAAGCTTGCAGCAGCGCATGCCAGGCGGTAAGCCAGTGCCGCAACGGCGAATGTACCGATCGCAACCAGGGTGTACGCTCCGATGGCTGCCCCCAATGCACGCGCTGAGTGGGGAATACTATCTGGTGAGAGGACGCTGGGTATGATCATAATGAACCAGCTGAGCAAGGTGAACAGGTAAACCGGCTGGTGGATGCGCCATATGCTCACGGCCAAACCGATCAGGAATAGCCAAGTCAAAGGAACGGGCATAATCAGATTGCCAGGAGCTTGGCCCATCAACCAGCTGGACGAGATGCCAAAAGCGGCCAGGTTTCCCCACCAACTGCGCCATAAGGTGCCCCACGGATCGCCCTTGTTGATCAGGGGATTGGTGAACAATGCTTGTTGTGCGCGATGCAAGGCCAGATCAGGGGCAGTGGCATAAAGGTAGAGCACCGGTAGCACGCATATGAAGGCCACCAAGGCGCAAAGCAACACGTTGCGGAAATGGATTTTGAGAAGGGACACCTGTTCCCGGAAGGGCCGCTGACCGCTCAAGTGACGTTCCAGCAGTCTTGTGACATACTCCAGCAGAAAGAAGCTCAGAAAGACCAGCGGCACGAAGGCGCCTGACATGTAAATAAAGGCAACCGAGGCGAGAAAGACACCGCTGAGGATAAAGTGGCGCGTGCGCCCACTGTTAAGTCCGCGCCATAGGAAGAAGAAAGCGGGCACCTGCAAGAAGGGCACTCCGATCGCCGCGAAGGCGACACGGCTGCTCTGGAAGTGCCAGCTCGAGGTGGCCATGGCAAGCGTGGTGATTACCGCCAATAGGGATGATTCTGCAACGAGGTTGTTGGACTCCCCTGTACGCCTGCCCTCTACGCGGAAAGCTTCTCGGACGAAAAAGTATGTAGCTACGACCGACACCATACCTGCAAATGCGGCAGTGCCACGGATGGTGCTAATGCTTGGACCGAACAGGGCAAACGCCAGGGCCACGATATAGAAAGCCAAGGCACCGCCGCCACCTTGACCCTCATAGTAGAGGCGTATCCCACTGCGCAGCGTCTCCACTGCACCCACTGCACCCACAGCTTCGTCGGAGTTGAAGCCCGGCGGTATCTCACCAATTTTATAGTAGCGCAGGAATGCAGCGAAGGCGGTGATCACAATGAGGGCGACAATCTCCCACCACGCGACCCCCTTTGTTGCTGCAAAAAGGCCAGCTTGCTTCAGTGCAGGATCACCCTGGAGATCCGTCTTATCACCGAACATGGGCGCTCTTAAGGATACCATTGGGTGAACGACCTAGCCTCCACCGACGTTGTCCCGTTCTCCTACAGGGCAGCTGGTTCCGATTTCTGGCTTCTGGGTTGGGGAGCACCGTTCAACAGCACGCAAAGAGATGGACTCACAGCATTCCCAGACCACGCAGCACGCGTTCCGGGGTCAGTGGGAACTCGTTAAACCACACGCCAGTTGCATCATATAAGGCGGCGACTACAGCAGGTGCAATACACAGATAGGGCATCTCGGCCATGCCGCGCACCCCGTAAGGTCCCTCGGGATCGGGTGTCTCGACAATGATGGTTTCCACTTCGTCAGGGATGTCCAACACGCCAGGGATCAGATAGGTGCTGAGTGTTGGAGTGAGCACATAACCATCCCGCGTTTGGAAGTTCTCGAGCACAGCATACCCGTATGCCTGAACCACTCCACCTTCCACTTGGCCCATCACTTGCTGAGGGTTAACCGCCTTGCCCACGTCGTGTGCCGAGACAACCCGCAGAATGTGAATGAGGCCCGTCTCCGTGTCCACCTCCAGATCCACCGATTGAGCGACATAGCCGTAGGCGAAGTTCGGCTTGAAAGGTGTTCCTTCTTTGCCGGGGAATGGCTCGGTCTTCGGAGCTAAATAAGTGAATTCGGCCACTGCCGGGCGCTCCTCATCCTGCCACTTCGCCAGAGCACGCTCAGCGGCACCCTTGACCGCATTGCCAGCCATGTAGGTCAGGCGCGAAGCAGAAGCGCTCCCCGAACTCTGCGTCACAGCCGTGTCTGAGACCACCAGCGCAACGCGTTCCAGGGGCACGTTTAACACTTCTGCCGCGATTTGGGCTACAATGGTGTGATGTCCTTGACCGACATCTGCACCGGCGATGAAAATGGTCGCGCGCTCGATTTCTGTTTCCCCCTCCAATACCACTTTGGCCCAGCTGTTCTCCTGGTAGCCGAAGCTGAAACCGACATTCTTGAAGCCGGTCGCAATCCCACGCCCCTTCTTCTTGACCCCGTTACTTTTGCCCTGTGAAGGAGTAGCATCACTGCGTGCTCCATACCAGCCAGCTGCGCGTGCAACCGCTTCTGTCACCCGTTTGAGTCCCACCGGACCGGGCAAAGGAGTGCCAAACGCGGCGGGGTCCCCTTCGTCCAGCAGGTTCTTCATCCGAATCTCCACCGGACTTATTCCTAAGGTAGCTGCCAGCCGATTCATCTGGCTTTCCGCCGCGAAAATGCCTTGCGGTGCGCCAAATCCACGGAATGCACCACTGGGCAGATTGTTGGTATAAACGGCATATCCTGCTACCCGCACGTTGGGTATCTTATAGGGGCCGGTGCATGTTAGGACGGCATTGCCCAGCACTTTGTTGCTGGTGTACATATAGGCGCCGGCATCACTAACAACCTCCACTTCAGCAGCCACCAATGTGCCGTCGCGTTTCGCGCCCCATTTCGCATGGATGACCATAGGATGACGCTTGCAGTGGCCTAAGATCGACTCGGTACGGCTCCAGATGACCTTGACCGGACGATGGATGCCGCGTTCGAACAGTCGCCAGGCGGCCAGTGCCAGGATGATCTGCACGCTCATATCCTCGCGTCCACCGAAAGCACCGCCGATGGCATCGTAGATCACCCGAACGCGCTCCGGCGGCAAGTTCAACGCGTGGGCAATCTGCCGCTGATCTTCCCAGGCCCACTGACCCGCGACATGAACGGTAACGCGCCCCTGATCATCCACATAGGCAGAACCTGCCTCCGGCTGCAGATATGCGTGTTCTTGGGGCGGGGTACGATACGTTTCCTCGATCACCACCTCGCACTGTGACCAGGCCGCATCCACGTCACCTTTAGCAACATGGAGCTCGCAGGCAATATTGTGCGGTTGGTGTGGATGAAGGGGAAAAGCGCCTGGCTCGCGCGCCTGCAGTGGGTCGCTCAACACAGGTAAGTCTTGCCATTCAATACGGATGTGCTCACACGCTTGTGTGGCAATCTTCTCCGTTTCGGCAATGACGAGCGCCACTTGATCCCCCACGAAGCGCACTACGTCCGCACCCGGTTTGCCCGAGCCAGGTCCGCATAACACGGGCTGGTCGGGGAACTGCAAACCGTACTCATTCACTGGAACATCCCGTGCTGTCAGCACTGCCACGACGCCCGGCAACGCTTCTGCTTCACTGGTGTCGATGCTCAGGATACGCGCGTGGGGGCGCCCGGCGAAGAGCACTTTCATCCAGAGTGCATCCGCATAGGTGCGGTCACCGGGAAATATCGCCGTCCCAGTAACCTTGGCGATGGCGTCCACGCGCGCTACAGATTTTCCCACATAGCGATACGTCATGCGTGCTTCTCCGCTGCTTTCTCGATCGCCCTAATAATGGAGTAGTAGCCGGTGCAGCGACACAAGTTGCCCGTAAAAGCGTGGCGGATTTCTTCTTGCGTTGGTGTCGCTTTCTCGGCCAGCAATGCTGCACCGCTCACAATGAACCCGGGGGTGCAATAGCCGCACTGCACAGCACCTGTCTCGATAAAAGCTTGTTGTACAGGATGCAATGCCTCAGCACCACCTAAGCCCTCGATGGTCACGATGCGGCTGCCATGGGCTCGAGGCGCCGGCACCAGACAGCTCATCACGGCGATGCCGTCCAGGAGAACCGTGCACGCCCCACATTCTCCTTCTGCGCATCCTTCTTTGGTGCCGATCAGGCCGATCTCCTCGCGCAAGAAACGCAACAATGTCTTATCACTGCCACCCTTCACTCGATATAATGTGCCATTCACTTCCGTTTCGATCGCTTGATCCCCATCGGTGTCATGCATTAGTGGACCATTAGCGGGATGCATGCCGGGTAGGGACGACCATGTGGGAAAACGGCCATCCGTTTCTCCCCACAGCATCACAGGGCGGTTGGGGAGCATGTCGCGTTCGCGCCTGGCGCGAATCTGCTCGAGCGCCCGACGCGTGTACACCGCCACCATATGCCGTCGATAAGCTGCAGAGCCCCGGATGTCGTCGATAGGTTGTGCTTCCGCAGCAGCTTGTTGTCCCACTTCTTGGATCACCTGATCAGCAAGCGAACGACCGACCAGCGCCATTTCTGCCTTGTACGCTCGGATAATCGTCGGACCGACACTGCCCAGAGTAATGCGCGCATCGGATACGAGCCTCTCTTTCCCAACCCCAGCTTCTGGCGTCAACGTCACTATCGCTGCGACGTTTACCACTGCGATCGCCTGCGCGGTACGCAACCCCAGCTTCATAAACGTCCCACGTTGTTCAGGGGTCATGGCTCTCAAGCTGATATCTACCACCATTTCATCATCTTGCAGGGCGGTCTTGCGCACGCCCTGGAAGAACTCGGGGAAGGAGAGTGTGCGCGTCCCACGCACACTCTGCAATGTGACTTGACCCTCCAGTGCCCAGAGTGGGGTGATAGTGTCGTTGGCCGGACTGGCCGTGATCAGGTTACCTGCCACAGTACCGCGATTGCGAATTTGTGGAGAACCTACCATCCAGCACGCGATGGCGAGTGGCAGTGCATACTGACGGCACAGTTCTGAAGCTACCACTTGGTTGTGCGTCACCAGCGGTCCCAAGTGGAGGTGATTTTCGCCATCCAGGCGAATATAATCCAAGTTTGGGATGCGCGTGATATCGATCAAGACACGTGGGCGTCGAACTCCGCGCTCCATTTCCAGGATGAGATCGGTGCCGCCCGCTACAATGCGTGCCACATCGCGATACTCGTCAAGCAAAGCAAGTGCTTGCGGGATCGTCACAGGGGTGAAGTATTTCTGCCACATCTCTAGCCCCAACCTCTGTCAACCGCCTAAGACATCGGGGACATTCTATCACGATTTCCGAATCGCTCAAAGAATGACGAAAGATAGGTAGCATAAGGGGAATTTGAATCCTGATAGGGCGATATGGGAGTGGGCGGGTCCTCTTAGCTGCCTTCTTCCGACGCATTGCTACACTGCTAGAGGCACAATCCAGGCACAGGGAAGCGCAAGCATAATTGATACGTGATTTCACGCAGCTCCTGTTGCAGGCGCTCGTCATAAGGACGTTGTAACGCCCGCACAATGCAGTCGGCCACGGTCTGCATCTCCAACTGGCGGAATCCGCGCGTGGTCACGGCGGGGGTGCCCAAGCGAATGCCGCTGGTGACGCGTGGTGGCGCCGGGTCAAAGGGGATCAAGTTCTTGTTGACAGTGATACCGATCCGGTGCAAAGCTTGCTCAGCGTCTGCACCGCTTAACCCGATACCACGCACGTCCACTAGGAGCAAATGGTTGTCGGTGCCACCGGCGACCAGACGCAATCCATGCTGCGCCAAAGCACGTGCCAACGTCTGGGCATTATCTACCACGGCACGCATGTACACCTTGAAATCAGGGCGCAGCGCTTCAGCCAGTGCCACCGCTTTGGCAGCAATGATGTGCATCAACGGGCCACCCTGTAATCCCGGAAAAACCGCCTTGTCGATGGCCTGAGCATGTCGTGCTTTGCACATGATGAGGCCGGCACGTGGACCGCGCAACGTCTTATGAGTAGTCGTGGTCACCACGTCAGCCAAGGGGACCGGATTGGGATGCAGGCCAGTGGCAACCAGGCCAGCGATGTGTGCCATATCGACCATCAGGTAAGCACCCACTTGCTCAGCGATGGCACGCAAGCGGGCAAAGTCGATTACGCGTGGGTAGGCGCTGGCACCGGCCAAGATCAGACGTGGTCGATGTGTTGCGGCCAGACGTGCGATCTCGTCGTAATCCAACATCTCGTTATCCGGTGCAACACCATAATGTACGAAATGGTAAAATTGGCCGGAAAAGTTGAAGGAGGCGCCATGGGTGAGGTGACCGCCATGGCTCAAGCTCATCGCCAGCACGGTGTCGCCAGGCTGTAACAATGCCAGGTAGGCAGCACCGTTCGCTTGTGAGCCTGAATGTGGCTGGACGTTGGCGTGCTCGGCGCCAAACAGACATTTAGCGCGCGCGATGGCCAGCTCCTCGACGATGTCCACGAACTCGCAACCACCGTAATAGCGGTGCTTGGGATATCCCTCTGCATACTTGTTCGTCAAGACAGAACCCTGTGCGGCAAGCACGGCAGGACTCACATAATTCTCCGAGGCAATCAGCTCGATCTGTTCGATCTGACGGCGCCGTTCCCAGCGAATGGCAGATAATATCTCGGGATCGACTATACTTAATACCTCATCACAGGCAGTCACATAAGGCTCTTCCACCACATGGCGATCAAGTTGGCTCATAGGAAACACTCCTCCAGATAGATGCTATTTTCATTATAGCATATCCCACTTGGTGTGTTGAGAGTGGCAAGAACTTTTCTCCTGTCCATAGTGTTGGGGAAAGGAAGCAGGGATAGGGACACGGATACAACATCCTTGCCTTGGCGATTCCGCATGCTGGGACTATAATCGCCCTGCTCAAATTGTATTGCCAGTGCGGAGGCTTGTTTTGGCACGTTATACTCGTATCACCGGGATGAACGATGTGCTCTTCGAGGACCAGCGCTACTGGCGCTATGTGCTCGAGCGCATCCAATATATCACCGATCTTTATGGCTATCGGCGTATTGATGTACCTGTTATGGAGGTGACTACGCTCTTCGTGCGCGGCGTGGGCGAGGGCACCGATATCGTCGAGAAGGAAATGTACTCCTTCGAAGATCGCGATGGTACATTGGTGAGTCTGCGCCCTGAGTTCACCGCTGGGATCATGCGGGCGTACATCGAGAACGGCCTGCACGTGCTGCCCATGCCGCTCAAGGTATGGACGACCGGGCCGCTCTTCCGTCACGAGAAGCCACAGGCTGGCCGTTATCGCCAGCATTCTCAATTCGACGTCGAGGTGATCGGTGAGCAAGATGCCGCGGTGGATGTCGAGGTGATCAGCGTGGCATGGCACCTTTTCCGTGATTTAGGTTTCCGTGACCTGCGTCTGGAGATCAATTCGACCGGTTGTCCGCAGTGTAAGCCGGGTTATGTGCGTCAGCTGGTGGCATTCTTCACCCCACTGGCGGATCAATTGCCCGAGGTAGATCGCATGAGGCTGCGCAAGAATCCGCTGCGCTTGCTCGACAGCAAGGAGGAAGCGACACAACCCTTGCTCGAGCGCGCACCGCACATCATCGAGCACCTCTGTGCCGAGTGTGCCGAGCACTTTGCTCGGCTGCGTCGCTATCTGGACGTGCTGGAACGCCCCTATCGGATCAATTATCGCATTGTGCGTGGGTTAGACTACTATACCAAGACCGTCTTCGAGATCAAAGCATCTGGACTGGGAGCACAAGACACCATTTGCGGAGGTGGCCGTTACGATGGGTTGATCGCCGAGCTGGGTGGGCCACCCACACCGGGCATCGGCTTTGGTAGTGGTATCGAGCGCATCGTCCTGGCAATGCAACAGCTGAATCTGCCAGTGCCGGAGGAGGTAACACCACAGGTGATGGTGTGCTATCTGGGTGAGACGGCCAAGTTGACGGCGGTGCGCCTGGTGGAGCAGCTGCGCGATGAGGGCATCCGCAGCGTGCTGGCGTTCGGTGACCGTAGCTTGAAAGCCCAGCTGAAACATGCCGACCGCATCCGGGTAGCATATGTGGTTATCATGGGAGAGGAAGAGGTACAAGCCGGCATGGCGACAGTACGTGACATGGCACGCGGCAGCCAGGAGCCGGTGACACTGACGCAGCTGGGGAGCTGGCTGCGCGCTGCGCTGGCAATCGAAGCCGTGCCTGCCACCGCGTGATCCGAGCGTATGGGGGATCAACTTCCTCATATGTGTGGGTTCGTCAACCGGCTCCGCGCCTCAACCATATCTGGACCGAGCTACAAAACCCTCTCGCTTGGTGAAGCACATCCTTTCCCTCATCACACAACCTGCACAACTTGCCCCGCTTTCTAGTTTATGCTATAATAGAAATTGTATAAAATGACGAGCTCTTTCATCAGGGACGCCTTGTTCGGCAATAGAACAAGTCGAGGAAGGAGGTGAGGCAAAGAAGCAAGAGCACCTGTGCCGCGCATGCATGTAGAGAAAACGGGAAACTCGCTGGCCGCAGATAATCTCTATCATCGCAGGCCAGCTAGCAGGTGTAGCGCGGCCACCTGTGCAGATTCTTCCCAATGGTGCATTTTCAGGACATTTAACCGGAGCAAAGCAGTTGAGATGGATCAACTGGTACTCACAGAGGAGGTTTAACGATGAAGGTAAAGCTTTCGCATGTCCTGGGTTTACTCGCAATCCTTTCGATGCTGGCCGGATTGGCGGCACCACAGGAGCTTGCAGCACCCCCGGCATAACAACCGGCTCCGCCAGATGCCCAGACCAAGCTGGCCGACCCGAATAACCTGTTCCCGAACGGCATCGGCGAAATCGACTGCACTGGTGTCAACTTGGTCGTTGGCACGCAGGTTGGTCCGCAGATTGCCAGCCCGGTGCAGAATTTCTGGCAGCAGTGGGGCGCCAAGACAGGCGGCACGGTGGAGGTGCAGGAGTTCCCCTTCGGCGACCTGTTTGAGAAGATTCGCACCGGCTTTATCTCCGGCGCCAGCCCGTTTGACATCATCATCTACGCCTCCGACTGGGCTGGTGACATTATGGGGCCCGGTTACGTCCTAGAAGTGCCGCAGAAGGTGCAGGATCAGGTCGGCTATGGCTATTTGATCCCCACTTATCGCGACCGCATCCTGTCCTGGGGCGGCAAGGTCTACGGACTGCCCTATGACGGTGATGCCCACATGATGTATTATCGCCGTGACCTGCTGACCGACCCCAAGTGGCAGGCCGAGTTCAAGGCCAAGTACGGCTATGACCTGCCTGCTCCGCCTAACACCTGGAAGCAGTACTACGATGTCGCCGAGTTCTTCAATGGCAAGGAGATCGATGGCCAGGTTATCTGGGGCGCCGGCACCGCCTTCAAGCGCAAGGCACAGTCCTATTGGACCTATCTGGGCGTGGCTGCTGCTTTCGCCAAAGCACCTGATGACCCTGCCTACTTCTTCGATCCGGACACGATGGAACCACGGATCAACAATCCTGGTTTCGTCGAAGGGTTGAAGCTGTACGTATCGCTTGCCAAAGTGGGCCCGCCCGACGTGATCAACTGGGACGTAGGTGACATCCGCGGTAACTTCCCGGCTGGCAAGCTGGTGCTGGCGATCGACTGGGGCGATGTGGGTCCGCTGGCCGCCGACGTGAACTCCTCCGTCGTGGTAGGCAAGTGGGGTTCTGCACTTGAGCCCGGCACGGAGAAGTACTGGGATAGCCGTCGTGGCGAGTGGGTCGACGCCACCAAGGAGACAGGCAACCTCAACCAGGCACCTTTCCTTGCCTTCGGTGGTTGGGTGCAGTCGGTCACCAAGACGACCAAGAACCCCGAATGTGCCTTCGACTTTGCCGCCTTTATGGGCAGCCAGAACATGAGCCAGCTGCTCGTGACCTACCCCGGCTCGGGTGTCAACCCGCACTTCTTCAGCGACTTGAACAACCTGGAGCCCTGGCTGAAGATCGGCATGACCGAGCAAGAGGCTCAGGAATACCTCAACGCCGTGCGCGACATCATCAACCATCCCAATGCCGTGGTTGACCTGCGCATCACCGGCGCTGCGGAGTACTTCGACGCGCTCGACACCCAGCTGGCACGCGCTGTCGCCGGTGAGGTTGATCCGCAGACCGCGCTGGACGAGGTGGCCAAGCAGTGGAATGCCATCACCGATCGCCTGGGCCGCGAGCAGCAGAAGAAGCAGTATCGGGAGATGCTGGGTCTGCCCACCGAATAACGAGGTCGGAACGCCCGTGTATCTCCCAAGTGGGTAAAACGCCAATGCTCATTCCCCCTTCCTCTCGAGGGAGGGGGAATGTGTTTACCCGTCGAACCGGCGGGTTAAGAAGTTGTCACAAATATGTTGGATAGGCGAGGATATCTATGTCTACTAATCTAGCTGGCCAGCTGGCCAAGGTATCTGCCCCGCATGAAACGGAAACGGCACGCGCCGCGCGCGTCTCTTCCGATCCTAGCAAGCACATCTTCCTATTGCCGGCCGTGATTCTCATCCTGATCTTTTCACTCTTCCCTCTGTTCTTTTCCTTGGTGCTCGCTTTTCTAAGCTGGGATCTGAGCCGGCTGACAGGTGGTGTGCGCTTCATCGGCCTGGAGAATTTTATCACGTTGGTCAACGATGCCCGTTTCTGGAACACGGCACGCGTCACGCTCACCTTTGTCGTGGGTGCGGTGTCGGTGGAGTACTTGGTGGGCCTGGGTGTGGCCCTATTGCTCAACCAAGACATCCGGTTTCGCCGCTTCTTTCGTGTGGTCTTCCTGATGCCGATGATGTTAACTCCTGCTGCAGTGGCTTATGCCGGCCGCATGCTGTTTAATGAGGGACAGGGGCCCGTCAATCACATTATCAAACTGCTTGGCGGCCCCCAGGTGCCTTGGTTCAGCAACCCCTCGCTGGCGTTACCTTCCCTGATTCTGGTGGATACGTGGGAATGGACACCGTTCATGATGATCGTGTTGCTCGCCGGTCTGCAGTCCCTTCCACCCGAAGTCTATGAGGCGGCCCGTGTAGACGGTGCGAATGATTGGCAGATATTCCGTCATATCACCTTCCCCATGCTGGCACCGGTCTCGGTCACCGTCATCCTGATTCGGGCGCTGGAAGCATTCAAGTTGTTCGACATCGTCACCGTGATGACTGGCGGCGGGCCCGGAACGGCTACCGAACCGGTCACCCTGTATGCCTATCTGGTGGGGATGAAAAACGGCAACCTGGGATATGCCTCGGCAATTGCCTACTCTCTGCTGATTATGGTGGTGATCAGCTCGACTTTGTTCTTGAAATTAGTACGACAACGCGCCATACAGGCAGCCGAGTGAGGTGTAGCGATGCAAATGACCATACGACAGACACGACGTATCAAATTGGGGATCACCTACCTGCTCTTGGCGATATGGACGATCATCTGTCTCTTCCCCATCTACTGGTTGGTGATCACCTCGGTGAAGCTGCCGGTTGCTGTCTTCCAAGGGCCAACTTACTTCCCATGGATTGATTTTCAACCCACGCTCAATGCGTGGAAGTACCTGCTGGTTGGGCCTATGCAGAACCAGGTGGTGCGCAGTTGGCTCAACAGTGCGGTCATGGCGCCCTCCAGCGCGGCTCTAGCTGTTGCCCTTGGCTCGCTGGCCGGCTATGCACTCACCCGTTTCAACTACTTTGTGCCCGTGCTCAAGTGGCGTAACAATGACATTGCCTTCTGGATCATCTCCCAACGTATGCTCCCACCTGTGGTGGTGATCTTGCCATATCTGATTATGTACCGCGTGCTGGGGCTGGTGGACACCCACGCCGGCATGATTTTGATCTACACTGTGTTCAACCTGCCCTTTGCCGTCTGGATTATGCGCGACTTCTTCGCCAACTTGCCCCGCGACTTGGAAGAAAGTGCTCTGATTGATGGCGCCTCGCGCTTGCAAGCGTTTCGGTTGATTGTCTTGCCGCTCTCTTCACCGGGCCTGATCGCGACCTTCCTGTTCTGTATGATGTTCTCATGGAACGACTACCTGTTCGCTCTGATGCTAACTTTCAGTCGTGCCACTACGATGCCTATGTTCGTCGCAGGTGCGGGTAGCCAGTCCTATGGCCCACAATGGTGGTTCCTTTCGGCGCTATCCTTGCTCACCATCGCCCCGATGATTGTGATCGCCCTATTGATCGAGCGCTACATCACGCGCGGTCTGATCGTCGGCGCTATCAAATAAACACATTGCGCAAGCGAGGTCTTCCTTCCGTAAAGTGAGGTCTTCGAATGAAGCGCTATATTCTAGCTCACGATTTAGGTACCACCGGCAATAAAGCCACCCTTTTTGACGACGAAGGCACCATGTTGGCCAGCGCTTTTAGCAGCTATGAGACGGCGCACCCATACGGGCACTGGGCGGAACAAGATCCGGAAGAATGGTGGCGCGCCGTGATTGAGACAACTCAGAAGCTGCTGGCGGATGCACGCGTCGCACCCCAAGATGTGGCCGTGATCGGCTTCAGCGGTCAGATGATGGGCTGCCTGCCGGTGGACGCGACAGGGCGACCGCTGCGACGCTGTATCATCTGGGCTGACCAACGCGCGGTGGAACAGGCAGAGCGCTTGGCCGCTGCGTTGGGCGAGGAACATGTCTACCGCATTACTGGCCACCGTATCAGCCCCACTTACAGCGGTGCCAAGATTATGTGGGTGCGCGATCACGAGCCGGACGTGTTTGCCCAGGCGCACAAGTTCCTGCATGTGAAGGACTTCGTTGCCATGCGCATGACAGGTGCCTTCGCCACCGACCGCTCGGATGCCAGTGGAATGAATCTGTACTATCTTGAGGAGGGATGCTGGTCACACGAGATTCTGGACGCAGTGCAGCTGGACGAACGATTGTTGCCTGAGGTGCACGATTCCACCGACGTGGTGGGTGAACTGACTGGCACGGCAGCTGAAGCGCTTGGCCTGGTGCCCGGCGTCCCTGTGGTGATCGGAGGCGGGGATGGTGCCA
The DNA here is from genome assembly GCA_049969215.1 of Anaerolineae bacterium. Lineage (GTDB taxonomy): Bacteria > Chloroflexota > Anaerolineae > 4572-78 > NAK82 > NAK82. The sequence goes on along the minus strand of JBMFPH010000041.1, from coordinate 4,419 downwards.
GCGCAGCAGTGGGTGCGGGCGCGATTGTGGAGGGCCCTGCTTACAACTACATTGGTGCCTCGTCATGGATTTCCTTTGCCAGCCCACGTCCGATCTACGATGCAGGCCGTCGCATTTTCAATTGGGCGCACATGGTGCCCGGCATGTTTCTGCCCTGTGGCACGATGCAAGCGGCTGGTGGTTCCTACCAGTGGCTACGGCGACAGGTCTGTTGGTATGAGGCGAAGGAAGCGGAACAGAGGCGCATGGATGTATACGAGGTGATGAATCAACGGGCAGAACAGAGCCCACCGGGTGCGCACGGACTGATCTTCCTGCCTTATCTCCAGGGTGAGCGCAGCCCACACTGGAACCCTAAGGCGCGCGGCGGTTTCGTCGGCTTGCAGATCACCCACACGCGTGCTGATATGATCCGTGCGGTGTTGGAGGGCATCAGCATGAACTTGCGCACCATCCTGCTTTCTTTCTTGGAAGCGGGAGCGCGCATCGAAGAGGTGACCGTGATCGGCGGAGGGGCCAAGGGAAAACTATGGCGGCAGATACTCGCCGATGTCTACGGGCGACCCGTTCTGCGGCCGCGCCTGCTCGAGGAGGCAACCTCGCTGGGCGCTGCAATTGCCGCCGGCGTTGGGGTGGGTATCTTTCGCGATTTCAGCATTGTCAACGAACTAATCGAGATTGTCGATCGCCACACTCCCAGCCCAGATGCCCAAGCGACATACGAGCGCCTCTATCCCATCTTCCTGGCAGCGTATGATGCCCTGGTACCCGTTTTTGACCAGCTGCACGAGTTAAGCACACGGGGCACATAGCCTGTGATCACGCTATAAAAGAAAGAAGAGTGGAGGGACACGATGCAATATCGTTTTCTAGGTCGCACCGGCCTCAAAGTCTCCGAGCTTTGTCTGGGCACACAAACCTTCGGTTGGGGTGCGGACGAACCGACCGCTTATGCCCTGGCGGATCGCTTCGTTGCGGCCGGGGGCAATTTCTTCGACACATCCAACATCTACAACAAAGGGATGTCCGAGACGATGCTCGGCAACTGGCTCAAGAAGCGAGGCAATCGTTCCCAGCTGGTGATCGCGACTAAGGTTTTCTTCCCCACGGGTGACGGCCCCAACGACACCGGCTTATCACGCAAGCACATCATGGAGCAGATCGATGCTAGCTTGCGCCGCCTGCAGACCGACTATGTCGACCTGTACCAGACGCACTGCTGGGATGCTTCCACGCCCCTGGAGGAGACGCTGCGCACGCTGGATGACCTGGTGCGCGCCGGAAAAGTGCGCTATCTGGGCGCCTCCAACTATGCGCCTTCCCAGCTGATGCGTGCCATCATGCTGAGCACCCAGCACGGCTGGGCACGTTTCGACTGCCTACAGCCTGAATACAGCTTGCTGGTGCGCAGCACCGAGTGGGAACTTCTGCCATTATGCCGTGAGGAGGGGATTGGGGTCATCTGTTGGTCACCGTTAGCAGGCGGTTGGTTGAGCGGCAAATATCGTCGTGGTGAGCCGCCACCTCCCGATAGCCGTGTTGGTCGCGCAGACCGCTGGGATGATCTGCCAGAACAGCGCGAAAGCGAACGCACGTGGCGTATCGTTGATGCGCTGCGCGAGGTCGCAGCGGCGCGTGCCAAGACCCCGGCGCAGGTTGCCTTAAACTGGTTGCTGCAACAGCCGGGTGTGACCGCGCCGATCATCGGTGCGCGCACCTTGGAACAGCTGGAGGAGAATTTGGGCAGCGTGGGTTGGGCACTCACGGCAGAGGAACTGGCGCAGTTAGATGCGGTGAGTCAGATTCCGCTGCCCTCCCCGTACAATTTCATCGCCCGTTACACGCGCAAGCGCACATAGGGATAGCTTCCTCCGTTATCCCCTGGTATGCAGAAAAGTTGTGGGGGACTCTCCCACGTGAGGTTCTTCCTCCGTGTCCGGGCAAATAAGGATAGGATCCGAAGCGCGGCGATCAAGCGCTTTTTTTCAAAATGAAAATTTTTTGCGGGGATTGACATAGAAACTTTTCTGTGTTATAATAGCGGAGTATTAATGTATGTTTCTATAAGTATAAGCAAAAGAGAGCAAATTGTGTGCAAACCAGAAGCCAGGCAATGGCGCGTCGCGACCCTGCCTGGCTCTGTTTACCATAACACATAAGCCGTGGGGTGTGCTGGAATATGGCAGAAGAGATGACGAAAACCAATGTGGATCAGCAAATCGAAATGTTGATTCGCAAGGGCTTGAAACAGGAATATCTCACTACCGATGATTTGCTCAGCGTTTTCCCGGAGGCCGAGGAGAACCTCGACCAGTTGGAGGAGCTGTTTATCAAATTGCACGAAATGGGTGTCGAGGTCTACAACGACGCGGAAGAGGCCGAGGAAGAGCGAGAGCTGCGCCAGATGAGTAGCCTATCTGATGAGCCCATAGAGGTCTCGATGGAAATGGAGCCTTTTGATCTGGACGGCATCGCGGCGGACGATACGATTAGCCTTTATCTTAAGGAAATGGCGCGTGTGCCCTTGTTGACCCCTGAAGAGGAGACGACATTGGCCAAGCGTCTCGAGCGTGGCCGCCGCGCCCAACGACTCCTAGCTAAAGGGGGATACACCGAGGAGGAGGCGGCGCGTCTGCGCCGCGAGGTTGCGCAGGGCCAGCAGGCACGCGATCACCTGATCCGCGCCAACACGCGCTTGGTGGTGAGTATTGCCAAAAAGTACATGGGCCAAGGAGTCCCTTTCTCTGATTTGATTCAGGAGGGCAACCTCGGCCTTATGAAAGCAGTAGAAAAGTTTGATTACCGCCGTGGCTACAAGTTCAGCACCTATGCGACCTGGTGGATCCGCCAGGCCATTACGCGCGCCCTGGCCGATCAAGGACGCACAATCCGCGTGCCAGTGCACATGAGCGACCGCCTGCGCAAGCTGCACCAAGTGTCGCGTCAGCTCGAGCAAGTATGGGGGCGCAAACCGACCCCGGAGGAGCTGGCTGCTGAGATGGAGCTTGAACCTGCCAAGGTGCGTTGGATGCTGCGGGTGAGCCGCCATCCAGTAAGCCTTGAGCGACCGGTGGGGGAAGAAGAAGATAGCGAGCTGGGCAACTTCATCGAGGACGTGGATGCTCCTACGCCTCCTGAGGTGGCATATCATCATATGCTTCAGGAGAAGCTCGAGGAAGTGCTGGCCACGCTGACGCCGCGCGAGGCGCGCATCCTGCGTCTGCGCTTTGGCTTGCAGAACGGTCGCAGCTACACGCTGGAAGAGGTGGGCAAGAAATTCGGCCTTACACGCGAGCGCATCCGTCAGATCGAGGGACAGGCGCTGCGCAAGTTGCGCCATCCACGCCGCAGTCGCCAGCTGCGAGATTATCTGAGCTGAGCGTTACTCCGCTACGCCCGCGAAACTCGTAAGCGCGGGCGTTTCTTTGTCAATGAAGATGTATTTTGTACTCTTCTGCCATGAGCATAGCAATGCGCAAAGGAGCCTGCTTTGAAAAAATTCCTCGCAGTCATAGCTGCTCTTCCTCTATGTGGATTGATGATGAATCTCCTCCTCGGGGTGCCGGCCTCAGGTCTAGCGCGCGCTGTTGCACCACAGTTTGTTCTCGTGCCCGAAAGACAACACGAGACAAACCGTCGCGCGTGTGCGTTAATCGCAACGGTCAGTGCGGGGCAACGGGTCCGTTTTGGTGCGGGCAGCGTTGTAGATGCGCGGGGATATGTGCTGACCAATCAGCATGTGATTGAAGGCGCCGAGACGATTTACGTCGGGATTAACGGTGCACGTCAGGACACTCCGCCTGAGTTCTGGTATCAGGCGGAAATTCACTCGGCGGACGATGACCTTGGCCTGGTGCTATTGCAGATCGCCAAGGATGGGATGGGTAACCCTCTTCCCGAGCCACCGGAACTGATCGCTGCCGAAATCGGCGATTCGGATACGGTGCGGCTCCAGGATACTCTTCTCATTTGGGGTTACAGTTGGGGGCCAAGGCAAACATTGGATGAGGTGAAGAACCTCACCGTTACGGTGAAAAGAGGGGCAGTGGAAGCACTTAAACTGGAAGGGGAGGCACTCGCTTGGATTGTAGTCGCAGAACGAGGAGGAATGGGAACCTCCAGCGGCATTGCAGTCGATCAGGATGGCCAGGTGATCGGTGTACCCAGTGCTGTAGAGACCAGGAGTGATGGGAAAAAAGTTATCCAAGTACGCCCGATCAATCTGGCACGTGATCTCCTGGCACGCATTCCGCCCAGGCCCATACCGACCGCCACACCCATTCCATCGCCGACCGGTACTCCTACATCCACCGCCACGTTCACACCGATGGCGACCGAGACGCCCACTCCGCCACCGACGTATACTCCCTTGCCGACCTACACGCCCCTGCCGACCTACACACCGTTCCCGACCTATAC
>JBMFPH010000040.1:0-19241 GCA_049969215.1 Anaerolineae bacterium | reverse complement strand
GAGTTACCCATTTTATCAGCCTATTTTCCTACGAAAATCTGAGTGGCCAGAGGGTAGCCACAGGACTTTTTCAACACCCTCAATACCATAAATGCCGGCCAGCCGGCAAAAACCTTTTGCATTTGCAAAAGGTTTTTATACCCTATATGGATATACTTGTCAAATTTCCGCTTAGCTCGGTACCTTGACATTGTCACCCGCTCAGTCGCTACGGATCCTTGGAACAAAACGCATTGACGCGACCAAATAGCAATAGTATAATGTTTATGTAGTGACCAAACCGCAGCCTGCACAAGAGAAGTGAGTTTAATGGAAACCCTCAAGCTCCAGCCCGAGCAAAGTAGACAGCACAAGGCAGTAAGCACATTGCCCCCTGGTACCATTCTGCAAGGGCGCTATCAGATCATCAAGGTGATCGGCTTGGGAGGTATGGGGGCAGTCTATCAGGTACGTGACAAACATTTCCAAGCTGCGCAACGTCTGTGCGCGTTGAAAGAGATGATCGTCAACACGAGCGATCCGTCTAAACGTCGCCTCGCCGCCCAGATTTTCGAGCGGGAAGCGAATATTCTGGCTACGCTGAGTCACCCTTCTATCCCCAAAATACACGATTATTTCACCTATGAAGGCCGTCACTATCTTGTGCTGGAGTTTGTGGAGGGATTGGATCTTGAGGCAGTGCTGCGTGTAGTCCGCACGCCGCTTCCAGCCAAACGCGTCGTGGACTGGGCTATCCAGATCTGTGATGTGTTGACCTACCTTCACGACCATGATCCCCCCATTGTGTTCCGTGACCTGAAACCTTCTAACATTATGGTGCGCTCCTCCAACCGCATTGTGCTGATTGACTTTGGCATCGCACGCACGATCAATGTGGGGGACAAGGGTACGATGATCGGGACAGAGGGCTATTCGCCCCCCGAACAGTACCGCGGTATTGCCAGCCCACAGGGGGACATCTACGCGCTCGGTGCCACCATGCACCATCTGTTGACGCGCCGCGATCCACGTTTGCATCCGCCTTTCAGCTTTGCCGAAGAGCCACCCAGCCATGTGAATCCTTCGGTATCCAAGGAGTTAGAGGCTATAGTTATGAAGGCGCTGGAATACGATCCAATAGCGCGTTACAGCACTGCTGAGGAAATGAAAACAGCCCTGTTGCGCTGTTATGCCCCCTCAGAAGCTCCGGCTGCGACATTGGCCTCCCTCCAGTCCTCCGCATCCGTTGAGAATCGCTCGGGCATGACAATATCCTCTGCCGAGCCGCAAGCTGGCCAAGGTGTCGTGGCCGTGGCGAGCGAATCCATTGTGCCTATATGGCGGTTTCGTTGCGAAGATGAGGTGCGTTCATCCCCCGTAGTCGTGGACGGGGTTCTCTATGTGGGATGTTATGACAATAATTTATATGCGTTGAACGCTGGGACAGGGGAGTTCCTGTGGAAATATGCCACTGAAGGAGGCATTGCCGCGACGCCCTGTATCTGGAAGGACCGTATCCTGTTCGGTTCGGAGGATCGTGTCTTCTACGCCGTTTCGGTTCGCTCAGGTCGTATTCTATGGACCTGCCCCACCGAAGGACGTATCCGCTCATCCGCCCGGGTGGAATTGGAACATGCCTTCTTCGGATCTGATGATCGGCGTCTTTACGCGGTGAATGCCCACAACGGCCAAGTGGTATGGCGTTTTGAGGCACTTGAAACAGTCCGGTCCTCACCGGCGGTAGGGGACGAGATGGTATATGTGGGCAGTGACGACTATCACTTGTATGCCATCGACTTGCAAACAGGGCGTCAACGCTGGAAGTTTCGCACCAATCGCAACGTCATTTCCAGCCCGGTCCTACATGGCGGCCTGGTTATCTTTGGGTCAATGGATTGGAACGTCTACGCTCTGGATGAGCGTTCCGGCTGGGCTGTATGGCGTTTCCGTACCAACCACGCGGTGGTCGGGTCACCTCGGATTATGGATGAGGTTGTGTACATTGGTTCGGTGGATGGTTATCTCTATGCGCTGGAGCTTGGCAACGGTCGTTTGGTTTGGAAGTTCAATACGGGTAGTCAGGTAGTCTCCACCCCGGCTGTGACGGACAAGAGTGTATACATCAGCACGTTGGGAGGGGACCTCATCAGCATAAACCGAAAGACAGGCAAAGAGCAATGGCGGTTCAAGACAGGAGGGCCCGTGCCCTCGTCGCCCTGTGTGTATGAAGAGACGGTCTATGTGGGCTCCAATGATCACAGCGTGTATGCACTCCCTGCATAGACCACCATTTGGCATGAGGAGTGCGTAACATCTCTTTCTCTATGCCGAACTTCCAGTCGCATATCTGGAATGTGCCAGAGCCAAGAAAAGAGATTCTGATATAAAATGAGCCCCTCTTCTCCAGACGCTATCACCCCCTATGGGGAATATGGCACCATTCCTATCAGACGCAGGACCCCTCAAGGGGGATCCAGCGAGTTGAGACCTGCGTTGGTGCGAACTGCATCACGCGGATTAACCATTGTCCGAGACTCTCATGTGGGGCGGGTGCGGCAGCACAATGAAGACGCATGGTTGGTGCTGGATTTGAGCTATCGGGAAAACGACGGTCAGGCAATGATTGCCTTGCTCATTCTGGCCGACGGGATGGGTGGACACGCGGATGGAGATCGGGCAAGTACACTGGCGGTTCGCACTGCTGCTGCCTGTGTGATGCAGGATGCTATACTGCCTTACCTCTCGCCCGAAGTGGTAGGAGCTCAGCGTTACTCCCTCCATGAGACTCTGGTGCGCGCGGTGCAAGTCGCCAACGAAGCTGTGTATCGCAGCCTCCCTCACGCCGGCACAACCTTGACCATGGCATTGGTGCTCGAACAGAAAGTTTATCTGGCCCACGTGGGAGACAGTCGAGCGTACTTGCTCGAAAATGGCAACCTGCGGCGCATTACCCGAGATCACTCGCTCGCAGCTAGGCTCGTTGAGACCGGCCAAACTAGCCCCGAAGAGATGATAAGCCATCGTAATATTCTATACCGGGCTGTTGGTCATAGCAGCACGATAGAAGTAGACACGCATACTGAGTCATTCCTCGATGGCAGCTGCTTGTTGCTGTGTAGTGATGGTTTGTGGGCAAAAATGTCCGACCCAGAGATTGCAAAGGTGCTCATGAGCGAGTCCGACGCACAATCTGCCGTGGGCAAGCTCATCACTGTAGCGAACGAGCGCGGTGGTGAGGACAACATTACTTTGATTCTCGCCGTGTGCAACGAAGGATGAGATGACGAATGCCGGGAGACCAACTGGCTAGATAATCTGGAGAGGCATAGGAGAGTAGGTGTCCGCATGATATCCATTCCGCGTAGAAGTGACCCCGGAACTCAGCCTGTTGAACGAACTGGATCAGTACTTCGTCTCCGTGCGATCAGAAGTCACGAATATTTGCCGGCACGTGCGGAAGAACAGGCCTATTATGTGCTCCTGAATGTGGCATTGCGACAGGACCTGTCATATGAGCGGATGCCATTGAACCTTTGCCTTGTTTTGGATCGCAGCACTTCTATGAGCGGTATCCGACTCCAAGCTGTTCGGGAGGCAGTTCAGCGCATTGTCGACCACCTCTCCTCTGACGATGTCTTAAGCATCGTGGTGTTTAACGATCGTGCTGAGGTATTACTATCCCACCAGAGAAACATAGATCGCGCCAGGGTTAAGGCAATGGTGAGCACCATTCAACCGGCTGGCGGCACAGAGCTGCTGCAAGGGCTGGGAGCCGGTGTACGAGAAGTGATACACGGCAAGAGTGAGCACTCACTTAATCATCTCATCCTGTTGACAGATGGGCATACATATGGTGATGAACAAGGTTGCCTGGAAATGGCAAAGTGGGCCGGCCAAAATCAAGTTAGCATGAGCTTGATGGGCCTTGGCGAAGACTGGAACGAAGCTCTTCTTGATCAGATGGCAGCTCTTTCCGGCGGACGTTCTATTTACATCGATTCGCCGCGCAAAGTGTCAGAAGCGTTTGAGCAAATTATCAATCTTTTATCCGGAGTTGTTTCGCCTCAGACACGGTTGCACGTCTTGTCAGGGCCGTCGGTGGATTTGCACGAGGTATTTCAGATCACACCTGAAATACAGAGGGTGGCCATTGCCACCGCGGATCGAGGTTATACAGCCGGGTTGGGACTGCTGAGTAGAGGTTCTGAACGTGAGCTCCTAATGGAATTCCGCATCCGCGATCTCAAACCTGGTGTTCAGATGATCGCTTCCCTAAATTTAGAGATCGTAGCACTAGGCGGCATCGAACCGGACAAATTATGTCACGAACAGATCACGTTGAACGTTGAAGGATTCTCGCCGGATGATCCCAACGCGCCACGTGTCTCCAGCTCCAAGATACCGGCCGCTATACCCAATGCTCTCACCCGGGTTGTTTTATTTAAGATGCATGAAAGGGCAATCGCCGACTTGGAAGCAGGTCGGATCGACGCTGCTACTCAGCGCCTGGAAACCATGGCCAGTCGATGGGCAGCTATTGGTGAGACGGAGCTCGCACGTGTGGCGATGCTGGAAGCAGGCCAGCTGGCGCGCACAGGAGCGTTATCCCCTGAGGGCCGGAAGAAGATCCATTACGGCACACGAGCGCTGTCGCTGACTTCGCGAGGTAGGGGCCATGATTGAATGTCCCAGTTGCCATGCCAGGTTCGTTGCAAATACTCTGATATGTAGTGAGTGCGGCACTTTGCTGCCCCCTAAGGAATGGGTTGATGACGGGACTTCACTTGAGATTACAACAGAGGAGGTCGAATCCACTGCACAGTCGAGACCGCTCTTGACCGTGCGCCTACACATTGGTGCGGAACCCGACCAGAGTATTGAAGTCACGCTTGACAAGAAGTTGATCATCGGCCGCTCTGATCCCACCAGCCAAATGTTTCCTGAAATCGACCTGGCACCCTATGGTGGCCTGGAGAAGGGGGTATCACGACGCCACGCGCGTCTCTCCTCACGTCGAGGATTGATCATTATGGAGGACCTCGCCAGCATTAACGGTACGTATCTGAACGGCAGGCGACTCACCCCATATCTACCTGAAGTAGTTCACGATGGTGACCAGCTTCAGATTGGCAGTCTCCCTATTCGAATTGAGGTACTTTGAGAGAAACTCCTAAACCACGGAGGTTGAGTTTATGGCATTTACGGTCCTGATCCACTTGCAAGGCAGCGATCCCATTATGGCTGAGATGGACGCCTTGCCCGATCCTCATGCGAATTATATCCTCTGTACCAATCCGCGCGCACGTGATGGGAAGAATCTGGTGTTTATCGAGCCGAGCTGTACACGCTTTATGTTCCCGTGGCATCGCATCAATTTCATCGAGGCATTCCCATCCGAGGATGACCAGACGCGGATTGAGACCTTTTTCCGCGAGTAGTGTCCGGTTGGGGGCAGTGAAAGCGAGGAGTATGCTGGGCTGACAAGCGTCCAGTGGAGGGTCTATTCAGACCATAGTTTGCTTCTGCGGCGAAGGTGAATCCAAATGCACGTGAATCCCTCTATATTTAAGGCATACGATATCCGTGGCATCTATCCGGATGAACTGAATGAGGAGGTCGCCTACGCACTGGGGCGTGCCTATGTGACCCTCTTGCAGGTGGACAAGGTGATCGTAGGGCGCGATATGCGTCTCTCCGGTCCTGCCTTGTTTGGGGCGCTCACCAAGGGGCTGATGGATCAAGGAGCCGATGTGATCGATATCGGCATGGTCAGCACTGACCAGTACTATTATGCATGCGCGGCCCTGGAAGAGGCGGGCATCATGGTCACCGCCTCACACAATCCCAAAGAGTACAATGGCTTCAAAATGGTGCGCTGTATGCCTTATCTCCTGAGTGGCGACGAAGGCATCCAGGACTTGCGTCGCATCATCGAGCGCGATGCATACGCTCCAACCCATCGGCGTGGGACTCTTATGTTCCAGGATCTGAGTGAACAGTTCGTCGAAAAAGTGCTCAGTTTGGTTGACGTCTCCATACTGAAGCCCTTACATGTGATTGCGGATACCTGTAACGGGATGGTAGGTCCCATATTGCAGCGTGTGTATGCCCATTTGCCCGTCCGGCTGACGGGCATGTATCTCGAACCAGATGGCAACCTGCCCAATCATGGGTTGGACCCGCTGCAACCTGAGAATCGTGCCGAGCTTCAACAACGTGTGGTGGATGAAGGTGCCGACATCGGCTTTGCTTTTGACGGCGACGGTGACCGCTTCTTCACGATTGATGATAGGGGAGAGTTTGTTCCGGGAGATTTTCTCACCGCCCTGATGGCTCGCTATTTCCTCGCCAAGTATCCGGGCTCGAAGATCATCTATGACGTGCGCGCCTCATGGGCTGTGCCCGAGATGATCCGCGCTGCAGGCGGTATTCCTCTGATGGAGCGCGTGGGACATGCTTTCATCAAGCGACGTATGGCCGATGAAGGCGCCGTCTTCGCCGGTGAGGTGACCGGACACTATTACTTCCGTGACTTCTTCTATGCCGATTCGGGTATCGTGCCTTCGCTGGTTGTGTTAGAGATGCTGTCACGGGAGGGGGTGCGACTGTCCACCTGGTTGCAAGAGTTGGAAGCAAAATACCACATATCGGGTGAGATCAACACGCGGATTGTCGGAGATCCGATGGCCAAAATGCAACGACTGGCCGAAGTCTATCGAGACGCGGAAATTCACTGGTTAGATGGTATCTCGGTAATCTATCCGGACTGGCACTTCAATGTGCGACCGTCCAATACGGAACCGCTGCTGCGTCTGAACTTAGAAGCCAGGTCGGCAGAGCTGATGGAACAGAAGCGCGATGAGGTGTTGCGCATTATTCGAGAGGCATAGATCGTGTTATGGGGCAAACGTCATAATCGCGATCAGGCCAATGGCAGCAATGCTCGCGAACTCAATAAGTGCCTGTCGGGTTAGCCGTCCTAAAATCTGTTGTTGTGCCAGACCAACAAACAAATAAAAAATCAGAAGCAGCCAGAACCCGGCTGTGAGAGGGGCGATACGCCAGTAGTTGAAAGCCCAGATGGCCTGAGCCATTACCAGTGCGTTGACACCGGCATACAGCCAGGTGCGGCCGGTCTGTTCCGGTCCAGTGCGCAGAAGCGCAGCCGCCAGCAACCCCCCTACCAGCGCCATTGCGGTGCCCGTGACAATACTGCGCATCCGCGTCTGATAGATAAGCACGAAGAAGCCAAAGGCAACCCCAAACCCCACCAGGTTGAGCCAGAAGTGGGAGAGTTCGTACCACCGATCGCGCGGGTCGATCGTGTGGTATTCAGCGAGGATGGTGAGCCACAACAGACAGCCACTGAACCAGATTCCCGCCACCCACCAGAGTATGTCAGTGACCAACAGAGGCAGCACAAGGATGATCAGGATGACCAGCAGGGCAGGCAGTAGCATGAAAGTCTGGAGATAACCCGAACGATGAGGTGCCATTGACGGATGTGCGCTGGCTACCATAGCGCTGCCGGTGCCGGCCAGGCCCCCCACCAGCAATGCCATGAGCCAACGTTGTGACACGGTAAGCGTGAGGGGCGTTCCCAGGAAAACTAGCTCGATGGTACGCGTTGGCAATTCGATGATAAAATAGATGACCAAACCCAGGAGGGTGAAGCTGACCACCTGGCTGATCCGCTCATAAAGCGCCATGGCCAAGCATTCTAAGTGACAGTTGGGTGTGAGTCAAACGTGCGATGAGCTTTGAAACCCTGTTCTATGCCTTGTTCGGCTGGGCGGTTGGGATGTTGATCAATCACGCTGCCGATGTGTTGCCGCGGCATAAAGCGTTATGCACAACCCCCCTATGTTCGCGTTGTGGGATGCCGCGCGCTCCATTGGCGTGGAGCGCTGTGCTCGGCTACCTGAGCGGCCGTCAGATATGTCTGGGCTGTGGTCGCCCTTTGGCCTTGCGTTCTGTCTTGGTCGAGCTCGCAACCCCCTTGCTGTTTGTAAGCCTCTTGTGGCGCTACGATTTCTCGGTTCAACTCGGACTGATATCTCTATACAGCGTTGTGCTGATGTTGGTGACCGTCACCGACCTGGAACATCGCCTGATCCAGCACGCAGTGATGGTGCCCGCGTTGCTCATTGCGCTCGTGGGGGCTTTCTTCAACCGCGATATGACGGCGCGACAAGCCGTGTTAGGCGGTGCTGTCGCTCTGGTGCTGTTGTACGCGATGTACGTGCTGGCTTCACCGATCAGCCGCCTCATAGGCCGACTGGCGAAGCGTCCGAGCGAGGAGATACCCTTTGGGTTTGGCGATGTGACGCTGGGGACGTTCGTTGGTTTGATCACCGGGTTGCCTGGGGTGATATTCGCCTTGGTGCTGACGATTTTCTCCGCCGGTCTGGTGGCCGCCTGTATTGTCCTCGTACAAGTAATGCGACATCGGTATAGGCCCCTCACCACTATTCCGTATGGGCCATTTCTGGCGCTGAGTGGCTTCATCGTGATGGTCTACGGACCAGACATTCTGCGCTGGTATTTGCACTAGGGCGCCTGAAAGCTGGCTCGGTCAGCCGCAAGCTGCCGTTCAAGGCCGGCCTTTAACCCTTTGCTACCTGTGTTCGAATCCGCGCCTTTGCGCTGCATTGTCGCGTAAGGTCACTCAGTACTATACTCGTAAAGGAAATCCTATCGATTTTTGGGGAGTTGTCCTATGAAACTCTCGGATCGGTTGACGGCGGAGGGTATTCTCTACACGGATCAATATCAGCTGACGATGGCGCAGTTGTACTTTCGCTATGGGTTACACGAGCGACAGGCCGAATTCGAACATTTCTTCCGCAGCTATCCAGATTATGGATCGCACAAGGCGGGGTACTGCATCAATGCCGGTTTAGCTTGGCTATTGGACTGGATGAAGGAAGCACACTTCCGAGACGAAGACCTGGAATATATGCGCCATCACTGCGGACAGACGGGGCGGCGCCTCTTCCAGGATGACTTTCTGGCGTGGCTGCGTGCCCATGGCAATTTTGAGGGCATCTCGATGCGTGCCATTCCGGAAGGTCGCGTGGTGCACCCTCATGTTCCTCTGGTCGTAGTGCGCGGTCCACTCGCTATGGCGCAGATCCTGGAAACACCGCTGCTCAACCAGCTGAATTACCAGATTCTGATCGCCACCAAGGCGAACCGCATTCGGGAGAGCGGTCGCGGCCAGCTGTTGCTCGAGTTCGGGGTGCGCCGGGCGCAGGAACGGGGCGCCATTGCCGGGGCACGCGCGGCGCTCATCGGTGGTGCAGATTTCACCTCTAATGCCGGTATATCCCATGTGCTGGGCTTCCCGCCCAAGGGCACCCACGCGCACAGCATGGTACAAGCTTTCATGGCGTTGGGTGAAGGTGAGCTGGGTGCATTTCGTGCCTATGCCGATCTGTATCCTGATGATTGTCTGCTATTGGTGGATACGATCGATACTTTGCAAAGTGGCTTACCCAATGCCATCAAGGTCTTTGAAGAGCTGCGTCGTAAGGGACACCGTCCGCTGGGCATCCGTCTCGATTCCGGTGACCTGGCCTATCTGAGCATTCAGGCTGCCAAGATGCTGGATGCGGCTGGTTTCCCCGATACGGTGATCGTGCTGTCGAATAACCTCGACGAGCTGGTGGTCTGGCAGATCATCACCCAAATCCAGGAAGAAGCCCCGCGCTATGGCTTGGAGCCCGACCATGTCATCCGCAGGCTGGTGTTCGGCGTCGGCACGCGCCTGATCACCTCGGCAGGCCATGCAGCACTGGACGGTGTCTACAAGCTGGTGGCACTGTGGGATCGCGATCGTTTCGTCCCGACGCTTAAAGTCTCCGAGACACCCGAGAAGACGCTCAACCCTGGTCATAAGCAGGCATGGCGCATTTACGACGCGCGTGGCAAAGCCACTGCAGATTTGCTGTGTTTAGAGGATGAGGATCCGGGCACGATGGAGGAGATCATCCTGCGCCATCCCACCGAACCGGCCAAGTATCGCATATTGCCTCGCAGCGAGGTGCAAGGGGTCGAGGCCCTCTTGGTGGAAGTGCTCCGCGAGGGCAAGCTGGTCTGCGATCTGCCCCCGATCAGTCACATCCGCGAAGTGCGCCAAGCGGATGTCACGCGCCTCGATGCCGGTGTGCGTAGGCTGGTCAATCCCCATGCCTATCATGTCTCCCTAAGCCAGAAGCTGTGGGAACTGAAACAGCAGATGATCTACGCCGCGAAGAACGAACATTGAGCGGATGACCTACAAACGAGCTTGAATCAGCCCACGCCGGCCGTTGGTCAACCAATCCGGCTCCAGCTGAGAGAGTTGCATGGCCAGCTCCTCGGATATACCTACAATCAACTCGCCCTTCAGCGTGCGCAGGTTGGCAAAGGGGGCAGGAAAGTAGGCTGTGATGCGCTCAAAGGGGGTGCCCACGGGCCAGTGCGCATCCCCTAAAACGCGACGATAGTTCACGTCTCCTTTTAAGATCACAAAATCAGCTGCGGCGAGCTGGACACGCAAATCATCGGGCATCTCGAAGTAGAAGAGGCTGCTGGCATAAAACCAATGCGTAGTCAGCACAAGGCGACCAGTGTGCAGATAATCCACCAAGTGGGCACGCAGCGCTTCGGTGCGCTCATCGCCATGGCGTAATGCTTCCAGTCCAGCTCTTACATCGTCCACCATCGCATCTGAGACAAAGAAAGGCTGCGGTTTAAGATGCATGATCACCTGCTGAACCAGCTGGTGACTCAGCAGAAAATCCACCAAAGCTAAATCCATCAGCAGTTCGGTGCCGGCATTGTCGGTGATGAGCACCAGGATATTGCGCGGTTTCTGAGTCAGATATTCCCAAATACGGGGCGCATCGTCGATCAGCAGATTCGCTCTGTCCTCTTCCGGCCGTGATGCACGCGCCAGATCACCGGCCACGTTGTAGCTCAGGTCAACTCGATTGCCCCACAAACTGTGGTAGAGCAGTGCTTCAAAGCGGGCGAATCCTGCGGGGGGCAAATGCTCCAACGCAGTTGCCACCAGGGTGGGCGCTGCGTCGGGGTGCCATTCCGTCTGCTTCTTGGCAGTATAGGGATCGAAGAGATACCACTTTCCTGGCTGAAAATAGCGCGTTGCCTCTAAGATACGCCGATAGAAGAAAGCTTCAGCCCAATACCACGGCACATCCAGCCACGAACGCCCTAGGTGAGGGCGTGATGCCTCTTGCCAAAAATCAATATCCGGTGCCACTTCTCGAAGACCCCGAATCTTCCCGTCTGTTATTTCCTGCTTGAGTTCTTCCAGGTCGCGGTTGATCTCATCGGGAAAGGAATTGAGCGCGATGATCTCGTCCACAATCACAGGAATACGGTACTTAAAGGTACGCCAGGCGAAGGAATCCGGATCTGAGGTCATAATGGGCGGTGGCAAAGTTCCCCCAGCCGGATGCCAAGACGTTGTACGAGGCACTTTCACGTTTTGCCTTTCCGTTCCTACTCTATGTACTCGGGACTGATTGAGCTTTGTGGGGAGCCGCGTTGGCCGTCCCGCTTCACAATATATTACGCAGATCCGTGTGGTGGAGGCAAGATAGGTCGGTGTCGCGACTGCCTTTGTGTCGCCCAGGCAGCGGCAGCGGCACGCGTGTGCACGTCCAGTTTAGTGAAGATCGATTTCAGATGGCGCTTCACTGTGTTAGGGGTGATGACCAGTGCCTGCGCGATTTCTTTGTTGCTCAAACCTTGGGCCAACAGTTGCAACACTTCCCATTCGCGAGCGGTCAAAGGGGATGGGCACCCTTGGGCACTATGGTATGTCTGCAACACCTCGGCCACAGTGCGCAGAAAAACGTGTCGGTCAAAGGTTTGCTTTTCCAGACAGGCAAAGATGTGGTACTCGGAATAGGCATATTCGATGTCCTCTGGGGTTGCCACGCCGCTGACAACAACGGCAGGTATATTGGACGCATATAAAGCTTCCAGCAATCGCATGCCATCGAGGTTATGGTACGGAGCACTTGCCCGTGCCAGCGAGAGGTCCACCACTGCCAGCTGATATTCCGCACGTCGCAGGTATCCCCATGCTTCGCCGAAGCTGTTCGCAGCCTGCACCGTGTGTCCTGCATCGACAAGCAGCTCAGTTAAGATGCTGCGCCATCCGGCATCATCTTCCACCAGCAACACATGCGCCGGTGGCGCTTGCGATTTCTCAATACTTGCAATGAAACTGGGTGGAGAACTTGCCAGCGCACGGTGTACCAGGTCGCGAAACTCGCCCCGATGGAACGCTTCCTTGCGCAGACAGCTGAACGCGCCGTGTTCTTTCAAAGCAGCGACCGCGATCTCCACCGTGGCAAAACCGCTCACCAGGATGCTCACACAACCCGGATCGTGGTGACGCAACGCCTCGAGCACCTGCAGCCCATCCTGATTGCGGTGGTCACTCCCTCCCAGTGAGAGATCTACTACGGCTAGGCGATGGGGCTGTGCGCGAATGAGCGCCACGGCGGACTCCAGTTCGGTGGCCACCTCGACATTCAGCCCGAGATCACGCAACAGCTCGCTCAGCAGCTCCTGCCACGCAAGATCGTCCTCGATCACCAAAGCAAGGGAGTTTGTCATCTGCCTTCCATTTCGTATGGTGTCGCACATGGCAAAGTGAGGTAGAAGGTAGCCCCATGGCGGCCATCGCTTTCGATGCTTACGCTGCCACCCAACCGTTGCACCCATGTTTTCACCCACCACAGGCCGAAACCGAGGCGGCCGGCTCGCTTTTCCTGAGGAGGCTTACGCGAAAACTCGAGTTCGAAAATGCGATCGTGCCACTCCGGCGGAATGCCCGGCCCGTCATCGCGCACGGCGATGATGATGCGGTTGTCGTGGCCCAATGCGCCACTGATCACGACGGTACCATGTCCTTCCATTGCCTCAGTCGCGTTCTCCAACAGGTTGGTGAAGATCATGGTCAAGCCGCGCCGGCTAGCCCAAGCCGGTGGCAAGGCGTCCAATCCATCCATCTGGACGGACACTTCGGGCGGTAATACCGCCAGTGCTTCTTGCACGCATTCCAGCACCCTCACCTGGGTCAACGAGATGGGATGCAAATGTGCCAGGTTCGCGCGCAGCGTGGCCATTGCCTGGCTCGCGCTGCGCTCGATCTCCGTCAGGTTGTTTGCCAGATAAGCATCCTTTTCCAGGGCATCACGACACTTGTCCTGAATTCCTTGCACGCGCACTGGAATAGTGCCCAGCTGGTTATTCAGTTGATGTAATAGGTTTGCCGCGATATCCCCTACAGCAGCGAACGTCTCAGCGATCGCATGCTGTTCTTGTGCAGCCTGCAATGCGCTCTGTCGCGCGGCGTTTTGCAGTGCCAACGCAGCGTAATGGGCGAGACAAGTGAGCACCTTTTCATCCCAACCCGATTCGCTGAAACGCTCGGCATCTGGCGCTGTGCGATAAACGCTAAATGCTCCTACCACTTTGCCCTGATCGCCGGATCGGATCGGCACAATCAAAGCGCTTTGCCAGTTGTGCGCCTGTGCCAGATCTGTGCGGGCAAAATGAGGATCATGCCGCACATCCTCGGCAATGACGGGACGGCCGATCAACACCGCCTGCCCGGTTAAGCTCTCATACAACGGAAGTGTGCCTCGTCCCAGCGCGCGTGAAGAGGGCGCGCTTGTCGCCTTTAGCACGAGCTGTTCCCCTGAAGCGATCCAAATAGTACTGGTAGCCGCATTTAACAGATCGCAAGCTTGCTCAGTCAGGCGCTCCAACACCTGCTGCACTGGCATAAGAAGCAACCACTCTGCTGCCTGGCGCAACGCATCCAGCAGACGCGATTCCTGAATGGCAATGACAGCCAGCACCGCCAGAGACTGAAGCAAATGACCATCCTCTTGGCTGAAGGCGTTCACGGCCGGACTCTCCAGGTTGAGTACCCCTTCCAGGCGGTTGCCGGCGCCGAGCAAGGGCACTGCAATCTCGGAGCGCATTTGTAACGCCGGGTCAAGCGGGTAGTATAGCTCGGCCCACGGCGGATGGCTCAGGTCTGGGATGACCACCGGCTGCCGGTGTCTTGCCACCCAGCTCATAATACTGGCCGTGTCGAGGGACAACGCTTCAGTCAGCGGCTGGCGCAGTCCCTTGCCTGCTACCGCACGGGTGATCAGATTTTTGCCCTCTCGATCCACCAGTCGGATGATTCCATACTGAGCGTTGATCACTTCCAATGCCATCTGCAGGATGGCTTGGAGCGTCTCGTCTAATCCCAGGCGTGAAGAGATGAGCAACCCGGCACGACGCAATCGGTCCACCTCATCTTCTCGGCGTGCCAGTTGGGCGGCATGGCGTTCCACCTGGCGCGCATGGTAGATCGCCATTGCTGCCTGGTTGACAAAATTTTCTAGCATCAGGAGTTCTAGCAGTGTGAAATGCTGTTCGCGCCGACGGTAGATGTAGAGTGCGCCCAGCGGCTGATCAGCCACCATCAAGGGAAAACAAGCAGCCACCTTCGCCCCGGCCCGTGCTCTGGCGGGATGCACTGCCAGGTTATACTCCTCGTATGAGAGGACGGGACGTCGCTGAAGCAATGCACGCATGCCCAGCCCATTCGGGCGCGGCGCGTCGTCACACACCGGGAAGCGTTCTCCAGCCGAGACACGCGAAGCTGGATCAAAGGCGATTCGATCTGGATAACACGCATAAATGACTGCCGAGGCACCAGGCACAACTTTGATGGCACTCTCGGCGATCAGGCGTAACGTGGTCGCCACATCATCCGCCACATTGTGCGCTCCAATGCGGTTGACAGCGGCGCCGATACGATTCAGGCTGGACAGCGCTTTCAACAGGCGCGGATCATTTGCATACTCCATAGAAATACACGCTCATCTGCCACGACCCACGCTATCGTTATGATTACCACAAGATGGAGATCATACACGCATGCACGCTATACGTCGTAGTACAGCACAAATTCATGCGGATGGGGACGCATCCGCACCGGATCGACCTCGAAACGTCGCTTGTAATCAATATAGGCTTCCAGTGCGTCCTCGGTGAACACATCGCCACGAAGCAGGAACTCGCGATCCGCCTCTAACGCATCCAGCACCTTTTCCAGCGAGCCAGGTACCTGCTTAATTTGGCGCGCTTCTTCCGGCGGCAAGTCATAGAGGTCTTTGTCCATTGGTAAGCCGGGGTCGATACGGCTCTGGATGCCATCCAGGCCGGCCATCAGTAAGGCTGCGAAGCAGAAATATGGATTGCAGCTCGGATCCGGGGCGCGAAACTCGATGCGCTTGGCACGCGGGCTGCGCGAATACATAGGGATGCGGCAAACGGCTGAGCGGTTGCGCTGCGAATAAGCCAGGTTGACCGGTGCCTCGAAGCCGGGCACCAGGCGACGATAGGAGTTTGTAGTGGGTGCTGCCAGGGCCAACAAAGCCGGCGCGTGGTGGAGCAATCCACCGATGAAGAAACGCGCGGTGTCAGAGAGCTGCGCATAACCTGCTTCATCAAAGAAAATATTGCGCTCACCTTTCCACAGGCTGATGTGGACGTGCATGCCGCTGCCGTTGTCCTCAAAGAGGGGCTTGGGCATAAAAGTGGCCGTCATATTGTTCTGACGCGCGACGTTCTTGACAATGTACTTATAAATCATCACCTGATCAGCCATGCGCGTCAGGGGTGCGAAACGCATATCAATCTCCGCCTGACCGGCGGTGGCCACTTCGTGATGATGGACTTCAACAGCAACGCCTACGCGCTCCAGCGCTATCACCATCTTGCTGCGCAAATCCTGCAGGGTATCGGCAGGTGGCACAGGGAAATAGCCGCGCTTGGGCGGTATCTGACCACCCAAATTGGGGTTCAACTCTTTACCACTATTCCACCAACCTTCCTGACTGTCTATATAGTAGAAACCCTGGTTGGTGCCGCCGCCATAGCGCACATCATTGAAGATGAAAAATTCGGCCTCAGGCCCCCAATAGCTCACGTCGGCCAAGCCGGTCTGCTGCAGGTACGCTTCCGCCTTGCGCGCCACGAAGCGCGGATCGCGCGTGTAGGGCTGGCGTGTGATCGGGTCATACACATCGCAGATCAGCACCATTGTGGGAACCTGGAGTACCGGATCGATAAAGGCAGTATCCACATCGGGTATCAGCAACATGTCTGATTCGTGGATTTCGCGGAAGCCACGGATGGAAGAACCGTCAAAGCCGATGCCTTCTTCGAAAAGGTCTTCTGTCAGCTCATGTGCAGGAATGCTAAAATGTTGCCAGGTGCCTGGTAGGTCGGTGAACCGCAGGTCCACCATTTCGACCTGTTTGGCCATTGCAAGTACATCCGCTACGGTTTTGGGCATAGTCGCTTTTTCCCCTCTTTTCCTGATATATGATGGCATAAACGCTTTCATTATAAAAGGATGTAGGATGCGCGTAAAGTACCCATTTGGGGCATTTCTGCGAGATCTACGCGCATAACCAAGGGATTTGAGACGTTTATCTGCTTGGGCTGCCTGTTGGGCCGGAAAGAGTTGTGCACACCTTTCTAGAGTTGAATAGCAGCTAGGTGGATGGACTCAACCGAGCCGCGCGCATGCAGAGCGGCTGTGATACTGTTCCTAGACGGTTGCAGTGCCCCAGCCTAACCCTTAAAAGGTTCCATCTGTTGGAATAGCCAGTCCATACCCCACACTGACAGGCGCGCCGAGCACAAATTGATCAGTTGCGCTGCTGACGCACCCATGGCCCCGGGGGACGCCAGCTGGCGATTTGAGGCAGCCGTCGCACTGCGGCCCATAGGTTGTGAGAACGCTCAGTTGGGGGCCCTGTTCCGGGCGCTTCCACGTTCGAGGGCATCGCCGGCAGCAGCTCTGCCTGAGAGATTATCTCGTCCGAGGACAGCACCATCATTTCTTCTTCAACCCGTGCTGCCAAAGGAGGCGCGATCTCTTCCATCACGGTGGCAGACTTGGCGATGCGATAGTAGTCCAGATAAATCTCGACGGTGGTGACCAAGAAGATCATAATGATGGGCCCGTAGATCAAGCCCATAAAGCCAAATAGCTTGAGCCCGCCGAACACGCTGAGCAGCACCAACGCCGGGTTGAGCTTGGCTTCGCGCGACACCAGACGCGGGGTTAGGTAATATTGAATGCCACTCACTGCCACCGCATAACCGGCCAGGATGAGGAGACCTTGCCACAGGTTGCCCAGCATGATGTGCACAATCCCGACCGGCACCGCGACCACCCCACATCCCAATGGCAGCATCGCCATAAAGATAGAGAGCAATGTCCAGAACGAGGCATACTTCACCCCGGCGAGCCAGAAGAACAGGCCCATCACCAGCCCTTGGGTCACAGCCAGCACAAACATCCCACGCACCATCGACTTGGTAATGATAGTGATGCGACGGATGTATCGCTCATCCATCTCATCGCTGAGGGGGCTCATCTTGCGCAGCATGTCGATCAGGCGCGGGTAATTAGGGAATAGCGCTGCCAGCAGGGACACATACAGCACCAATCCAATGATCAAGTCCAACGAGGCACCGCTCAACGAAATGGCCGTCTCGGCCAAAAAGGCGGTCACCGTGCGTGCCGCGCTGACGACGGTTTGGTAAACCCCTTGGGGAGTCAGCTGAAGACCTTGGGCAAAAGGCAGGCCGGCAAGCAGCAGGTTGATGCGTGCCAGAAGGTCGGCCAGCGAAGGATATTCGACAATGCTGGCCACCAGTGCGGAGACGTCCGCGCTGAATTCCAACGTTTGCTGCACCGCCAGGCTCACCATGCCCGAGACGGGCGCCAGCACAACGATGAAAATTGTGATAATGGTGAGAGCAACTGGCACGCCACGCCATTTGCCCGTCAGTCGCACGAATAGCTCGTATACCGGCTGGAACACGGTGACCGTTACGACAGCCAGCACGACGGTGCCCATGTAGGGCCCGATCAGCAGGTAGGCCAAGTAGGCCGAAAAGGCGAAAAGAATATAAAAGAATATGCGGCTCTGAACGTTCGGTTTCATCGTCACATCTCCATAACAGTATACAGCCGATCGTCTAAGCCGTCAACGCTTGTAGGAACGAGGGTGTTGAAAAAGTCCCTTGAGTGCTCAGATTTTCGTAGGAAAATGGGTCAATAAAGCGGGTAACTAAAGAGTTTTTCAACACCCTCACTAGCCACCTGACAGTTTGCTGTCACAAATAGGCGACCAATGGGATGCGGATAGACAGGGCATTGATCAACTGCCTTTCGATAAAGCGCAGACCAACCTGGAAGATGCTCAGGTCACGGCGAGCAGCGCGATCGAGCAGCGGGCGCCAACCAGCCCGGATCGTGCGTCCACCGATGGAAATCGGCCCCACGTAGAGCAACACCACCGCCAGAGTGAGACGAGACAGGCGCTGAAATGGCGCAGCAATGCTGCTTTCCAAGTCAAAGCCGTGACGTTTGAAATCGCCGAACATCTCTTCGACCCACATCCGGCGCCGGTAATCGGCCAGGGCCAACGCCCACTCCGGCAGGTTGGTGACCAGACACCGGGGCGTCTTTGCATGCGCTGCCCGATGCACCAGCAGGTGGGTGGTGTGGCGATGCTGTCCTGTCAGATAGCCCCGCCCCAGCCAGATGCTCTGACCAGGCTGGGCATCTACCCAGACACAGGTGTTGGTGCACAGCACCGTGCGGGGCACGACAAAATACGCCACTGGACCAGGTTGCGTTTGCGGCCAGATGCGGCCAAAGATTCCGTATTATCCCCCCCCGGAATTTGATTGGCACGAGAAAAATGCGGAAAACCTGGCCGCATTTGGCCGCATCCGCGCCGACAATGCCCCTCCATGCCCCGCCGAGCACAAAACAGGTGGCAAAGTCGCTCATTACACTGGAGGAGTTCGAGCAGCTCAAACAGGCAGTGCTCTTCGGCCCGGAAGACGAGAAGTATCTGCGTATGGCGGGTGAGATATTGGAAGACCAGGTCGAAGAGATCCTAGATGTTTGGTACGGATTTGTGGGCTCCCATCCCCATCTGCTCTATTACTTCACCGATGGGAGAGGCAATCCCAACAGCGAATACCTCGCCGCTGTGCGCAAGCGCTTCGGACAGTGGATCCTGGACACCTGCAAACGCCCTTACGACCAAACGTGGCTGAACTATCAGCAAGAGATTGGATTGCGCCACCATCGCGCCAAGAAGAATCAGACAGACAACGTGGCCTCTGTCTCGATCGTCCAC
>JBMFPH010000039.1:0-19380 GCA_049969215.1 Anaerolineae bacterium | reverse complement strand
TTGCGCCCCTTGGGCCCCAGCGTTGTGGCAACTGCCTGCGCCATAACGTCAATGCCGTTCTTCAGCCGACGGCGTGCATCTTCATGGAAAACAAGTTGCTTCGCAGCCATACGTATATCCCTCCTGTCTAGTCTAACCTACGATAGCTAGGACGTCACTTTCACGCATGATGAGATATTTCTTGCCTTCGTGCTTGATTTCTGTGCCGGCATACTTGGCGAAGAGCACCCGATCACCTACTTTGACATCCAGAGGTTGCCGTTCGCCCTTGTCGTTGCGCAGACCGGGGCCGACTGCCAGCACCTTGCCTTCCTGAGGTTTTTCTTTGGCGGTCTCAGGCAGGATGATCCCCGAAGCGGTTGTCTCCTCCTGCTCGATGGGCTCGATCCAAACCCGATCGCCGAGAGGACGCAACTTCAACTCTGCCATATTTCCATTACCTCCTACTCTTCTGAACGTTTTGGCGTGATTGACCTAGAGGGAATATGAATTTAGCAATTCCTCTTTTATACCGGGTATATAAGAATCACGTTAGCGACGCGTTAGCGTTGTGTTAGAAATGCTAATCCGCTGCACTCCAATTGAGGGAGATTAGCACTCGGGTAAGGCAATCGTCGAGTGGGAACCCAACGGAGCTCGATTCGCTCCGTTGGGCTGATCAGAGTGGCAGGTGAGCTGTCAGCAACCTAACCAGTTGGACTGGGATATGGTATTCATCCAGGAGATTTTGTAGCTCCTGCATCCACTCTGGGACGGTGAACCATGTGATAACGAAGGCACCCACGAGTACAAGTGTCAACAAGACCAGACAGCCACATCCGATCAGCAGACAACGTCCTATGCCCGAATTGGCTTCCGCCTGTGCAGCAGGGACAGCAGGTGTTGCTGCAGGTAAGGACGAGGTAGCTGATGGCGTTGATGGGGGTGGCTGGGGGGTAACATGGGGTTGTTCCGTTACGGGAAGATGAGGTTGCTCGACAGCGTGGGACAGTGGTTGTGCCACAGCAGAATGGGATGGCGCACCTGCCAACCATTCGAATTCCAGCACTGTCTGGCCCATGGCAATTTTGTCACCATGGTTGAGCGGTTCAGGGGTGCGCAGGAGGCTGCCGTTGAGATAGGTGCCGTTGGTGCTCCGCAAGTCTTCGATTATGTATTGCGCTTCAAACCAGCTGATGCGGGCATGCAGCCGGGATACCTCGGGATCCGGCAATAGGATATCCGCTTTTTCATCACGGCCCAACACAACAGGACGACGTCCCAGCGGAAATGCTTTGCCCGTCTGCACACCCTGTCGCACGACCAGCTGCGCCACAGGCTGCTCCGCTGCCACCACTGTTCGATCATCCATGGCTATTCTCCCCCCTGTAAGCATCGTGAGGGATGTCACGTGTGTCTTGAAAGGATATTAGGTGTGGGCACAGAAAGAGTCAAACTGCTTTTGTTAGGCTCCAGATCTCTACACGGTTTTGAGATAGGCTTCTGGGATACAGAACTTTGCGCAAACAGAAGGTGTGAGATTAGAATGCGAAACGTCCTGATGTTGTGACGCGTTGCGCCAAATTCTATCCACCGCAGGGGGGTTACAATTACCATGGCGAAGATCGTCATCTTGGGTGCCGGCATGATGGGCAGTGCCTTTACGGTGCCGCTGAGCGATAATGGTCACGCGGTACACCTGGTGGGCACCCATCTGGATACAGACATTATCGAAGAAGTGCACGAGACACATTATCACCCGCGCCTGCGCACCTATTTGCCGCAGAGCGTGCAGCCATACACCTATGATCGGCTGGGTGAGGCCCTTGTGGGGGCCGATTTGGTGGTGTTGGGCGTCAATTCGTTGGGCGTTGACTGGGCTGCGCGCACGCTGGGACCATTGCTTGACCCGTCGGTGCCCGTTGTCATGCTGACCAAGGGCCTGGCTGGCTACGGCACCCAATTACACATTCTGCCCGAGGTGTTGCGTCGTGGGTTGCCGGAACGTCATCAGGACAGCGTGCAGCTGATGGCCATCGGTGGTCCCTCCATCGCGGGTGAGCTGGCGGCGCGTCGACATACCTGCATTGTGCTCACCGGGCACGATGCTCCTCTGTTGGAGCGAATTGCTGCTATGTTGCGCACTCCCTATTATCACGTATGGACCAGCACCGATATTGTCGGCGTCGAAGTCAGCGTGGCGATGAAAAATCTTTATGCGCTGGCTGTGGGCTTGGTCGGTGGGCTTCTGGAGAAGGAGGGCGTGGCAGACAGTGGCGCCGTGATGTATAACTTGGCTGCTGCTTTGTTCGCCCAAGGACTGACCGAAATCCATTACATGGTGAAGCGAATGGGCGGTCAGGAACGCAGTGTCTATACACTACCTGGGGCAGGCGATCTCTACGTGACCAGCCAGGGAGGACGCAATAGCCGTATGGGACGCTATCTCGGCCTGGGCATCCCCTACAGCCGTGCCAAAGCAGAATATATGCCGGAGGAGACCATCGAGGGAGCTGAGCTCGCGCGTGCTATTGGGCCCACCGTCGAAGCCATGATTGCACGTGGTGATCTGGACGGCGTCCGACTCCCCCTGCTGCGCACGATGGTTTCTATCGTGTGCCATGACGGGCCACCTGAAATCCCGTGGGATTCGTTCTTCAAAGGGGATTAAGATTGCTGTGAGGCGTGCCAACGCCGCAGTCCCCATGCGAGACAGCTGAGTGCCAGAGTGCAGATGGCAGCAGCCGTAAGGCCGCTTGCCAACAGTCCTCCCATTGGCCAAACGATGCCGCCCAGCAATGCACCAAGGGTGCGCCCTGCCCCAGCAGCGGATAGGTTGAGCGACATCATCGTCCCACGCGCGTTGGGCATCACCTCGGTGAAGACGGACATAGCACTCACGATGCTGAACTCGAAGCTCAAGAAGATGAGAAATAGTCCGCTTAGTGCCAACGGCAATGTGGCAGATGCAAGAGGCAGTACAGCATAGCTCACCACGGCCAAAGCAGTGCCAGCGATGGCGGCACGGGATAATCCGATCCGGTCCGAAACTGTAGCGACCAGCCCTTCTGCCAGCAGCTCGGCGACCCCGATAACGATTGTCGCACCGCCCAACGCCACCACCGTCAGCGCGAATCCCGTCTCCAGCCAGCTGGCATATACCACAAAGATGCAATCGTTGGCGGCACAAGTGAGAAGTGTGAAGCTGAAAAGAGCCCACGCCGCTGGCCATCGTCTCAGTGATTGCCATGCATCCCAGTACACGGCCCACCATCGCCCATTATGACGTCTCAGCGGTGTCGCAGGGATCACCCATGCTATGAACAACCCGCTCAGCAGAGCCAACACACCCAAGGCGACGAAAGGTGATTGCCAACCCGCACGGCCGATCAGGATGCCGGCCAGGGGAATGCCCAGCAGGGTACTGCCAGCCCAGGATGTCTCGATCATCCCAATGGCAAGGCCACGGTTCTGATATGGGACGCATTCGCCTGCATACGCTTGGATAGCGGGATCAAATAAGATCTTGGCCACTCCAGCCAGTGCCACGGCCAGCGCTACTGTGGTATAGACGGGTAGTATACCGACAGCCGACGTACCGATACTGAGCAGTCCTAGCCCACTCAACATCATAGTGCGGTAGCCCCATCGGTCACCAAGCGGTCCGGACAGGGGGCCAAGCAGGCTGGTGGCTTGGTTGAGCGCGATCAGCGATGTGATGGCAGCCAAGGGAACGCCCAGGCCACGACTAAAAGCAGGTGCGAAAGCATAGGGCATGCGCCGCGAGGTATTGAGAACCAGGCGTGCCATGGTTGCTGCACCTAGCTGAAAGGTCAATGATCGCGTGAGGGACAAGGATGCGGCAGATTGCTGAGGTCTCAGTTTCAATTCGCTCTCCCTATATATTCCCCCGACACTTCGGTGCAACAAGGGGTAGATCGGATCATCTCATCCTGTGGAAACGCAACCATTCTTCCAATGCTCAGACGCTACCGCGTTGTGCACCAGCGTTTTGTCATCCTCCTTTGATGATAAATAAGCCAGCAGCCACACGAGCGACTGCGAACAGCACCAGAGCAGGTATAAACCCCAAAGATGTCGCTGTAAAAGGTCCGAGCAACGAACCAATGAGAATGGCGGCATTGAACACAATGTTGTACCAGGCGAGGTAAGGTGGCCGATCGTGTTGGGGGGCTCGTTCGAGAATATAGTTAAGGAAGGCACCACTCATCCACGCATATCCAATGCCGCCCAGGCAAGAGGCCGCCAGTACCGCCGCCATACCCAGCGGGACGCCGAAGACCATCAAGCCGGGATAAAAAGCCATGAGCATAGCACCGATCCCGGTCACTGCTTGATGTCCCTTAGCTCGGCACAGATTGGCCAGCTGGGTTGCGCTCACGAATCCGGAGAGCCAGAACGCAGCGGTTGCCATCCCGATTTGTTGATCCTGTAAGTGGAGGACCTTGACCATAAAGACGGGTGCGACCGGCACCGCAACGTATTGAGCAATATGAAAAACGAACAATGCAACGAGCACCCTAGCGAAGGGCTCACGCAAGATCTCGATGTGCAACAGGTCGGAAACGAATGCTCGCAGCAGTTCTCTTGCACGTGTTGCGAGGCGCTTGTGCGGATATCGGTTTGGTCGAATGTGTCTGTTCAGCGGCCGGACAGTTTCTTTTGCTCGCGGAGATGATGGTTTGTCCTCAAGCGGACGCACGAACCAGAGGTGGAAACTGCTCATAAGCGCTGCGACAGCGCCAATGCTAAATACCACCTGATATCCCAACGGGAAAGGTATCGTGGTCAAGATGCGACCGCACCCGAGTGCGCTCACTATGGAAGCTATGGCCAGCAGGGCGTTACGTGTCCCGGCAACGTGGCCGCGCCATGCTGGGGGGACTGCCTCGGCAAAGAGGGCGTTGAAACCGATCGCCAATGCAGCGCCTGGCACCGACATCGCAAGAGTCAGCCCGATCAGCATCCACACCTGCATCGCTGGGGGAAGAAGCATTGGCAACGGCACCCATAGCAGGTAAAACAGGCGATGCGCGACGGACGCCCAGAAGACTGCTCTCCCAATTGGCTGGCGCTTTAACCAGTGGCCGATCGGCATAGCGACCAGCAGGTTCATCACCGCGGGACCCGCTGTGAGCAGCCCGACTTGAAATGGGGTGCCCCCTTGTCGTGCCGCGAACACACTCAGGAAGGTGAGTGCGCTGGCGTTGAGCACCCCATACCAGGCCACATCCATGTACAGATGGAAAAAATTAGAGCGATATTCGAAGGGAACCGCGCTATCAAGTCGTAGGTGAGACCACCGATTCATGTTGGAGAGCTCCCAACAATGTGAGGATAAATGCGCTATGCTTCAGACCCATGCCACTTGTCGGATGATCACAGCTCTTTCAATAGTCTTCTGAAAGCCAGGGGTTCTCGGTTCTTTCGCGGCCGATGGTGGTAGTCGGACCGTGGCCGGGATATACCGTTGTTTCGTCCGGGAGCTCCATAAGGCGTCGGATAGAACGCATCAAGGTCGAGTAGTCTCCACCGGGCAAATCGGTGCGCCCGATACCATTGGCAAACAACACGTCACCGACGAATATGGCCTGGTGCTCCTTGGCATAGAAGGATACACTGCCTGGTGAATGTCCTGGAGTGTGCAGCACATGAAGTGATATCTCACCGATGAGGAGTCTTTGCCCTTCCGTCACAGTCTCGACCCATTGTGGCACTTCCGGCGAGGGGAAATCGAACAACATCGCTCCGCCGCCCACATCGAACAGCAGCTTGTCATCTGGGTGTAAGAAGAGCGGTGCTGCTGTGGCATCCACCAACGCGCTGGCTGCACCTATGTGATCAAAATGGGCATGGGTGAGCAAGATGTGGGTGATCTTCAAATGTGCAGCACGCGCCGCACTGAGGATGCGGTGTGCTTCATCGCCGGGGTCGATGATGGCAGCTTGCTGTGTATGCGGGCAGGCAACCAGGTAACAATTGGTGAACAGTTGCCCAACCGTGAGGACCTTGATCTGCATCGTATCTCCGTAGCTGGCCGACAAAAGCATCTTTTTCTCAGAGTTAGATTCAGCCGGGTGAATTGTACAACTGGTCTTCAGGTTTTCAAAGTAGCCCGGTTTCAAGTGAAATGGGAAGGTGCAAAGCCCGTCTGACAGCCCCATATTATTGCCCGTGGAGTCTGAAAATGGTAGAATGTGGGTACATTGTCGTGACAGATAGGAGCTGCTATGCGTCCCGTTGACGAACAAATGGCTATCCTGATGCAAGGTGTCGATCTCGGTGATCCGCAGCTGTATCAGGTGATGGAAGCGGAGCTGCGTGAGCGTTTGAGTGAGGGGCGACCTCTGCGCGTCTATTGCGGTTATGACCCGACCGCACCCGATATCCACTTGGGCCACACGGTCACAATGCGCAAGCTGAGACAATTCCAGGATTTAGGGCACGAAGTGACGTTCCTGATTGGCACTTTCACAGGTTTGATCGGGGATCCCAGCGACAAGGAGTCACTCCGCCCCCAGCGTACCTCTGAGGAGCTTATGGCCAATGCGCGTACCTATGCTGAGCAGGCGTTTAAGATCCTGGACCGCGACAAGACCATCATCCGCTATAATGCCGACTGGCTGAGCCAGCTCACCTTCGCCGATGCCGTCCGCCTGGCCAGCCATTTCACGGTGCAACAATTTCTGACACGCGATAACTTTGCCAAGCGGATGGCCAAAGGAGACCCTATCTGGTTGCACGAATTCTTCTACGCTCTGATGCAGGGGTACGATGCCGTAATGTTGCAGACCGATGTGCAGATCGGAGCTACCGAGCAGCTTTTCAACCTGATGGCTGGACGGAAACTGCAGGAAGCTTTTGGCCAACGTCCCCAAGTGTGCCTCACCTTGCCCATTCTGGTGGGCACCGATGGCCGCATGCGCATGTCGAAGAGTGCCGGCAATTACATTGGGATCAGCGAGCCACCCGAGGAACAGTACGGCAAGGTGATGAGCATACCTGATGAGGTCATGATGCAATATTTTCGTCTGGTGACCCGCTTCTCTCCGGAGCAGATTGCGCAGATCGAAGCAGGCCTTCAATCGGGCCGTTTGCATCCGCGCGATGCCAAGATGATGCTCGCACGCGAGATCGTCTCAATCTTCCACGGCGACGAAGCCGCAGCGCGTGCTGAGGAACATTTTAAGACCGTGTTCCAGCAGCGCGAGCTGCCACCGGAGATGGGGGAGTACTCATTACGTGTCCCCCTTTCGATCGTGGATTTGATCTGCGCGGCAGGACTCGCGCCCAGCAAGCGTGAGGCCCGCCGGCTGATCGAGCAAGGTGGTGTGAAGCTGGAAGGGCATCCGGTCCAGTCTGTCGACTTGGTCGTACAACCCGGGCCGCCGCGCGTGTTACAGGTGGGTCGGCGTCGGTTCGTCAGAGTGGTATAAGGGAATAGGAGAGAAACTGATGAGCGTAGGCAAGAAGATTTTATGGATGTTGATCGGTGTGGTGTTGACGTTGGTATTGCTCTGCGGCCTGTGCGTTCCCCTGGCACTGTTCGGCTCGGCATTCCAAAGCGTCTCGGCGCCTTCCCCACGGGTGAGCGGGCCTGGCGTGGCTTTGGTGCGCCTGGAGGGGGTGATCATATCCGGCGATCCACCTGCCAATCCCTTTGTCGATGCAAGCGCAGCAGCTTACTCAGGTTACATTGTCAAACAGCTCAAGTGGGCTGAGCAAAACGAGGCGGTAAAGGCGGTGGTGTTACGCATCGATAGCCCAGGTGGCAGTGTGGTCGCCTCAAATGAAATCCACCAGCAGGTGGCCTCTATGAACAAGCCTGTGGTCGTCTCGATGGGTGAATTGGCCGCTTCAGGTGGCTACTACGTGGCGGCACCCGCCGACGTCATCTTTGCCAATCCGGATACTTTGACCGGCAGCATCGGGGTGATTGCCCAATTTCTGGACTTAAGCAACCTGTTGGCAGAGTATGGCGTCACTGCTACCACAATTAAGAGCGGGAAGTTTAAGGACAGTGGGAGTGCCTTCCGGCCAATGACCGAGGAGGAGAAGGCAGCTTGGCAATCCATCGTGGATGAGGCCTATGAGGGATTTGTCAAAGTGGTGGCTGAGGGGCGTCATCTGACAATAGCGAAGGTCAAGGCACTGGCCGACGGTCGGGTGTACACCGGACGTCAAGCCAAGGAGCTGCAGCTGGTGGATGAGCTGGGCAACCTGCCGGATGCGATTCGCAAGGCAGGGGAGCTGGGAGGCATTACCGGTGAGCCGGAGGTGATCGAGTATCGTGAGCCATTCGATTTCTTCCGTCAGCTGCTCCGGATGGTCCAGCCGTCTGATCCTCTGACGCGCGTCATCAATGCGTTGGGGCATGCGCAGAAGCCCATCCTGCAATACCTGTATGTAGCGCCCTGAAAAAGCCCGAGGCGCGCTAGCCCAAGGGCAGGGAGCGATGAGGCGTCGCCTATCTTTTTTCATCGCACGCCTGCACTCTCATTTTCTGTTCAGCAGCGCGATCGCACTGCTGGTGGTGTTGTTTGCCTTGCTGCTGACATATGTTCTCCCTTCCCTCGCCTCTCCCCTCGACCCCGCATGGCGACTGCCATGGGTGCTCCTCATCCTGGGTGTCTTTGCTGTTGCCTGCTACGGGCTCGTACGTGTGTTTGACCCACTCCTACACCCGGAACAGCAGGCCTATTCTCAGTTTGCAGAACGCTACGCAGCATTGAGGCGCGATTCCGGATACAGCGCTCAGGCGTTCTTTCGAGTGGCTGGCGAGCTGTGCTTTGCGACGTTGAATCCCGTCAGTGTGGCTGTGTGGCGGTTTGATGGCGAAAGCGAGGTGTTGCGACCGGTCTTCTTCACCGGCACGCGACCTCCCGTCACCCTGGACGACCTGCCTCTGGACGTGGATCTGAGCAGCACTCCTCAGGTTCGGCCGGTGGAGACATTGCCGGAAAGCGCTCTGCGGTATAGCTGGATGAGCCAGGGTGTGCGTCTGATATGTCCGCTACTTTGGAATAACGAGCTGCTCGGAGCGATTGGCCTGGGTGTTCCGCGCTCCGGCGTCCCCTACACAAGCAAGGCACTGCAGTGGTTGGAATGGTTGGCCGGTCAGGTGGCATTAGCGCTCAAGAACGCGTACTTGGCTGAGGAGATGGAAGAAACACGCACGCGCCTGCAACTGGCATATCGACAGACGATAGAGGTACAAGAAGAGGAGCGCCGCAGCGTGGCAGCGGAGCTGCATGATGACATCCTGAGTCGCTTGACTGCGATGAGTCTGACCTTGCGCAACTGCCGCAAGCGGATAGCGGACAGCGATCAGCAAGTGGAGGACTGGCTCGGCAATCTAGAACAGGAGATCAACACGACTGTGCAGCGCCTGCGTGAGATCACCCAGGGCCTTCATCCTACTGTATTGAGCAACCTGGGGCTCATTGCAGCAATACAAGCTTATCTAGATCATATCGCCCGCCGTCCATCCCACAACGCGTGTGTGGTGAGCTTGACGGCACAGGGCTTCGGGGGTGATCGCCTTCCGGACCCCCGCCTGGAACGTGATCTCTATCACATCACCCGTCAGGCGCTTGATAATGCCCTGACCCATGCCCGCGCGGCGCACGTTTTCATCCATTTCCGCTGGAGCTTCGAAGCAGTCAGCGTCACCGTTCGGGATACGGGACAGGGGATGGCTGAACCACCAGAGCGACTGGTGGGAAAGGATGGGCACTTGGGATTGATCTCC
Organism: Anaerolineae bacterium; assembly: GCA_049969215.1. GTDB lineage: Bacteria > Chloroflexota > Anaerolineae > 4572-78 > NAK82 > NAK82. The sequence continues at coordinate 9,629 of JBMFPH010000039.1, read as the reverse complement.
ATACACGAACGCGCACGTGCCTGGGGTGGGAAGCTCACGCTCGAATCACAGCCCGGCGCCGGCACTACGGTGCGGGTGTCCATACCGGTCGACCAGCCAAGCCGTTCACCGGCCCACCTCGAAGCTTACGTCCATTATCTCTCCTCTCCCGCAACGGACTGAGGATACACAGCATCCCCAGATAGTTGTCAATTTATTTTCCTGCAAGGACTTCCCCACTCGAGCTTGCCAACGGCATTTCCATCGTGTAAACTTGCGCGAAATTTGCGGACGCTGCAATGAGGCATAGTCCCCCGAATGCTAATTCACTTATGACATCCGGAGGACATTATGAACGGACAAGACCCAGTTGCTTACAGCCCCTCACGAAACCCCCAGCTTAACCGCTGGGTAGCTGAAGTGGCACGTATGTGCCAACCCGAGGCTATTCATTGGTGCGATGGATCTGTGGAGGAGTTCAACCGCTTGATGGCGGGAATGGTTGCCGCCGGCAGTGCCACTCCATTACACAAGCGCCCCAACAGCTTCCTCTTCCGCTCCCATCCGAGCGATGTGGCCCGCGTGGAGGATCGCACGTATATCAGCACCTCCTCCCGTGACGACGCTGGCCCGACCAACAATTGGATCGCCCCTGATGAGCTGAAAGCCACGTTGCGCGGCCTGTATGAGGGATGTATGCGTGGTCGCACGATGTATGTGATCCCTTTCTCCATGGGCGCGCTCGATTCTTCGCTGGCGCGTATTGGGGTTGAGCTGACCGATAGCCCTTATGTGGTGTGCAACATGCACATCATGACACGTATGGGCACCCGCGTGCTGGAGAAGCTGGGGACAGATGGCGAGTTCGTGCCGTGTTTACATTCGGTTGGCGCACCGCTGCAACCCGGTCAGCCGGATGTGGCGTGGCCCTGTGCTCCGCTGGAGCAAAAGTACATTGCGCATTTCCCAGAGGAGAATCTCATCTGGTCGTATGGCTCCGGATACGGTGGCAATGCTTTGCTGGGTAAGAAGTGTTTGGCGTTGCGCATCGCCTCTGTCATGGCACGTCGCGAAGGTTGGATGGCCGAGCATATGCTGATCCTGCGCCTCATCAGCCCGCAGGGAAGGCGGTATCATATTGCAGCTGCTTTCCCTTCCGCTTGTGGCAAGACCAATTTGGCAATGCTTCAGCCTACGATTCCAGGGTGGCGTGCCGAGTGCTTGGGCGATGACATCGCGTGGATGCGAATAGGTAGCGACGGCCGTCTGTACGCCATCAATCCTGAAACGGGATTTTTCGGCGTAGCCCCTGGCACCTCATATGCCACGAACCCGATGGCGATGGAAACCCTGACGCGCAATTGCATTTTCACCAATTGCGCTCTGACGGACGACGGGGATGTGTGGTGGGAGCAGATGACTGAGCAGCCACCGGCGCATGCGATCGACTGGAAAGGGCGTGACTGGACACCGGCCTCAAATGAACCCGCGGCACATCCCAATGCACGTTTTACCGCTCCGGCAGCACAATGCCCGGTCATCTCACCGGACTGGGAGAAACCAGAGGGGGTACCGATCGATATTTTCATCTTTGGTGGCCGACGCGCCAGCGTAGTACCGCTGGTATGCGAAGCGTACGATTGGGATCATGGGGTTTTCCTGGGTGCCACAGCGGCTTCGGAGACAACCGCCGCCAATATCGGTTCTGTGGGCAACTTGCGCCGTGATCCCTTCGCGATGAAACCTTTCTGTGGATACAACATGGGTGACTACTTTGCCCATTGGCTGGCAATGGGCGATCGACTGGGCGGCCACGCGCCGCGCATTTTCTATGTCAATTGGTTCCGCAAGAACGCTAATGGGAAGTGGTTATGGCCAGGCTATGGCGAGAACAGCCGCGTTCTGAAATGGATGTGCGATCGCATCGAGGGGAGCGTGGGAGCGGAGGCAACCCCTATTGGCTTGATGCCGCGTCCCGAGGATCTCGACCTGAGTGGGTTAGATATACCCCCCGATGACCTCCGCACGTTATTGCACGTGGATGTCGCTGCCTGGCGCGCTGAGTTGCCTGACATCGAACAGCATTTGGCCCAATTCGGCCAGCGCCTGCCGCAACGTTTGCAACAGCAACTCGTTGAACTGGCACAGCGGCTGGGGTAATCTCCATCGCGTCGTCCGGCCTGACGATATGGCGTATAGGGACAGGCCGGACAACGCTGTCACGATTCTTGTCACATCTCGCGGAAGGTGCGCAGGGTTTCGAGGTAGGATTCGGGCAGCCCGATATCAAAACGCTGCCCGTCGATGATCAACCCCAGGAAACCATCCTCCTGGCGCAAACGATCGAGCGCTGAAGTGAGCTGGAATTCACCCCGCTCACGCACATTGTTGCGAATGTGCTCTTCCAGATGCTTGAAGATCAATGGCTTGATGATATATTGCCCAAAGAAGGTCAGGTATTCGCCTTCGGGCAGGCCGGGCACGTTCAGATTGTGGCGTGCGTAGTCCACCGTCGGCTTCTCAACCATTTCGGTGATGTTGAGCAACGTGCCCTCCTCGATCCACGCGCCGGTGACTGTGCCGAAGTTGGCGATCTGGGATTCAGGGGTGCGCCGCAATCCCACAACGCTGATCCCATGTTTATGATATGCTTCCATCAGCTGTTGCGCGCACGACTTCTGCCCGTTGGAGCGGTATAGGTGGTCACCCAACATCAGCAAGAAAGGTTCTTCCCCCACTGCCTCACGAGCGCAGTAGACGGCATGTCCAAAGCCTTCCTGTGTCTCCTGGATAACAAAGGTCACCCGCCGGCCGATCTCCAGGATGCGCTGGGCATATTCACGGAAGTGTGCCGGAAGCTTGTTGTAGTTCTCGATGGTAATCTGCGTGCGGAAGAAAGCTTCGAAATCCTTGAGGTCGTGCTCTTGGACAATGATGATCACTTCCTCGATACCCGCTTGCAGCGCTTCCTCGACAATGAGCAGGATCGCCGGCTTGGCCACACCATCGCGGTCAATGATGGGGAAGAGTTCCTTCTTGGTGGCCTTGCTGGCAGGGAAAAGGCGGGTGCCGAATCCTGCGGCGGGAATGACCGCCTTGCGCACCCGTGGTCCGCTGCGCAGGGTGAGCTTGAGGCATGGCATCTTCAGGTCGCGTTCGATGATCTCGACCACTGCTTGCTGATCCGCTTCGCTGCGTGCCAGAAATTGAGCGCTGCCATCCCCCTGTGAGCCGACGCCCTTGCCGCCCCAAATGTGCGGCTTCAGCGGCGCGTAGTTGAGCACGCGGTGCAAGACCGGTGCCGTCAGCTCCTCCGGACAGGCCGGCGTGGCATAACGATCGAAGAATTCCTGCGCCTCGACCATCAAGGCGCCCAGTCGCTCCGCATCGCCTGCCTGGAGCGCCTCGACCGCCTGACGGACGATGCGCTGGTTGATCGGACCCAGCAGCTCTTGCACCCCACGTTCGATCTCGTTGCGCGCGAAAGGATAACAGTGGTTGAGCCGCCGCAGTATCTCCGTGGTGTCCTTCTTCGCTTGCAAGTCCACCAGCACGAAGTAGAGTGCATCCTTCACCTGGAGCTCAACCGTGTCCAACCGGTCGCCGTCGAAAATCATCAGCACGGGGCGGTTGCCATACGCACACCCCTGGTCCATCCGACCGCAACGCGATGGGGTGGTGATCTCGCCCTGATAGGCCATCTCCATTTCACCGCGGATGGTCATCTTGAGGTCATACACCCGATTAAAGGCACGCGCCGTCAGGACACAGATCGCCGCGCTGGAGGAAAGCCCCTTTTTCATGGGGAGATCGGTCTTGTAGTTGTCGATAACCAGCCCGCGCACGTGGTAGTGCATCAAGACTTGATACGCCACACCCGCCACATAGCTCCAAAAGCCACCTGCTTGAGCCTCCTTGTGCAGTGTGTTGAGGTCCATGGGGATCTCGTAAGGACCATGGCGGGTGCCGTTGGGCGTGGTGGCAGTCAAGACTAATGCATTAGGGTGAGGCTCAACGCGCGCATAGATGCCCTGGTTGGTGCCGCAAATCAGCGCATAACCCTTTTCGATGTCGGCATTGATACGACGGTATCCGCCAGCCCAGTCGGAGTGTTCACCCAGCAAGCAGACACGACCTGGTACGAAGAGCTCCAATTCTCCCCTCCCGACGAAGCGAAATGGTTCTTTCGGTTGCTATCCCCAAGGCGTGGCGCCGCGGCGGCGGACATCGATTTCATCGATCACGGCGTTGCCGCGACGCGTCACCAAGAAGAGCACAACCTCGGCGATCTCCTCTGGCCTTATCAGCTCCGAGCGGTCCAAATCGGGTCGCGCTTGCCCGATGAGACCAGTATCCACGCCGCCGGGACAAATGGCATGGACACGGATGCCATCCGCTTGGACCTCACGTGCCAGCGCCTTGGTCATGCCCAACAGTGCATGTTTGGATGCACTATAACCCGCTTGATTGGCATATCCCTTCAGTCCCACGATGGAGGAGATGTTCACGATAAAGGGGTGCGTGCTGCGTCTCAGATGGGGCAACGCTTCGCGGCAGATCAAAAACGGCCCCCGTGCGTTGACTGCCATCATATAGTCCCACTGCTCGACGGAGGTGTGTTCCAAGGGGGCGAAAAATCCTACGCCGGCGTTGTTGACCACGATGTCGAGCTGTCCGAAACACTCGACCGTCGCCGCTACCAGGCGCACGACTTGCGCCTCTTGCGTGATATCGGTGGGAAAACAAGCTGCCTTGCCTCCGGCAGCGCTGATCTCCTGTTGTACTGCCTGCAATTCCGCCGCGTTGCGCGCCGCCAGTGCCGTACGGGCGCCTGCTGCTGCCAGCGTCAGGGCAATGCTGCGCCCGATGCCACGCCCCGCACCGGTCACCAGCGCGACGAATCCTTCCAGGGGTTTTTCCATGGCCTGATTGGGCATCCCGATGGAATATCTACCCCCGATTATAGCATAAAGCTCTTCAGGGCAAGAAATGATTGAGAGGTCAGGCGGTCGATTGAACATAAATTCCCATGCGCAGCAGCGTCGACGCACCCCGCTATGGTCAACGCCCCGCACCCAGTATCACAAGCGGCCTACTTCGCCTGGCGCCACCACCAAGACGCGCGCGTCACGCTCCGGCAGGTCAAACACAAGTTCCCCTTCTGCCACCGCCGGTGCTTGGGTATAAAAACCGATCTGCAATTGATATTCACCAGGCGCTACATCCGCCGGTACGCTCAGCACTCCTTCCTCGACGATGATTTGCCCCTTTCGCCAAGTCGACGGGTCACCGTTCTCGTTCGGCAGAGGCTGACTGACCGCTTCGACCAAACGGCGCCCCTCCTCGTCCAATAGTCTGAAGAAGAACTTCTCTTCGGGGCGCTTGCCCAGATACTCCCAGTAGAGGCGGAAACGCAACGCGCCTCCGGTCACGACGGTGGGATGATTTGCATCGGTGACATCCAGCCAGTCCCAGCCCAACAGCGCGGCAATGCCCCGATAGCTGCGTCGGTGCTCGTCCACGCGGTCTTCGACGTAGTGCTGCATCCCGGGCCCCGGGTAGATCACTACATAGGGGATGCCGTGGAGCGAGATAACTGTCTCAGGCTGGTAACGCTGCTCGAAATAACGAAAGAGCTCCTCGTCGGGGAAACGTCGCTGCAGCTGGTTGATGTAGAAGAGCACATAGTTGCCACTCAGCGCCTTGCCCTTCTCCTTCGAGTAGCCCACTGCTTCACCCCTGAAGAAAGGGGCAAAAGTGGAGTGATACCATGCCGCGACGCGCAGCCGCTCCGCGCCCGGTTTCCGATTAAGGTAATCTGCCGCCAGGTCAAGCCCCTCGCCCCAGCCGATGGTCACCATAGATTGCGCTCCGCGAATGCCTCCCAGCAGAGGATTATAGTAGGTGAAGTAGTAAGGATGATGCACGACGATCATGGAGCCCTGGAAAATCAGGATGACCGCCAGCAGCAGCGGGAAGGTCGCGCGTGCGATGACGGGACGCTGTGTCACCCGTCTCGCTAATCCCTGCACCAGTCTGACCAGACCGACCGCCGCCATGGCCGTCAGGGTAGGGTAAACCGGCAGCAGATAGCGATCCTGCTTCTTCTCGCCAAAGGTCATAAAGAGTGTGAAGAGCAAAACATATAGGGACAAGAGCCAGAGAACCGGTGCGTAGTCCCAACGAACCCGTGTCGTCACGAGGCCAGCCCGGCATAACCAGCGCAGTATCCAATTGCTGACGGGCACACTACTCGCGTCTGCAGCGCTCTCCCTAACCCATGGCGCCCGTGTCCAGCGCCTGATCGCTATCCAGGCCAATGTCAGCAGCCCGATCCAGCTCAGGGGCGAGCTGCGTAACAGCCATGTAAAAGGATAAAAGAACCCTCCGGGGTCGTTCGAGATGATACCCAGGAAGTAATTGCCCTTGGCATGGCCCTCGCTGGCGTATTTCATCCCCACGGAGAAGATGGTGCGTACAGCGTCCAGGGGCACTACCCACATTGCCGGCCAATAGACACAGAAGGCAATGACAGCGGCAGCCAACCATATTCCCACTTCAGTGAGCACTCTCAACAGGGAGCGCTTGCTGATGGGCTGGCTGTGTGCGCTCTGGGACAGCAGCGTCCAGAGGGCCAGCAGGAGCATAAAAGGCGCCAAGAATAGGGCGGAGCTCTTGCTGAGGAACGCCAATCCACCGCACATACCTGAAACTACGAGCCAACCGCGTGATCCACGGCGCATCCAGTGCAGTAGCGCGGTCAGCACCGCGCAGCTCATAAAGGTGGCTGCCAGCGCATCATGGTGGATGACGCGCGACAGGGCAGCATGAAACGGGTCCAGTGCCAGGAGCAAGCCGGCCACCAGGCCGATCCGGAGGTCGTCGAAGAGCTTCCCGACCAACCAGGCGATCAGCACAATGGCCAGGCTGAGGAAGAGCACCGAGGGCAGGCGTTCGGGCACGATAAGCTGGGCGTCCAGCGGGTTGGTGGATAGAGAAACGGTGTACCCGAGCAGAGAACCTGGTGCTCCATCCGCCAGGTAGCGCAATAAGATGCCCAGGCTGCCGGTCCACATCGTGGTGACACCCGGATGGCCAGTGCGCAGCGTGCACGCCAACCCTTGCGCCTGCTCGAAACCGGTATGCAAAACCTCCGACTTGCAGATGAAATCCGGATCGAGCAGCCCGGCGAGGAAATTGCGCGAGCGGTCCACCCAAAGGAATTCATCCGGGGTGAGGAACTTGCCCAGATTCGGGAGGCGCACCGCCAGGGCCACCGCCAACAGGCCCAGCAGCCACCAGTGCTTCCATCCCCCTCTTAGATGTAGCCCCATGTGTGAAGCCAGAAACGCACCTTTCCCAGGTCGGAGAACGCCGCGCTCAATCTCGGATCTCAGCTTGCGCTGCTGCCTTCCAGCTGGCGCAGCCGGCGAATGCATTGCACAATGCAGCGCACGGTGTGATAGCTGATCTTCCAGGCATGGCCCAGCGCATCGTCAATCGGGTTGCCATAGCGATCCACCCGCTCGTACCATTCTCCCCCTGCTTCCATGACCACAAGTTTGTCGAACACGAAGCGATAGACGTTCTCGAACCCCTGCCAGTATTTCTCATCGCCGAAAAGGGCGTAGGCGTCCAGGAAGCCGATCATCACCTCGGCTTGCTGCCAGAATTGCTTTTCGGTGAGGGTAGTTGGACGATTGTAAGGCCCCTCGACGAAGACACCACCATATTCCCAGTCCACACCGAACTCCAGGCAGTTGTCGAAAATGGGGCGCACCACCGCGGCATACTCCTGACGTGGCTTTCCCAGGATGTCTGCAGCGTGCAGCAGCAGCCAGGCGAACTCGACGTTGTGACCATATGACGTGTATTCCAACGGACGCGCCTGACCATCCTCCGGGGGTTTGTCACGCCCCCATTCCACCTCGAACAAGATAGCCGGCAGCGGGGTGAAGTCCAGTGCGAACTGAATATAGCCGGTGCCGTTCTCAGGGCGCAGCATGCGGTGGATGATCAGGTCGATCACCTCCAGCAGGCGCCGGCGATGGGTGGCCGAGCGGGTCATCTCGTACATGTTGGTCAGCGCTTCCATCATATGCATGTGCACGTCCATGCTCTTGCGGTCGCCGCCGAAGCGCCCCGGACGTTCGGGCTGCCAGTCGGGCTGCATGATCTCCAGGTAGCCCCCGTAGCGGGTGTCAGCCATGTGCTTGCACACCGCAACATAGGAGCGTTCGGCCATCTCGCGCCCGCGCGCGTCGCCGGTCGCCATGTAATACTCGCTAAAGGCATACATCGCGAAGCACTGGCCATAACCGATCTTCGCCTTCACGGTGGGATTGCCCTTCCGATCTGCGATCCAGAACCAACCCTCGTGCTCCGCATCCCAGTAGTGATCGATCAAGAACTGAGCACCCATGCGCGCCAGTTCCCCACATCGACCGCCGCCATAGCCGTAGCGGTGTGTGCTGGACATTGTATAGAGCATACGGATTTGCATCAGGAAGGTCTTGGTCGTCTCGCCAGTGGGCCGACCGTGGCGGTCGAAGTAAGTCAGAAAGCCCCCATATTCATAGTCCGGTGAGCGTTCGATCCAGAAGGGGAGCAGACTGGTGGTCAGGTAGTGTTCCAGGTGTTCCCGTACCTGGTGAATGCGCGCGTTGTCAGGCATCGAACCATCCTCCTAAGCAAGCGGGATCTCAAAGGGCGTGGGCTAAGGTCCTCCGGAAGCGGAATCCTGTGGTTGTGCAGTGTGGGAATCGATCAGCGCCTTCACACGGGCGAGCACCATGTCGGTCACCTGGTGTAGCGCACCGGACACAGTGGCACCGGCAGCAGAGGCATGGCCACCGCCGCCCCATTCCGCCGCCAGGTCGTTGACTGGCAGCGACGCATCGCTGCGCAAGCTCACCTTGACCCGTCCCTCGGGCGTCTCCACACACAAGACGCTGACCAGTACCCCAGCCACCTGCATACCAAAGCTGGCGAAGTTGTCCAGCTCGGCTTCCTGTACGCCATAGGCGCGCAGCGTATTTTGATCCAAAACGCTCCACACCAGGCGACCTCCGACATCCGACTGCATAGTGTCCAACATGTGTCCCTGCAAGCGCAGCAGGTTCAGCGAATATTGGTTGTAGGCCAGCTTGGCCAACTCGGCGGGGTTGGCGCCCAATTCGATCAGCTCGGCAGCGATACGGTGCGTCTTGGAGCTGGTCTTGGGATAGCGAAAGGAACCCGTATCGGTCAGGATCGCCACATAGAGGGCGCGTGCCATTGTCTCGGTGATCTTGCCCGCAGCGGCACGCACCAACTCGAAGATCAGCTCGGCGGTTGCGGCAGCATTATCATCCACCACCTCCACGTCGGTAAAGTGTTGTGGATCGGGATGATGGTCGATGCGCACCGAGTAGGGGCACATGCGCGACAGGGTGTCCCCAATCTGGCCAAGGCGCTTCCATCCCCCGGAAACATCCAGCACGATAAGCACGTCGGCCCCTTCGATCAAACGGTCGTGGCGGTGCGGCTGATACACACGAATGCGCCGCTGCGGATCGACGAAACGATGTGGCCGCGCGATGGGGTCGCTGTTCAGGATGCACACCTGCTTGCCGATGGCGCGCAGGTATTCGTCCAACGCCAGCTCACAC
>JBMFPH010000038.1:0-19606 GCA_049969215.1 Anaerolineae bacterium | reverse complement strand
CGTGCAGCTCGAACAGGTCGATGTCCTGAGGGGTGACGCCCGCCTGGGCATAGGCGCGTCGCGCCGAATCCTCAGCCGCTTGAAGCCATAGCGGATCATGGCGGTCGTGGATGCTGAGACAGTCGGTCGCTAAGGCGCTGCCCACAATGCGCACCGGTTTCCCCTTGAACGTATGCGCCTGTTCGGTGGGGCACAACACCACGGCTGCGGCACCATCTGCCATCGGCGACGAGTCTAACAAATTGATCGGATCGGCGATCATATCCGCGTGCTTGAAATCTTCCAAAGTGATCGCTCTGCGAAACATGGCATAGGGGTTGCCCACCGCGTTGGCATGCGCGTTGATGGCGAACCCGGCAAAATCTTCGTGACGTACTCCATATTCGTACATATAGCGGCGCATCAGCAAAGCGTTGAGCCCCACGAACGTGACGCCGTGGGCAAGCTCATACTCGGCATCAGCCGCTTGAGCCAGCGCCGCGGTCAGCTTGCCTCCCACGTCGTCGGTCATCTTCTCAACTCCCACACAGATGACCAAGTCGTGGAATCCACTGGCAACGGCCAGATAGCCCATGCGCACCGCCGCCGCACCGGAGCCACATGCTGCTTCGACCTTAACGGCTTCAATGCCGCGCAGCCCACAGAAGTCCGCAATCAACGCGCCCAGATGGGATTGATTGCTGATCTCCCCTGAAAGCATATTTCCCACATACATTGCATGGGCGCCTTCGATGCCGGCATCCTCCATTGCTGCCGACACCGCTTCATAAGCCAGATGGCGCAGACTGCGCTGCCAATGTTCCCCCACTGGCGTCTGTCCCACGCCGATAATGCTCACGCTGCGCATCTATCTCAACCCAACCTGCCGATTCATCGGATTCCTGGTAGCTCGCATCTTGTCGGATACATTGCTTCCCCTTCATTCGGTGAGCAATTTGCGGCGATAGCGTGCGTAGAGGGCATAGTCGATCACCGTGCGGCGGGCTATGTACTCTCGGGTTGTCACTGCAAGTCTCTGTCGCGTTGTAATCTGCTCTGTCGCGCGCAATATGAAGGCATCACTGCCCGCCCCGGAGCCAAACGAGACAACCAGCATCAAATCGTTGGGTTGCGCCTCATCGAGAACTGCCGCTAAGCCCAGCAATGCGGCACCTGCGTAGGTGTTGCCTATTTCAGGAGCAAGCAGCCCAGTTGCCCATTGTTCTGGTCGGAAACCCAGCCTTCGCGCGGCACGCTCTGGAAATTTGGCGTTTGGTTGGTGCAAGACAAGATAGCGAAAATCCTCTGCCTTGCGGCCGGTGCGTTCCATGAGTGTCTGTGCTGCCGAAAGGACATGGTGAAAGTAACCCGGTTCTCCGGTGAAGCGTTGGGCGTGACTGGGATAGTGCATATAAGGTCGCCGCCAAAAGTCCGGTGTGTCGGTCACGTAAGAGAGACTTTCCTCAAATATAGCCAAGCTCTCTTCGGCGGGACCGAGCAGATAGGCAGCCCCACCCGCTGCAGCTGTGTACTCCAGGGCATCGCCGGGGCGCCCTTGAGCGGTATCCGCTCCCACTGCCAATGCATACCGTACCATACCGCTGGCGACCAGGCCGATGCTGGCTTGAATCGCCTCGGTGCCTGCCTTACAAGCAAACTGCAGGTCGGCAGCCAATGTGTACGGTGTCGCACCAATTGCTTCCGCTATGATCGTGCCGGTGGGCTTGACCGCGTAGGGATGACTTTCGCTTCCTACCCACACCGCCCCGATCTCCTGTGGGTCAATCCCGGAGCGCGTTAGAGCATTGCGTGTCGCCTCAAGTGCGATCGTAAGCGTATCCTCGTCCAGTCCGGAAACCGCCTTTTCGCGCACCGGCGTTTCTCCGCGGTCTCCCCAGACACGCGCTATCTCGCTGGCCGGCAGACGATAGCGCGGTATGTATGCTCCGTAACCAACGATCCCCACTGGTTTCAGCGGTTTCATCCCTGTTCCCCTGCAATCGTTTGTTGTCGTGCGTGTAACCGCATATGGCCGCGTTGGATGCCTTCCGTGGCCAGTGCGCGCAGCGCTGCCAGATTTTGCGCCAATCCGACCGCTGCAATGATCTCCGCCAGCTCGCGGGCGCTCTGCACCCCCAGGATTTTGAGCGCCACCTGCGCCGTGGGGTGCACCCGCGCGGTGCCGCCCACAATGCCCACTGCCATGGGCATCTCCAGCGTTCCGCTCAGGTCACCTGTGGCTGTCTCTTCCCACCGCGACAGAGCAGTGTAGCGTCCTGAGCGTGCTGCATAGGCATGGGCACCCGCTTCGACGGCGCGCCAGTCGTTGCCCGTGGCGATGACCACCGCGTCTACACCGTTCATGATCCCCTTATTGTGTGTGGCAGCGCGGTATGGATCGACAACTGCCAGGGCGCTCGCTTCCACAATGCGACGGACGACCTGCTGACCGGAATAGAAGTGACCGTTAGAAGTGAAGGCCAATGCCTCTGCGGGCACGGTACATTGCGCACGCACCAGTCGTCGCTCGGCCAGGTTGCTCAGGATGCGCAATACCACGCGCCCTCCTGTAATTTCTTCGACATGGGGTGCCAGCGCTTCGCACATCGTGTTGACCGCATTAGCGCCCATCGCGTCGCGCGTGTCATAAATCACGTGTACCACCAGCATTCTGCCCACCGGACTTTGTTCGATCAGATGGACCTCCAGTGCTCGCGCGCCACCACCTAAGTCGACTAATATAGGGTCACTGCGGTTAGCCAGCGCGAGCAGCTCCTCCTCACGGGCCAGCAGGTCGAAACGCGCTTTGTACGGATTGGGTATATCAAGCACTTGGATTTGCCCGATCATCTCGGATGCGGTAGCGATCGCTTTGAAGCCCCCACCAGCACGGACCAGTTTGGCGGCGAAGCTGGCCCCAGCGACCACGCTGGGTTCCTCGACCACCATGGGGATCAGCACATCCCGTCCATTGATCAAGAAATTGGTTGCAACCCCCAAAGGTAAGCCATACACGCCGACCACATTCTCAATCATATGGTCCGCTACATGGAGTGAAAGTCCTCCTGTGATGCCTTGCAGTGCCTCGCACTCTTGGGGCGTCAAAGAAGCCCTTTCCGCCACGCTGGCGAGGCGTTCCTCAATGGTACATTTATAGAAGTTAGGCATCCGTGAACTTCGTGTCTCTAGGCGTGTCCTCTGATTCGTCATACGCACGCGATTACGCTAAAAAAGCAGCCAATTCGGCTGCCTCAATTTTCTATGACAGAGATACCATAAAACAGCTGTCAAAAACTACCAAGTTGCTCTCATACTCTCTCTCGCTTGCCCACCGTAGCCAGGTAGATCACAAATTGCTTTTCGCCATCCAGACCCATCAAGGCATTCATAGCTTCGTCGTTAAAAGCGGCGATAGCACACACGCCGCAATGCACCGCTGCAGCAGCCAGATAGAGGTTTTGACATACATGGCCTGCGTCCAGATGAAGATAGCGATAGCCACGCTCACCATAACGCCAGGTCATGCGAGAGACCACTGCTGTCCAGATAAAGGTGACTGCGCTCAGCTTAACGAACTGCTGGTTCCAGCACGCTTCGGTGATCCTGTCGCTTAACGACGGATCGAGATTGAGTTGCAGCAACTTGTGCTCAAGCGCCAGGAAGCGGTAGAGCCCGCTGGGCAGCTCGGCGACACGATTGACCAGCAGGTACGTTTCGAAAGCATGACGGGCACCTGCCGATGGCACCGTGCGTAAAGTTACCTGACGTCCACTTACTTCCTTGACCCCTTGTGTACACCAGAGCAGGAAAGATAGCTCCTTCAAAGAGAGGGGTGTTTGGGCGTAGTGCCGCACGCTGCGCCGTGTTTCGATCGCCTCGCGCACACTGACCGACTGTACCTCAATAGCGGCAGGGGCAGGCAACGCGATAGAAGGTGTGGCAGGATCGTACGCGAGTTGCAAGGGAGGCTGGGGTAGCCCTTTGCTCTGGTCAGATGGCTCGAGATAACGATAGTACGTCTGAACCATAAACTGGTGACCAATGCCGGGTGCCAATTTCAGAACCTCCTTTCAACACTGGGAATATGTTTCGCATAAAGGTGTGCGTTGCTCTCAACTCAACCAGGCAGAGATTCGATCGGGATGTGGGCGAGCCAAGGATTTGCACGATCACGTTCCGAAATGAGCGGCTCTTTGTCTTGGAGGCTCCAATCTAAATGCAATTCGGGATCGTTCCAAGCCAGTCCATATTCGTCGGTCGCATCATAATATCGGTCGACCAGATATGTGAGGATGACATCACTGAGCGCCAAGAAGCCGTGGGCCACACCGCGGGGAAGAAAAAGCCCCATCGGGGTGTGGTCAGAGAGCTCCACGATCTGAGTTGCGCGATACGTGGGAGAGCTACGTCGCAAATCCACCAGTCCTGCACGAATTGTCCCTTGGACGACATACCAATAGTCGCTCTGGTGCAGGTGATAGTGCAACCCTCGCAGCACACCGGCACGGCTGTGACTGCAGTTTGTCTGGATAACCTCCCAAGACTGTTCGGGAAACCATTCCTTGCGGAAGGTTTCAACAAAAATGCCCCGCACGTCGGTGAAGGCGTGCAGGTGTACAAATCTGACTCCGCGAATGTAGGGTGACTCGACGATGCTTACCATAAGCCCTCTTCTGTGCAATTGTGCTCCTAGAATATAGCATGCAAGGGGGAACGCGCCAATTGGAAATGCTGGTTCTTGTGATCGGTTTTATAGGCAGGGCACGGGGAAGTCGGGCAGCCACTCTACGATCCGGTGCTATTGACTCTTGACTTTGTCCGCTTTTCATGTTAGAATGTTTACGCTAACGGGAACGTTAACAGAGACTGGATCTGTTGGGACAGAAGAAATTTTGCCAGGAGGAAGCTAACCAGCAACTCTATTCCATGGTGGTCAGACGTCGAGTCACCATTAAACAAGTAGCTGAACAGACAGGCGTGTCAACGCAGACTGTCTCTCGGGTGATCAACGGGCGCCCCGATGTAGCTGCCGGGACAAGGCAGCGCGTGCTGGAGGCAATCGAACAATTAGGTTATCAGCCTAATGCATTAGCGCGTAGCTTAATCCGTCGTCGTAGCCATACGCTAGGTGTTGTCACGGCCGGGTTGACTTATATCGGACCAGCTTATACGCTGAACGGTATTACAGACCAAGCTGAGGCAATGGGTTATTCGCTTCTCCTCAAAGTGTTGCCGAGCTTCGAGAGCAATGAAGTGATACCCATTCTGGACGAATTGCTGGCCAGACAAGTGGATGGGGTTATCTGGGCAGTTGCTGAAGTAGGTAACAACCACGCGTGGATGGACGAACGTCTGCCCGTTCTGCCGGTGCCCATCATCTTTCTTACTATGCATCCTCAGCCTGAAGTCAATGTGGTGGCAATTGACAATTATATCGGTGGCCGCATGGCAACGGAACACCTATTGCAGCAAGGGTACCGCCGTATTGGGCACGTTACCGGTCCGTTGGCTTGGTGGGAATCCCGTCAGCGTATGGCGGGTTGGCGAGATGCGCTGACAGAAGCTGGCATCAGCGTATGTGACTCACATTGGGCTGAGGGGGATTGGTCGCCTGAGAGCGGTGCAGAAGCCATCCAGCGTCTGCTGGAACAGTATCCTGACATGGACGCGGTGTTCGTTGCCAATGATCAGATGGCTTTCGGTGTGTTGTCGGTAGCGTGTCGCCGAGGATTACCAATCCCTGGTGCGTTAGCCGTGGTGGGCTTTGACGGTATCCCGGAAGCGGCCTACTTGTGCCCCTCTCTTACTACAGTGCATCAAGATTTGTATGCTTTGGGACGTACAGCGGTGCAACACGTGGTCGCCATGGTCGAAGCGAGTCAGCATGCGGATCAGGAGATACAAACGGCGGATGTGATCTGGTTGAAACCGCAGCTGATCGTGCGTGAGAGCTCACTGGCTGCCAACCATCTCGACGATGCGGCGGGTCGCATGGATCAAGTTTCCTCAGTCGTCCATGCCTCTCGTCTGCGCTCAGTGTGACTTTCGGAAGGGAGGTGATGCACGGTCAAAGGAGACACAATACGTTGGCATCGGTTTAGCTCGCCGGAGGTCGTTCTCCTGGCACAGTGCGGTGTGTCGTTTGGATCGGTCGAATTATTCAACTCAATTTCCAAAGGAGGAAAATATGAACGCGAGAAGACTCAGTTTGCTGATCGGGATCATGGTAGTGTTGGCGCTGCTGTTGCCGACTTCCGTTGCACTTGCAAAGCCGCCGGCTACCGAACCGGTTGAGAAATGGTGCAAGGGTGTGCGTATCGTCTTCTTCCCCGGTGGTCCTGCGGGTGGCGTCTTCGCTAACAACGTGTATAACGGCGCCAAGCAGGCGCAGCTGGATCTGGGCCCCACGGTGGACTATGTGTTCTCCGACTGGGATCCGCAGAAAATGATCCAGCAGTTCCGCGAAGTAGCGGCCACCAAGCCAGATGGCATCTGCGTGATGGGACATCCGGGCGACGAAGCATTTGACCCACTGATTGAGGATGCCATTGCTCAGGGGATCATTGTGACCAGCCAGAACACAACCCTGCCGAATATGGAGCAGAAGTACGCCTCGAAGGGCTTTGGCTATGTGGGTCAAGATCTGTATGGCTCCGGGTTCGCGCTTGGGTCTGAAGCGGTCAAGCGCTTTGGCCTCAAAGAGGGCGACCGGGCCATGGTTTGGGGTCTGCTGTCCCAGCCCACGCGTGGCCTGCGCACCAAGGGTGTTATCGATGCCCTTGAGAAGGCTGGCCTAGTAGTGGACTACATTGAGATTGACGCGGCAACCAATAAGGATCCCGCTGCTGGCACGCCCACATTTGCTGGCTATGTCTCGGCGCATCCCGATGTCAAGCTGGTCGTCACGGATCACGGCGGCCTGACCGCAACGCTGGAGACCTATCTGAAAGCGGCTGGCAAGGGCCCGGATGACATCTACGGCGCCGGTTTCGACCTGTCGCCGGCCACCGTGGCGGCCATCAAGGGTGGCTGGACCGACCTGGTGATCGACCAGCAACCGTGGCTGCAGGGTTACTTGCCGATCCTGCAAGTTTGTCTGACCAAGGTGTACGGCTTCTCCGGTCTGCACATCGACACCGGTGGTGGCTTTGCAGATAAGAGCAACATTGACTTCCTAGCCCCGCTGGCCGAAAAGGAGATCCGCTAGCCCGTGTCTTGGTCGGTGCTGGTCGGTTCTAGCTAATCCTGGCTAATCAGGCGGTGTGGGACCAGGCATCATAGTTTTTGCCTGATTCCACACCGCATCCTTTAATAGGGAGAATGGCTGGCAATGGATTACCTGTTGCAGATGATCAACATCAGCAAGACATTTGGCGAGGTACATTCGCTGCGCAATGTCAACTTTGAGGTAGGATATAACGAAGTGGTGGGACTGTTGGGCGATAATGGGGCTGGCAAGTCCACTTTGGTCAAGATTATCACCGGATATCATCGTCCAGACCCGGGAGGACAAATTCTCTGGAAGGGCCAGCCGGTGGACGTGATGACCGTGGCCAAAGCACGCGAGTTGGGCATCGAGGTCGTTTACCAGGAGCGTGCCCTGGCGGACCAGCAGTCCTTGTGGAGAAATATCTTTATGGGGCGTGAGTTGTGTAATCGTTTCGGTGTGTTGGACGTGGAAAGGATGCGGCGCGAGACAGCCCGCCTGATGCAGAGCCACATGGGATTCACTTCCAGAGCAATCACGCCCGACTCAACCGTCAGAACCATGTCCGGTGGTGAACGCCAGGGCGTGGCGATCGTGCGGGCGCTCTATTTCCAGGCAGAGCTGATCATCCTGGATGAGCCTACCATGGGTTTGTCACTCTCGGAGACACGCAAGGCATTGGATTTCGTTAATGGAATCAAAGAAGCTGGCAAGTCCGCTATCTTTATTGACCACAATATCTTCCACGTCTACCCGGTGGCAGATCGAATTGTGGTACTGGATAGAGGGCAGGTAAAAGGGCAATTCTTCAAGGATCAGATCACGCTGGACGATTTGATCGCCAAGTTGCAGCATGTGGCACAAACAGGAAGGCTCGATTAGCGTCGGGCTGGCGCAGTGTGGTTGACCTCTCACCCAGGTGTGCTCTAATTTTCAGTATTTGAATATACCACAGGCTATGGGAGTGCATCCTTATGAATACGGTTAGTGAGATAGAAAAGCGCTCGCCTGAGCCTTCGCCGGCGGCGATGAGGGGAAGGATATCACGGTTCGCACGTCGTTATGCCATGCAAATCGGCATCGTGCTGGTGGGTGTCCTCATCTGGCTGTTATTTCTAATCGGGTCGCCCAGGACCTTTCTGTCATTTCCGATCTACGCGGCCTACATGTCAACCACGCCCTTTTTCGCCTTGATGGCGCTGCCGCTCACATTAGTGATCATCACAGGTGAGATCGATCTCTCTTTCCCCTCCATTATGGCGTTTGGCATGACGATCTATGCCCTGGTGTTAGTGAGCACCGGCAGTCACATCCTGGCATTCATCGCCTGTCTCATCGCTGGCCTGGCAGCCGGGCTGATCAATGGAGCTATTGTTGTGCACATTGGCATTCCGTCGCTGGTGGCCACTATCGGCACGCAGTTCTTCTGGCGAGGTGTCGTACTGGTGATCACCGGGGGCAATGGTACCGGCCTCACCTCGGCTATAGGAGGGATACTCCACACCGGTTTAGTAGGTCGCGTGTTCGGGCTGATCCCGGCTCAGATGATATGGACCATTATCGTGGCGGCTATTGTGTGGTTCTTCCTCAATCGCCATCGCTTCGGTGCCCACATTTATCTATCCGGGGACAACGTGGAGAGCGCCCGCCTGATGGGTGTGAACGTGCCGCGCGTCAAGATGCTCGTATTTGCCATCATGGGAGTGGCAGCCGCCTTTGCGGGAGTGGTGGTCAGCTTGGAAGTGCTGTACTTTTGGCCCACGTTGGGTGAAGGGTACATGCTAAGCACGCTGTCTTCAGTCTTCCTGGGAGGCACCTCGGTCTTTGGTGGGACAGGCACGGTGTTCGGCACCTTAGTGGCTTCTTTCATCATCGGCGCGATCAACGCCGGAATTGTAGCCGCAGGCTTGACCGGTTTCTGGACCCAGCTGATCTACGGGTTGATCATCGTGACATCGGTCTCGTTGCAGACAATTCTGAGCCGACGGTTGCGCTAAGACATTCTGTATTGCCATAGAATCAACACAAGGATTTTGTGCCACTCGCACTACGACATTGCGGACAGTGAGGGAGATATGAACCAAGCAAAGTACGTGATCGGCATTGATTTTGGCACTGAATCCGGCCGCGCTCTGCTGGTGGATGTGGCCGATGGTCGCGAAGTTGCCACGGCGGTCCATCTCTACGCCAACGGCGTGATTGACGAACGGCTACCGGAAAGCGGTATTGCGCTGGAGCCGGATTGGGCATTGCAAGATCCCAACGATTACCTGGAGGTTTTCAAACGGGCGATACCCCAGGTGCTTCAACAGAGTGGTGTCAGACCAGAGGATGTTATTGGGGTGGGTATCGATTTCACTTCCTGTACGATGTTGCCCACCAAGGCGGATGGCACCCCCCTGTGCTTCTTGCCGCAATACCGCAATCGACCCCATGCCTGGGTAAAGCTCTGGAAACATCACGCCGCTCAGCCAGAAGCAAACAAGCTGAATCAGATTGCGCGTGAATTGGGGTACACCTTCTTGGATCGCTACGGTGGTAAGATCAGTTCGGAGTGGTTCTTCCCGAAATGCTGGCAAATACTGAACGAAGACCCAGAAATATATGAGGCGGCTGACCGTCTGATCGAGGCAGCCGATTGGGTCGTCTGGCAGCTGACCGGTGTCGAGAAGCGCAATATGTGCACGGCCGGTTATAAGGCGATCTGGTCGAAGCGTGAGGGTTTTCCACCCAACGAGTTCTTCAAGGCGCTTGATCCGCGCATGGAGCACATCATCGATGAGAAGATGTCACGGGTGCTCTATCCGTTGGGCGCCAAGGCGGGCGGTTTGACCGAGCAAGCAGCCAGCTGGACAGGTCTGAAACCCGGCACTGCCGTGGCTATTGCCAACGTGGATGCCCATGTCGCGGTGCCGGCATCGACCGTTACCGAGCCGGGACGTATGGTGATCATTATGGGCACATCCAACTGCCATATGGTGCTGGGAACGGAAGAACGCATCGTACCCGGTATGTGTGGCTACGTCGAAGATGGGATTGTGCCCGGTTTCTTCGGATACGAGGCAGGACAATCATGCGTGGGTGACCACTTTGCCTGGTTCGTGGAGAATGCCACGCCGGGTGCATATGAAAATGAGGCGCGTGCGCGCGGCATGGATATCCACAAGTTGCTCGAAGAGAAGGCAGCGCGGTTGAAACCGGGCGAGAGTGGACTTGTCGCTCTGGACTGGTGGAACGGCAACCGTAGCGTGCTGGTGGATGTGGATCTGACCGGTATGTTGTTAGGTGCCACGCTGGCGACGCGTCCCGAAGAAATCTATCGTGCCCTCATCGAGGCCACCGCCTATGGAACGCGCGTGATCATCGAAACCTTTGAGAATTCAGGTGTCCCCGTCAACGAAATTGTGGCGACAGGGGGACTGCCCGACCGCAACAAACTGCTGATGCAAATCTATGCCGACGTGACTGGGCGCTCCATCCACATCGCCGGTACAAGTCAAGGCGGTGCGCTTGGCTCCGCGATGCATGCCGCTGTGGCCGCTGGCTCTGAGGCTGGGGGTTATGCTTCCATATTCGAAGCCAGCAAGCGCATGGCCTCTTTGCGCGACGAAGCCTACCATCCCATACTGGAAAACAAACGCATCTACGACCAGCTGTATCGCGAATACCTGACCCTGCACGATTATTTTGGCCGTGGCACCAATGATGTGATGAAACGTTTGAAGGAGCTGCGTGCCCGCGTCCGCGCCAGCTCGTAGATTTTGATAGCCCATAAAACCGTGTGCCCATTCCCGAATCCCGACAGGTTCATCCGTGGCCTGGCGAAGGGGTGGAGCTCAATCATCTGGGGACTCAGGAGATTGATAGAGTCCCCAAAATAGTTTGTCCCAGGGGTTGACAACTCCTCTGTGTCGGTGTATACTTGAGCATAGAGGTGTGGGGGAGAGTATATCGGCGATGAATCTCCTGACCTGTAGCAATTGGATAGAGGTTGTTTCGAGCAGTGGGGTTATTTCCCAGTGCTCTTTTTGTTCTTTCCTCGCCCTTGTAGGGCCATTATTTGAAAATGAAAGGGGTGGATCGATGGACTCGAGCATGATCGGCAAGATTGAAAAAGCGATGCGATATGCTCAAGAGCCAGACCGCATTACATTTCAGGAGTTCAAAGTGCATTTCACCGGAGACCACAAGGTACACATGATTAGTTATCAAGCAGGGCAATGGAGCTGCGACTGCGACTTCTTCGCGGCGCGTGGCGTATGTAGCCATGTGATGACTCTCGAACGTGTCCTCAGAGGAATGGTGGAACCAGCAGCTACCACGCCATTGCCCGCGTAGAACCTGACGGGCTTTGTCTTGCACAGCGCCACCAATCGCGGTGGCGCTGTTCTTTTTAGCTTTCGATCAGTTTCACAACAGAGAGTCCCAAAAGGGATTGCAGCATATGTTCAGCGTTCCGTTTACGGCAGATTGGTGTGCCCCCTTAGATAAGCGTCACACTCACGGGCAGCGGCACGTCCTTCGCGGATAGCCCACACAACCAAGCTCTGACCGCGTCGCATATCACCTGCTGCAAACACTCCGCGCACATTGGTACGGTAGCTTCCGGGAGGGGTTTTGACATTGGAGCGTGCATCTCGTTCGATGCCCAGTTGTTCCAACAATAGGGTTTCTGGGCCGGTGAATCCCATCGCCAGCAGCACCAACTGCGCCGGCCACACTTGTTCAGTGCCAGGCAATTCGTGTGGAGTGGGGCGACCACCATTGCTTGCCCCAGCCTTCCATACAACGCGTACCGTGTGCACCGCTTGCACGTTTCCGCTCGCGTCGCCCTCGAAGCGCTTGGCGGTCGTAGCGTACTGACGCGGATCGCTCCCAAAACGCGCAACCGCTTCCTCGTGTCCATAGTCGAGACGATACACCCGTGGCCACTCCGGCCAGGGATTGTCCGGCGGACGCACATCATGGGGACGTTCCAGAATTTCAAATTGCATAATGCTGCGACAGCCTTGGCGCAGTGCCGTAGCAACACAATCGGTACCAGTGTCACCACCACCGATAACGACCACATCTTTGTCACGTGCGCTGAGCGGGCTTTCCGGTCCCGGGTCCGCACACCCCGTTTCCAAGAGTCTGCGGGTCGCCTCTGTCAAATACTCCATAGCGAAATAGATGCCGCGCAGCTGACGTCCTTCCACCGATAAATCACGCGGCTGTCTGGCACCCCAGCATAACACCACGGCATCGAATTCGCGCAACAGCTCTTCAGCCGGATAGTCCCGCCCCACTTCGGTACCAGTAACAAAAGCGACCCCGGATGCGCTCATCAAATCGGTGCGGCGTTGTACCACCTGTTTATCCAATTTCATATTGGGGATGCCGTACATCAGCAGACCACCTACACGGTCCGCGCGTTCAAACACGACAACAGTGTGTCCGGCGCGATTGAGCTGATCCGCACACGCCAAACCGGCTGGTCCGGAGCCAATCACGGCGACACGTTTCCCAGTGCGCACAGCAGGTTGATAAGGCTTCACCCAACCCTCATTAAACGCTCGTTCCGCAATGGCGTATTCGATTTCCTTAATGGTCACAGGCAGCTCATGGATGCCCAACACGCACGATCCCTCACACGGCGCCGGACAGACGCGCCCGGTGAACTCCGGAAAGCTATTGGTGACGAGCAAGCGTTCCAGCGCCTGTTGCCATAAGCCACGATAGACCAGATCGTTCCATTCTGGTATAAGGTTATGGAGAGGACACCCCGAAGCGGCGCCAGCCAGCAAAGTCCCCGTGTGGCAGAAGGGGGTGCCGCAATCCATACATCGCGCTGCCTGGGTTCGCAGTGCTTCCTCACCTAAAGACAGGTGGAACTCATCCCAATCCGCTATACGCTCCCCTGCTAATCGAGAGAGGGCCGCCTGACGCTCATACTCCAGAAAACCGGTTGACTTGCCCATAATCCATACCCCATCTACATCACCCTAACCCTCTCAATTTCCACCCACACGGGCACTGTCCATCTTATTCAGATCGAACGCGATCATAAACGCTTCTTCTTCCGATACCCCCTGTTCCTTGACACGAGCAATCGCCTCCAGCATGCGCTTGTAATCCTTGGGCATCACTTTGACGAATCTGCCCACCATTTCCCCCCAGTTCTCCAGCACACGCCGGGCCTTCTGGCTGCGGGTATGTTCTGCATGCCGGACAATCATTTGGCGCACTTGCTCGATCTCCTCAACGGCCTCTAATTTCTCCAGCCAAACCATGGATTGATTGCACTGCCGTGGAAAGTTCCCATTCTCGTCGAGCACGTAGGCAATACCACCTGACATACCTGCAGCGAAGTTGCGCCCCGTCTTGCCGAGCACAACTACCCGCCCGCCCGTCATATATTCACATCCATGATCGCCTACACCTTCCACAACTGCATAGGCGCCGCTATTTCGGACGCAGAAACGCTCACCGGCGACACCAGCGATATACGCTTCCCCGCTGGTGGCACCATACAGCGCGACATTGCCGATGATGATGTTCTCATCAGCAGCCAATTTGCTTGCGGCAGGCGGATATACGATGATCTTGCCACCCGAAAGACCCTTACCGAGATAGTCGTTGGCATCCCCTTCTAAGTAGAGGGTCAGACCCCGTGGGATAAAGGCGCCGAAGCTCTGACCTGCCGAGCCTTCGAAGTATAGCCGGATGGTGTCGTCTGGCAGGCCAGCGCCGCCGTAACGCCGTGTTATTCGACTGCCCAGCATCGTTCCCACAGCGCGGTCCACATTGCGCACCGGCAACGTCGCTACAACCGGAATGCTATGTTCCAGCGCCGGCCGGCAGAGATCGAGCAACACGCGATAGTCAAGCATTTTCTCCAATCCATGATCCTGGTGTCTGCGACAATAGCGCCCCACCGTCGCCGGGACATCGGGCATTTTGAGAATCGCGGATAGGTCCAAGTATTTGGCTCTCCAATGTTGGATATTCTCGCGCATTTTCAATCGATCAGCGCGTCCTACCATTTCCTCAAGGGTACGGAAGCCCAGCTGGGCCATGAGCTCGCGCACTTCCTGTGCCACAAAGCGCATGAAGTTCATCACATGCTCCGGTTTGCCGGCGAACTTGCGCCGCAAATCCGGGTTCTGCGTGGCGATGCCGACCGGGCAGGTGTCCAGATGACATGCGCGCATCATTACGCAGCCTAACGCCACCAGCGGAGCGGTGGCAAAGCCGAATTCCTCTGCACCCAGCAACGCTGCAATGACCACATCACGCCCGGTTTTCAGCTGTCCATCGACCTCGACCGCAATGCGATCGCGCAGCCCGTTTAAAAGCAACGTCTGATGGGTCTCGGCCAGACCTAGCTCCCAAGGCAGACCGGCGTGCTTGATGCTGGAACGCGGAGATGCACCGGTGCCGCCATCATAGCCGCTGATGAGCACGACATCAGCCCGTGCCTTGGCCACTCCGGCAGCGATCGTGCCCACCCCAACCTCCGAGACCAACTTCACGCTGATGCGTGCCTCAGGATTGGCACACTTCAGGTCATAAATGAGCTCGGCCAGATCTTCGATCGAATAAATGTCATGATGGGGCGGCGGCGAAATGAGACCGACGCCGGGTGTGGCGTGGCGCACTGCAGCGATCCATGGATATACCTTGTGACCTGGTAGTTGTCCTCCTTCCCCCGGCTTGGCTCCTTGGGCCATTTTGATTTGCAGCTCTTGCGCGTTGACCAGGTACTCGCTGGTGACGCCGAAGCGTGCTGAAGCGACCTGTTTAATGGCACTGTTACGCGAGTCCCCGTTGGGATCAGGTCGGTAGCGCGCCGGATCCTCGCCTCCTTCCCCCGTGTTGCTCTTGCCCCCAATGCGATTCATCGCGATCGCTAATGCCTCGTGGGCCTCTTTGCTGATCGAGCCATAGGACATCGCGCCGGTCTTGAAGCGTTTACACAACGACTCCACCGATTCAACTTCCTCAAGCGGCACCGGCTCATCGGCGAATTTGAAGTCAAGCAAACCGCGCAATGTTGCCAGGCGCTGTGTTTGATCATTGATCAATTGTGCATACTCTTTATAGACCGCATAGTCATTGGTGCGACACGCTAGCTGGAGCTTGTAAATCGTCTCGGGATTCCAAAGGTGGTGCTCACCGTCATAACGCCACTGATAGTCACCCCCCGTATCCAACGTGAGGTTGTCGGCTGAACATCCTTCAAAAGCATAGCGATGGCGTAACAAGGTTTCCTGGGCGATTATATCAATACCGATGCCCCCAATACGCGATGGTGTCCATGTAAAGTAGCGGTCAATAACACTCTGGTGCAAGCCTACCGCCTCGAAGATTTGGGCACCGAAGTAGCTTTGCAGTGTCGAGATGCCCATTTTGGAAGCCACCTTGACCACGCCTTTGACCAATGCCTTGACCACATTCTGTTCCGCCTGCTCATAATTGATGCCGACGAGCAATCCCTCCCGGATCATATCGGCCACTGTATCGTAGAGCAGATAGGGATTGATAGCCGAGGCGCCATATCCGATCAAGGCGGCGAAATGGTGCACTTCGCGCGGCTCGCCGGACTCGAGCACCAGGCTGACACGTGTGCGTGTGCCATGGCGGATCAAATGATGGTGTAATCCTGACACTACCAACAGTGCCGGGATGGCAGCCTTGTTGGGTCCAACGCCACGATCCGACAGAATCAGGATATTCACACCCTCTTCGATTGCCTGGTCAGCTTGGCGATAGAGCTCTTCCACAGCTTCCTCTAACGCCGCGCCGCCTCCTGCCGGGTCAAACAAGATGGGCAACGTGTGCGACTTGAATCCTGGCCAACGGACGTGCCGCAGGCGCGCCAGCTCAGTGTTGGTCAGGATAGGAGAAGAGAGTTTGATTTGGCGGCAGCTTTCCGGGCCAGGCTCGAGCAGATTGCCCTCGCTACCGATCATCAGCTCGGTGGAAGTGACCAGCTCCTCTCGGATCGCATCAATGGGCGGGTTGGTCACCTGAGCGAAGAGCTGCTTGAAATAGTTATAGAGCAATTGTGGCCGATCTGACAGCACGGCCAAGGGCGCATCGTTTCCCATCGAGCCCAAAGGCTCGACACCCTGTTCTGCCATCGGCTCTATCAACAAACGCACGTCTTCATAGGTATAGCCAAATGCGCGCTGCAAGCGCACTACGGTGGCGTGATCGGGCAGAGGAGGCGCGACATCACAGTCTGCCGGCAACCGTTCTAACTCGATCAGATGCTGATCGAGCCACTGACGATAGGGTTGCGCTGTGGCGATCTGATGTTTGATCTCCGCATCGCTGATGATGCGCTGCTGCTCGGTGTCAATCAACAACATTCGCCCCGGTTCCAGGCGTCCTTTGTAGCGCACGCGCTCAGGCGGAATGTCGAGCACACCAACCTCAGAGGCCATAATGACCAGATCATCATCCGTGACATAATAACGCGCTGGACGCAGTCCATTGCGGTCCAGCACCGCACCGACTCGTATCCCGTCCGTAAAGCCGACCGCTGCCGGCCCATCCCAAGGCTCCATAAGCGCGCTGTGAAACTCATAGAAGGCACGTTTTTCATCACCCATGCTCTCGTGGTGCGACCACGGTTCAGGTATCAACATCATGATCGCGTGCGGAAGCGAGCGCCCGCTCAGCACCAGGAACTCAAGCACATTGTCCAGAATGGCCGAATCGCTGCCCTCGGGGTTAATAATGGGCAGAACCTTGTGCAGGTCTTCGCCGAAGAGAGAAGATTGGAACATCGCCTGTCCTGCGTGGAACCAGTTTACATTGCCACGCAGCGTGTTGATCTCGCCGTTGTGGATGATCATGCGGTAGGGATGTGCGCGATCCCAACTGGGAAAGGTGTTGGTACTGAAACGCGAATGCACCAGTGCCAATGCCGACTCGACGGCAGGATGGGAAAGGTCGGGGTAGAACAGCTCAAGCTGTGCCGCCGTAAGCATCCCCTTATAGACAATCGTGCGATGCGACATGCTGCTGACGTAGAAGAACGAGCCGAACGGCAGCTGGCCCGGTCGGCTGACCAGATCGCGCATACGCCGCGTGCGAATTTCGTTCTCAATACGGCGGCGGATGACATAGAGCTTACGTTCAAAAGCCGCGTCATCCTCGATGCGGGGGTCGCGGCCGATGAAGATCTGCCGCACAAACGGCTTAGAAGCACGCGCGGTTTCGCCCAGACAGGTGGCGTCGGTGGGCACCGTGCGCCACCCAAGCACCCGTTGGCCTTCCTCTTGCACGATTTGCTCTAGACACTGCTCACAAATGCGCTCACTGCGCGCCTTGTCCGTGGGGGATAGAAAGAGCATTCCCACGCCGTACTGACCGGGTGGGGGTAGGTCAATCCCAATCTCCCAACAAGCCTTCTTGAAAAAAGCATGGGGGATTTGCAACATGATGCCCGCGCCATCACCCGTATTGGGGTCAGCCCCAGTAGCTCCGCGATGCGCCAGATTCCGCAATACAGTAAGCGCTTGGTGCACCACTGCATTGGATTTCTCCCCTTTGACGTTGACGACGAACCCGATTCCGCACGCTGCGTGTTCGAGACGCGGTTCATAGAGTGGGCCATACCATGACGTATCATTCCAACCAGAATCCATGTGACAACCCTTTCCCAACAGCGCGTTCCTAATCGCTAAACAGCCATAAAGTGCTACATCTCCAAAATGGCTCGAGCTACGTCGTCCTGTACATCTGTCATAAAGGGGATACCGGTCTCGCGCTCGGTCTCCCGGTTGGCCGAGAAGATGTCTTGACGTGAGATCTCTGATACAGAGAATTTCCTGACCCCGGCCAATAGTTGCTGTAGACCAGCTGCCAGTTTGTCCGCCAGTGTCCAAAGAGCAATGGCGCCATAAGGAATATTCTTCATCTCGTCGGCACCCACCTTAGCACGCACATCGTGATAGCTGGCAAAGATCTCTTCCGGTTGCGTCCCGAACTCTACCATGTTAGGTGGCAATGCATCCCAATTGCCATGAACCCGTTCCCGTGCATCGGGATTAAGTGCCCCTTCGATGTTGGAGCCCAAGAAGGCAGGGATCATCAGCGCGCGTCCCATACAAACAAGCTTCGCATAAGGCGCCCCCAGAGCGAGCGCCTTGAAAATGTGGTCTTCGCGCGCCAGGCCACCTGCGAAAGCGAGATCGGCCACGCGGTGTCCTTTGCTTGCCAAGATCGCAGCGTATTCATATGCTTTGGCGTGCAGGAAGAGCGATGGCACACCCCAATGTTCCATCATGTTCCACGGGCTCATACCGGTGCCCCCGCCCGAACCATCTATGGTGAGCAAATCCAGCTGGGCTTCCGTGGCAAACTTCAGCGCCATAGCGAGGGCTTCCATGCCATATGAGCCGGTCTTGAGGGTGATGCGCCGATATCCCAGTCGGCGCAAGTAGGCGATCTGCTCCATAAAGGCATCGCGCACCGCCTGGGCATTGCTCAGCTCGGTATAGCCCAGGCGGCTGTGACGGGCAAAGGAGCGAATAGCGCCGTGGCGAAATGCCTCCTGTACTTCTGGCTTATCCGGATCAGGATCAACCAGATAGCCGCGCTGCTTGAGGAAGCGAGCATACTCGATATTCGTGACCTGGATTTCGCCGCCAATATCCTTGGCGCCCTGTCCCCACTTCAACTCAATGACGGCTTGATCGCCATAGCGCTCGATCACGTACTCTGCCACTCCATTGCGGGTGTCCTCCACGTTCATCTGCACGAGGATGGCGCCGTAACCATCAAAATAACGTAAGTAGGTTTGTACACGGCGGTCCAGTTCGGGCGATTTGACAACTCGACCATCCTTGATCTCCGCTTGTTGGTCGACACCCACAACATTCTCTCCAACCACAATGGGGATACCCACTAACGCCGCTCCAATGGCCAGCGGATCCCAATACTTAGCTGCAACAAAGGTGGAACCTAACGCTCCGGTCATCAGGGGGATGCGGCACTTCGTCTTAACCTGCTGCCCGAATTCCGTTTCAAGGCGCACATTGGGGAAAATACAGTCTTCCGGCGAGTTTGATAGTCCAGGGGGTAGTCCCACCGCGCCATAGTTATAACCCTGAATACGCAGCGCATTATAGTTCACCCCTACGTGAGTGAGATTGCGGCTACCCGCTGTAACGTATCCAAAGCTACGCGGGTAGAGCAGATTACGTCCGCGCAAGCTGGCCAGCCACGTCTCGCATCGCCCTTTGCAATCTGAGCGGCACAACGTGCATAGGCCCGATTCGGTGGCGTCACCACGATTGGTGGTTCCTAGTACATCGTTGGACTTTGGCCATTGGATCATTGTGAACTTCTCCCCTCTCAGCTAATCTAAACTGGGTTGTTTTTCCGTATGTCATGAGCTCGCAATGCTTGTGGAGCATAGAGCAC
>JBMFPH010000037.1:0-19732 GCA_049969215.1 Anaerolineae bacterium | reverse complement strand
GGTGTCGGTCTGCACGTTTGTCGCTTCCAGCGGGGAAGGCTTGCCCTTAAAATAGCTCTCGAAGCTGCCCTGAATGGCCACCGCTAACACACGTGAACTTTGTTCTCCTTCCACTGGAAAGCCAACTTCGGGGTATGTTTGCAGGTCGGGCTGAACGTTGGTATCTGTGCGTAGCCATGATGCCGGACTGGAACGCAGCAAGGTGGTTACCTGTCGCCCCGCATTTTTCGATTCGTCCAGCGTGATTGGCGATGCCCAGTTGAGCGTCACTGCTGGGAGACTGGAAAGAATGGGGCTCTGGCGATCCATTCCACTCGGTCGGATGTCCACAAAGAAGGGATAGTTGATCGCTTGGATCTCACGCACCTGCAATCCACCCAGGTTGCGTTCGACTTGCACCGGGAACGGCTCGTTCTGCAAGTCCAACACGAGTGATTTCTCCACAGTAATGCCATAGGCGGCAAGCATATCCGCCAGGCCGTCCTTGACCTCCTGCACCCCCAGGCTACCGGAGAAGGGATCCGGGTTGAGAATGTAATTGCCGGCGGCGAGGATGACCGAGCCACCGCGCATCAGGTATTGGTCGATGGCATAACGCTCTTTATCCGTCATTCCCTGCGGGGCGATCACGAACAATACGTCAATGTCGGGCGGCACCTGACCCGTGCTCAGATCGACGCGCCGCACCTGGTACTCCTGTTGCAGCTGGTTGATGATCGAATTGTACTGCTTAAATGAGGGCATCTGTTGCCCAAACATATTCTGTTGAGGCACATCAGGTGGTGTCCACACGCCTACCACCTTGAGAAAACCGCGTGCGCTGCGTTTCAGGGCGGATTCGATGGTGCTGCGGAGCGTCGCTTCGCTCATGTCGCCGCTGGGATAGAGCAGCTGCTTGTTGCCCTCCACCTGCAACACCATGTGCAGGTAGTACGTCTGGTTGGAGAAGAGGGATACCGCGATGGGTTGCAGCCCGAATTGCTCCACCATGGTCTGGCGGGTGACCTTGCTGCCCGGCGCATCCAGATCCACCGTCTCGAAGGTGAACTTGCCGTTGGCGCGTTCCTGAATCTGCTTTGCCACCTTTTGGATGATCTGAGGGGCTTCCTTCAAGCCAGCCGGCAGCGTGCTGGAAGTGACATACAGGGTGAGCGTGGCCGGCTGTTGCAAAGAGGCCAGTACGGCGTCGATGCTCTGGAAGCCGGAGACGACGCGCTTGACGGCGCGCGTCAGGTCGTACTCCAGATTGCGCAGGCGCACCTCCGGCATGCCAGTGCGTGACGGCTGGATCTCGATCAGGTCGCGGAAGTTGAGCGTCTCGTATTTGTCGCCGTAGCGCACCAGAATGTCGAAATAGGCATTCACAACCGAGGCACCGTAGCGATCGGTGATTTGCAGCGGCGTCGGCTGGATGCCATAGGTTTGCACTGCTTCGTTGCCCTTCTCAGGATCCTTGAGCGGATCAACGATCTCCACTGTCACCTTTCCGTTGGAAGCGATGCGATACTCCTCGAGCATATCCCGGATGGTCGGCACCAGCGGCGCCAACAGCGGGTGGGTGCGCTCGCTGAAATAGCCGCGCATCAAAAGCGGTTCCTCCAGGGTGTTCAAGAGGGCGAGCGTCGTGGGCGACAAACTGTATTCGCGCTGCGCGGTCAGGTCGAGGCGCGCCGTCATGAGCGGATAGAGCCAGATGTTGAGCACTCCCAGGTTGAGCGCGACCAGCACGGCGGTGAGCAGCATCGTCTGCCGATAGGTGCGCGTCTGGGTGCCGCGGCTCCAGCGCAAGCTGTCCAGTGAGATCACGTTGAGCATCAGGAAGAGGCCGCACAGTGACAGGTAATACACCAGGTCGCGCAGGTCGATCACCCCGCGCTGGATGCTCTCGAAACGGCTGCCCGAGCCGATGGCGCGCATGACCTCGGCCATGCGGTCGCCGAAGAAGGCAGTTACCCCCGGCGACCCGATCAAGTAGAACAATCCCCCCACCACCACGGTCATCAGCAGTGCGACGATTTGATTGTTGGTGCGTGACGAGATGAAGAGACCGATCGCCACATAGGCAGCTGCCATCAATATTGCCGCCAAATAGCCGCCAAAAACGGGCCCCCAGTCGAGATCGCCCAGGATCGCCACCGTGATGGGCACAAACAAGGTCAGCGCTAATGCGACAACGACGAGCACCATTGCAGCCAGAAACTTGCCCAGCACCAGCTGCACCTGGCGCGCCGGCAGAGTCAACAGGATCTCCAGAGTACCGGTCTGCTGTTCTTCACTCCACTGCCGCATTGTGAGTGCGGCGACCAGGAAGATGGTCAGGATGGGCATCCAGCGAAAGAGAGGGCGCACGTCAGCCACGCCACGCGAGAAGAAGGCATCCGCCCAGAAAAAGGTGAAAAGCGTCGCCGCCAGGAAGGCGCCCACGAAGATCAGCGCCATCGGCGAACCGAAATAGCTGTTCAGCTCTTTACGGGTGATCGCGAGAATCTGTCTCATAGTACTTCCACCCCCATCGCCAGCTGGTTGAATACAGTCTCCAGGGTGCGCACCTCGGGGCGAATTTCACGCACCGGCCAGCCCTGTTCTCGAGCTAGCTCATAAACGGCCGGGCATAGGTCCACGCCTGGCCCTCCACGCACCCGATAGGTGGGATATCCATCACTGCCGGGCACGATCTCAACCGCATCCACCCCATCTAAGTTGGCCAAGGCCTGCTGTACCCCATCGGTCGCCTTGCGCAATACCAGGATAGCACCGCCAGTGGCGGCTAAATCGGCCAGGCGCGCATCCGCCTTCACCTGGCCGTTCATGATGATGATCACCCGGTCGCACACCGCTTCTACCTCCGACAGGATGTGCGAGGAGAAGAGGATGGTGCTTTCCTTCGCCAGTCGCCGGATCAAGTGTCGAATCTCGACGATTTGGGTAGGGTCTAATCCGATGGTGGGCTCATCCAGGATGAGCAGCTTGGGGCGATGCAAGATCGCCTGTGCCAGTCCAACGCGCTGACGGTAGCCCTTGCTCAGCTCACCGATGGGGCGTGTCAGATGGTCTGCCAGGCCGGTGGCATAAATCGCCTCCGACAGGTACGCGCGCTGTTCTTCCTCTGGGATCATGCGCAAGTCGGCCATCATTTTAAGGTATGCTTGCACCGAGAGATCGTTGTAGAGTGGGGCGTTTTCGGGAAGATAGCCGATGCGCGCTTGTACCTCGCGGGCATGGCGCAGTACATCCAAACCATCCACGGTGACCATGCCACTGTCCGGTTGCAGATAACCGGTCAAAATGCGGATCGTGGTGGACTTGCCGGCTCCGTTTGGGCCCAGTAGCCCGACCACTTCATGGGGGGCCACGCGAAAGCTGACGCCACGCAGCGCCTCAATCGGCCCGAACGATTTGGTGACATCAACCACTTCGATCATAGACTGCCTCCTGAGACAGGGTAGCTCGCCACGAAGCCATTATTATACGCGCCCATGCAAACTTGGGGAAATGAAAGGTACTCAAGGAAAATGTCTTTGCACAGAGCAATCATATCAGCCCGGTTATCTTGCACAGCAATACGATGCAGCATATCATGGACGGCGCATCTGTCCGAGAAAGGAGTCGCGCTGGTAGTGGCCGAATTCTTACCCGAACCGTTTCGCATCAAAGTGGTTGAACCGATCAAGCAAACCTCGCGCGAAGAACGTGCGCGCATTCTAGAAGCCGCCGGTTACAACCTGTTCAATGTGCCGGCGGAAGAGGTGTATATTGACTTGTTGACTGACTCGGGCACCAGCGCGATGAGTCAGGAGCAATGGGCCGGCATGATGTTGGGCGACGAAAGCTACGCCGGCTGTCGCAACTATTTCCACTTAGAGGAAACCATCCGCAGCATCTTCGGCTTTCGCTATTTCCTACCGACGCATCAGGGGCGTGGCGCGGAGAATATCCTGTTCAGCGTGATGGTCAAACCAGACCAGCACGTGCCGAATAACATGCACTTCGATACCACTATGGGTAACATCCTGGCGCGTGGCGGCCGGCCGACCAATCACGTCATTGCCATGGGCCATGATCCGACCGCGTGGCACCCCTTCAAGGGCAATATGGACATCGTCGCGCTGGAAGCGTTCATCCGCCATGTCGGTGCGGAGAATATCCCGCTCGGCATGATCACCATCACCAACAATTCGGGCGGCGGTCAACCGGTCTCGATGGAAAATATCCGCCAAACCGCCGAGGTCTACCACCGCTACAATATCCCTTTCTTCATTGATGCCTGCCGCTACGCCGAGAATGCCTACTTCATCAAACAACGGGAGCCGGGCTATGCCGACAAGAGCTTGCTCGAGATCGCGCGCGAGATGTTCTCCTATGCCGATGGCTGCACAATGAGCGCCAAGAAGGACGGTCTGGTGAACATCGGCGGCTTCCTGGCGATGAACGATGAGGCATTGTATCAAGAAGCCGCCCAGGAACTGACGCTGCGCGAGGGTTTCCCCACCTATGGGGGGCTGGCCGGCCGTGACCTGGAGGCAATGGCGCGCGGTCTGTGGGAGGGGCTGGATGAAGCTTATTTACGCTATCGCATCGCCCAGACACACTACCTGGCCGACCGACTGCGTGCGCACGGCATCCCGATCTTTGAGCCGCCGGGCGGCCATGCCGTCTATGTGGACGCACGTCGGTTCGTGCCACATATTCCGGCGGAGCAATTCCCGGCACAATCTTTGTGTGTCGCACTCTATCTGGAGGGTGGCGTGCGCGCTGCCGAGATCGGTGGAGTGGCCTTTGCCCACCGTGATCCCGAAACGGGCGAGTGGGTGTATCCGCCTTTGGAGTTGGTGCGGCTGACGTTGCCGCGCCGTGTGTACACACAAAGTCATTTGGACTATGTTGTGCGCGTGTTGGCCGCGCTGTGGCAGAAGCGCGATCAAGTGCGCGGGCTTGAGATCGTCTACCAGACCCCCTACCTGCGCCACTTCACTGCGCGTTTTGCACCGGAGAGAGAGATAGTACGATGGGCAGCCTCAGACTGACACCCCAATACTCACCCGAAGCCGATCTGGTATTGTATGAAGGTGATTGCCTGGATCTCTTGGACACACTCCCAGACGGACTGGTCCAGCTGGTTGTCACGTCGCCTCCCTACAACTTGGGAAAACCGTATGAGAGTCGCCTGCACCTTGAAGAATACCTGCAGCAACAACGACGAGTGATTGAACAATGCGTGCGCGTGCTCAGCCCGCGTGGAAGCATTTGCTGGGAAGTGGGCAACTATGTTGAGAATGGCGAAATTTTGCCTCTTGACATCGTGCTATACCCTATCTTTGCTGATTTAGGGCTGCATCTGCGTAATCGCATTGTCTGGTACTTCGGCCATGGTCTTCATGCTTCGCGCCGTTTCTCGGGACGTTACGAGGTGATTTTGTGGTTCACCAAAGGTGAACAGTACACTTTTAATTTGGATGCTGTACGGGTGCCCCAGAAATACCCCCAGAAGAAACATTTCAAGGGCCCACACAAGGGCGAGTTGTCCGGTCATCCGCTGGGCAAGAACCCCTCTGATGTATGGGAAATCCCCAACGTGAAAGCCAACCATGTCGAAAAGACAATCCACCCCTGTCAGTTTCCTGTCGAGCTGGTGGAACGGTTGGTGCTGGCACTGACGAATGAAGGAGACTGGGTGCTCGATCCTTTTATTGGTGTGGGCTCTACCGCGATTGCTGCGCTGATGCATCGACGCAGAGCTATCGGTGCCGAGATCAAGTCCGAATACGTCGCGATTGCCAGGGAACGCATCCGTCTGGCCGAAGAGGGGAGGCTACGTGTACGGCCTATGAGTCGTCCAGTGTATGATCCAGACGTTCCAGGGCGTAGTATTCCACCTCGGATCGTGAGCTTAGGATTTATCCAACCGGAACTGGCTTTGTCAGAATCCGAGGGTGAATACAATGTCCCAGAGGGCGGTGCATGAGAATCGTCTATGAATATTCGCACCTAGGGGGACTGGAGATCTTGACGGTGCGTTATCCTGATCATCTCCAGGAGATCATCGATGCCGTTCGGGCGGTGAAACCGTTTCGTTCCAAGGTCAGCCGAGAGAAGAGCACAGCGGGCAAGAGACTTTACTCGCCAGTTGAGATGAATCGGCAATTCAGAGAGATCTTTGCAGCCAAAGGTTACCGTGAAATAAGAGATGTGTACACTATCACGTTGCCTGGCAGCCCCATCAGGATCCCGGGTGCGTTCAAACAGATCGACTTCGTCAAAGATCGTGTCCTGGTCGAGGTTCAATTTGGCAAGTACGCTTTCATGTTCTATGACATGGCAAAGTTCCAATATTTCTTTAACGAGAACAAAGCCGATGTCGGGGTAGAGATTGTGCCATGCTATGCCTTGCACAAGGAGATGTCAACCGGGGTATCCTATGGAGAACAACTTGTCTATGATATCGAACGTCTGCGGCGACACTTCCCGGCAGTGCCTGTGTATGTGCTCCTTGTAGGTGTGGATACGGCGCACGACGGATGAAACAGGATCGCATAACCACGGAGCCGCTTGAAAGTGGAACAACCTGAAAGTCCATCGCCCGAATGGAGTGCGAGTGAGCTGGCGCCCGCCGAGCCGGGCAGCTATGTGTTGGTGATGCATCTGGAGCGGCCAGCTAAGATCACCATCGGTCGGTTAGGGACGTGGGATTTCGAAGCAGGTTATTACGCCTACGCCGGCAGCGCGCTGGGCCCGGGTGGCCTGGCGGCGCGTCTCAGCTACCACGCCCGTACGGACAAGTTAATGCAATGGCATATTGACTATCTGCTTGCCCACGCCGAGCTGGTGGAGATCTGGTACGCGGTGGATAATAAGCGCAAGGAGTGCATCTGGGCCTCGGCGCTGCGCGCCATTCCCGGCAGCAAGGTGCCGGTACCCAGCTTCGGTGCATCCGACTGCCGCTGCTTAACCCATCTGGTCTACTTCAGCCAGCAGCCCACCTTTGCCAGCTTTGCGCGCGCACTTTCCGACCTGGAGTTCTAGTGAAAGTTCTGTTGCTCTCGAAAGCTTGCGTTGTCGGTGCCTACCAGAAAAAGCTGGAAGAGATCGCCCGCCACCCGGATGTGCAGCTGACCGCAGTTGTGCCACCCGAATGGCGCGATGAACGCGGCACCCTGCGTTTGGAACGCGCCTATTTGGACGGCTACGAGCTGCGTGTCGAGCCGATCGCCTTTAACGGCCACTTCCATCTGCATTATTATCCTGGCCTGGGCCGGTTGATGCGGGCGGTACAGCCAGATGTGGTGCACATCGAGGAGGAGCCCTACAATCTGGCGACCTTCCTCGCCATACGTCAGGCGCGTCGCATTGGAGCGCGCACGGTGGTGTTCAGCTGGCAGAATCTCCATCGACGTTATCCGCCCCCCTTCAGCATTATGGAGAGGTACGTTCTGCACTATGCCGATACCTTGTTGGTGGGCAACAGTGAGGGACTGACCGTATGGCGCGCTAAGGGCTATCGCGGGCCTATCGAGATCATTCCCCAGTTCGGGGTCGATCCGGATATCTTCACCCCGCTCAACCGTCCGGTGCGGCAGAGCAAACCCAGTGTGTTATTGCGGCGCAGTGCTCGGCGGCCATCACGTGGTGAGGTGGTCATTGGCTACATCGGCCGCTTGGTGCCGGAGAAGGGGGTCGATGTGCTGCTGGAGGCGGTCTATCAGCTGCGCGGCCCGTGGGAATTGCGCATCCTGGGCAGCGGCCCAGATGAGGAGCGACTGGTGAAGATGGCCCAGTGGCTGGGCATTGCCCCCCGTGTCACCTTTGACCGTCCCATCCCTTCTACCCAGTTGCCCTATTATTACAGCGGGCTGGATGTATTGGTGCTCCCGTCCCGCACTCAGTTGAATTGGAAGGAACAGTTCGGGCGCGTGCTGATCGAGGCAATGGCGTGCCAGGTAGTCGTAGTAGGGGCACGCAGCGGCGCCATCCCTGAAGTTATCGGCGATGCCGGACTAACCTTCAAAGAGGGCGATCCGTTTGACCTGCGCGCCCAGCTGCAAAAGCTCCTCGACGACCCATCGCTGCGTGAGGAGCTGGCATTACAAGGGCGTCAGCGCGTTCTAGAGCACTTCACCCAAGCAAGCATCGCCGCACGCACCGTCGCAGTGTATCGTCGCCTGATCTCCCCCGAGCAAGAAGAGTGGAAAGAAGTGTCTGAGGGTCAACCCGCCACCGTTCTATACCCTTAACCATGTGGGGAGAGGCATATCCCTCTCACAGCTTTTCCAGCCCGTGCGCTTTCAAGAGTTCTTCTTGTCCCATGAGCTCGGCCGTTGGGCCGTCGGCCACAATATGTCCTTCGTCCATGATGATCATACGCGGGAATAGTTCGCGTACCATCAACATATCATGCGTAGATGCCAGCATAGTGATCGGGAGAGTACGCAACAGGTTGATCAGCCCGCGGCGCGCGCGGGGGTCAAGGCCGGCGCTGGGCTCGTCCAGGACGAGGATGTCCGGATGCATAGAAAGCACTGTGGCGATGGCAACTCGTTTCTTCTCCCCCATGCTGAGATGATATGACAACCGGTCGGCATAGTGTGCCATCCCTACCTGTGCCAGCGCCTGCGCTACGCGTTGACGCACTTCCGCCTCAGGCAGCCCCATGTGCAATGGACCAAAAGCGACATCTTCATACACGGTAGGGGAGAAGAGCTGGTCGTCCGGATTCTGGAACACCAAACCTACTCGGGCACGTATGAACGGCAGGTTGGGTATTGTCACCGGCATACCCATCACTCGGATGCTCCCCTGCCCGCCGTTGAGCAAACCGTTCAGGTGCAGCAGCAAGGTGCTTTTGCCGGCACCGTTGGGCCCTACCAGCGCCACCTTTTCACCACAGCGCACTTGCAAAGAAACGCCTCGCAGTGCCACATGGCCATCCGGGTAGGCAAAATGCAACCCTTCTACTTCCAGCGCCAACGTATCTGGCACAGGACGGCCCAAACTATCTTCACAACGTGCTGACGGTTCATGGATAATCGGCATAGGAAATTATCCGTCTATCTCAGCATACGGCCGAGCCATTGTACCACCATCAAAGCACCGATCGCCACCCCGAGCGCCATCCAATCACGCCGACGCATCACATGCGGATTAATGGTGATGTACTGACCGCGGAATCCACGTGCCAGCATGGCGTTATAGATACGGTCGCTGCGTTCCAAGCTGCGCAGAAAAAGCTGACCGGTCATGTTGCCGGCCACGCGCGCGCGCCAAAGGAGGGAACCACCCCCTTTGCCCTGCACGGAGAAAGCGCTGCGTGCCTGACGGGCACGCAGCAGCCGCGTGACCTCGTCCACCAATACGAACAGATACCGTATCATAAAAGAGAGAACGGTCACCAGCAAAGCAGGCACGTGCAGATGGCGCAGCGCGTGCAACAAGTCTGGAATGCGCGTTGTGGCGACGAGCAGGATGGCCATCTGCACGGAGAGCCAGCTGCGCGCCAGAATACTAATGAAGCGCACCAA
The DNA here is from genome assembly GCA_049969215.1 of Anaerolineae bacterium. Classification (GTDB taxonomy): domain Bacteria; phylum Chloroflexota; class Anaerolineae; order 4572-78; family NAK82; genus NAK82. The sequence goes on along the minus strand of JBMFPH010000037.1, from coordinate 10,220 downwards.
GCCAATGTCACTCGCACTGATCTCCCAGGCGCCCAGCTGCAGGGTGAAAAGCGTCCGGCCGGGCAGGGTAAAGACCAACGTGACCGCTACCAGCGCAAAGGGAAGCGCCACAAGAGAGCGGCGCAGCACAAAGCCAACTCCCAGCTGCGCTACGAGTGCAACTGCCAGCACCGCGCACCAGACCAGGAAATAAGCCCCCCAGGCGCCATCCGGCAGCGATAGGACGGAAAAGATGCTCAACAATGTGACCACGACCTTGACGCGCGGGTCAAGGTCGTGGATGGAGCTCGGACGATCGTGATAACGATCCAGCGCGTTATGGAGTGTCATGCGCTGTCGGAGGTTCTTTCATTCTACCCAATCTACTCAATTCACGGCCTATTTAAGCGGCAGCCGCTCGTTGACGCAACAGCCGTCCCACCGCGAAGGCCACCAGCGCTACCACCAATGCCCCGACCACACCGGCCAGGATGGTCGAGATGGGAGTCTCACCCAGGAGGGGGATTACATAGTCGGGGAACAGCGCATAAGGCGGCGCTGCGGCGACCCCCTCAAATCCCATGTCGATAGCGACGCGCTCCAGACCGTCTGGGTCAGCGGAAGCGATGGGGGATAACACGGCGACGAACAGCGCGATCACCAGGCCCACGACCACCCAGCCGCGGCCTCCACCAGTGCGCACCGCTTCCGCAGCCATTAGGTCGGGGCGCACTTGCATCACAAACGCCAGCGCTGCCATGGTGATCAGGCCTTCGCCGATGCCGATCAACACGTGCACTCCTAACATGGCTGGCACTACCACGCCAAATGGCGAGGTACCGCTGAAACCCAGCTCCAGTGCGGTAAATAACGCACCGGCTACGACCGATAGCCAAGCAAGCACGCCGGCCACGACCAGACGCACCCCCTTGCCCTGGCGCGCAGCCAAGCCATGATAGAGGCTGCCCAGCGCGGCGGTCACCAATCCCATATTGAAGATGTTGGCGCCCATGACCAGCAGCCCGCCGTCCTGGAAGAGCAAACCTTGCACGATGATCACGCATGCCATCACCAGCATGCCGGCCCATGGCCCGAGCATCACCGCGACCAGAACACCACCCAGCAGATGCCCCGAGGTGCCCCCCGCTATGGGAAAGTTGATCATCTGGGCAGCAAAGATAAAGGCAGCCATCACCCCCATCAACGGAATTTGTCGCTCCCCCAGCTGCTGTCGCGTCTTACGCACCGCGATCAACAGCAACACCACAGTGATTGCCCAGAAGATGAGCGCCACCGGCACGCTCAGAAACCCATCGGGGATGTGCATACGGGGAACAACAATGTTTTCCCAAAGGTGCGTAAGCGCAGCAATGTTCATAGCAGCTCTCCTTTCTCTGCGTGTTTCGCTCTTTTATTGTGCCCCTTCATCAGATGAACAATTGCCCTTATTGCAATTCGTTGCAATAAGAGTATAACATGTTGCGGCTAAGGTGTCAAATTAAGCTGAACTTCCCAGGACTCCGTTCTTTATGAAGATACCAGCGGTCCAAGGAGCCTTTTCGAAATGAGAGTGTTGAAAAACATGGGAGTTACCCATTTTATCAGCCCATTTTCCTACGACAAAATCTGAGTGGCCAGAGGGTAGCCACAGGACTTTTTCAACACCCTCTCGAAATTTCCCTTGACATACTGCTCCATCGCCACTATAATGTTGCCTCAATGTCCCGAACAGCTCCGTGTGATGTGTGCTCATCATACGCTGTGCGCCTTGCTATTCCGTCTGACCGTGCTGCAATCCGGCGATTACTTGGCCATGCTTGGCGCGTTTACCTACCGGCCGGGCTCCAGTGGCTAGAGCAGCGCCTTGCTGCAGGTGACTGCTGGGTGATAACAGAAGGGAGACGAGAAGTCGCCGGCGTTATCGCGGTGCTCAAGCGTCACCCGGAGGTGGTCAGCATCGTTGGGGCGGCAGTGCGTAACGGCATACCGGCTTCGCTATATGCTGGAAAGGCATTGCCACTCTTAGAGGCCTATGGGCGCCGACAACGCGCGTGTGGATTGGCTTGTCTGGGCAGCGCCACATGGCTAAGTGAGACGCTCTTTACCCAAGGCTTTCTGGCATGCGAGTACGTGATCACCTATAGCTGGCATGCCAAGCCGCTTCCCGTCACTGGCAATGCTGTGGTCACGGTTGAGCCTGTCCGTTACAATGAGATCGAAGCGGTTGCTGCCATCGATCGGAGGATCTTCGCTCCAGTATGGCACAAGCCCCAAGATGAACTGGAATTTGCTTTGGACAGGGCAGATTATTTCGTTGTGGCAAAGTATGAACAGCGCGTTGTAGGGTATTGTTGGAGCGAGTGGGATGGAACGCGCGGGCATCTCACCCGCCTGGGGGTCGCGGAGGATTGGCAAGGCAAAGGGGTTGGCACCCGTCTGTTCACCGAAGCGCTAGCAGCAATGGTACAGGCTGGCATCACCTGGGTCACACTCAACACCCAGACGGGCAACTGGCGAGCGCGCCGCCTGTATGAGCGTTATGGTTTCCGTAGCGCTGGACAGGCAGTGCCACTGTTGTGGAAAGACTTAGAAGGAACCCCACACGTTTCGATGTATTCGCGTCACTGAGATGGTCACTGCCCACCTGAGTCGCTCTGCCTGGGAAGCGAATGGAGAAGGTGTTGTATGTCTTTGATCACCCGAGAGGCCGCGCTTGATTATCACACCCGGGGAAGGCCGGGCAAGCTGGAGGTCGTTCCCACCAAGTCGGTGGTGACTCAAACTGACCTGTCATTGGCGTATACCCCAGGGGTGGCGGTACCCGTGCTGGAGATTGCCGAACATCCTGAGGAATCTTACCACTATACCGCCAAGAGCAACCTGGTGGCAGTGGTCTCCGATGGGAGTGCGATCTTGGGACTGGGCAATCGCGGCGCGCTGGCATCCAAGCCAGTTATGGAAGGCAAGGCAGTGTTGTTCAAGCGCTTTGCCGACGTAGACGCGTTCGACCTCGAGGTCAATGTTGCGAGCCCAGAGGAATTTATCCGTGTGGTGCAGGCAATTGCACCCACTTTCGGCGGCATCAATTTGGAGGATATCAAGGCGCCGGAATGCTTTGTGATCGAGGAAGCGCTCAAAGGCACGTTGGACATTCCTGTCTTCCACGATGATCAACACGGGACGGCAATCATCGCAACTGCCGGTTTGCTAAATGCGTTGGAGATTGTGGGGAAACGCAAGGAAGAAGTCGCGATCGCCATCAATGGTGCCGGTGCTGCCGCAATCGCCTGCGCCAAGATGTTCGTCCTGGCCGGCTTCCCACGCGAACACATCACCATGCTGGACACGCACGGGGTCATCTATGCGGGACGCTCCGAGGGTATGAATGAGCACAAGGCGCAATTCGCCCAGCCAACCCGAGCACGCACATTGGCCGATGCTCTACGCGGTGCCGACGTGTTCGTCGGTTTGTCGGTAGGGAACGTGGTCAGCGCCGAGATGGTGCGCTCTATGGCGCGGCGGCCCATCATTTTTGCCATGGCCAATCCCGAACCGGAAATCCCATACGAGCTGGCCAAGCAGGCATGCCCTGATGCCATTGTTGCCACCGGCCGTAGCGACTATCCAAACCAGATCAACAATGTATTGGGCTTTCCCTTCATCTTTCGAGGCGCTCTGGACGTGTATGCCCGCCAGATCAATGAGGAAATGAAGCTGGCAGCCTGCCATGCTTTGGCCGCGCTGGCGCATGAGGCGGTGCCAGAGGAGGTGTTGCGCGCTTATCAGCTGTCATCGCTGCAGTTTGGTGCCGATTACGTGATCCCCAAGCCGCTTGATCCGCGTGTGCTACTATGGGAAGCACCAGCGGTAGCGGAGGCAGCGATGAAAACAGGGGCGGCACGTCAGCCCGTCGACCTGAACGCCTATCGCGCCCATCTGGAAAAGCGCCAGGCGCGGTTGATACGTCTCTTAGAAGTGACTAGCTCCCTTGTATTATAGACACTGGGGACGTCAAATCGGCCAAGCCGATTGAAGAACCCCTCCGCACTGCAGGTAACCCTATTGGCTGTTGCGGAGGGAACATTAGACGTGAATTTGTCACGCGCGCTATAATGTATGGCGCAAGGATTTGTGTATATTTAAGCGCATTAGCTCAGAGTATGGCCAAACCGTGGAACAGTTGTACATAGGAGATGGAAGAGGATGGTGGTCGAAACACAAGTGCAGGTTCATGCAGGTTTGGAAGGGATCGTAGTTGCCCGGACCCGAATGAGCAAGGTGATCGGTGAGGAGGGTCGGCTGATCTATGCCGGGTATGATATTCACGACCTGGCCGAACACGCCACATTCGAGGAAGTGGCCTATATGTTCTGGTATTGTTGCCTGCCCAACCGTCGTCAGCTGCTCAGCTTCGAGGATAGCTTGCGCAGCCGGCGCAATATCCCCTTCCATGTGATGGATCTGATCCGCTCGGCGCCCACTGTGCAGTCGCATCCCATGTCGGTGTTGCGCACCGCGGTGTCGGCACTGGCGCTGGGCGACCCCGGCTCCAACGACATCTCGCAAGCCAGCAATCTGCGCCGCGCGGCAGATATCACGGCCAAGATTCCCACCATTGTGGCAGCGCACGACCGCAACCGGAAGGGCCTGGAGGTGATTGGCCCGCGCGAAGACCTCGACCACGCCTCCAACTTCTTGTATATGCTCCACGGGAGAATGCCTTCCGAAGCGGAGAGTCGCGCGCTTGGCTTGTATCTGGTATTGTTAGCAGATCATGAGTTCAATGCCTCGACGTTTTCGGCGCGCGTCACTGCCAGCACCCAGTCCGATATCTTCTCGGCCATCACCAGCGCATTAGGCACCCTGAAAGGGCCGGCACACGGCGGCGCTGCCGAGCAGACGATGTTGCAAATTCTCGAGATCGGCGATCCGGATAATGTCGAAGCATGGTATCGAGCGGCGCGTGCACAGGGGAAACGCATCTACGGGATGGGACATCGTGTGTACAAGAGCCAGGACCCGCGCGCGGTGCATCTACAGCACGCCACCGCGCAGCTGGCTGAACTAGGCGATCCGAGATGGTATCAGATCGCGCTCAAACTGGAGCAGATAGCGCGTGAAGATCCTTACATGATCGAGCGCAAGATTTACTGCAATGTGGATTTCTACTCCGCTCCCCTGCTCTACTACTTGGGCATTGATCCCGATCTATTCACCTGCATCTTTGCGATGGCGCGCGTTGTAGGCTGGATCGGACATCTCCTCGAGCAATATTCGGACAATCGCTTGATCCGCCCGCGTTCGGAGTACACGGGACCGGAGAACCTGCGCTGGGTGCCGATCGACGAGCGCTGATGCGATGCCTACCGCTATGTGACGACATGGCACCTCGTCGCTTGTTGCTTCAGCTGATCTGCGACTGTGAGAGAGCAGTGCGTGTCACTTGGTAATTGTTAACGCGCGGGGTTCGGTTCAACGCTCAGCTCAACGCCACATCCAGGATCATCATGATCGTAAAGCCCATCATTGTGCCAAATGTGGCGATGTGGGTGCTTTGTTCGAGCTGGGATTCGGGGATCAGTTCCTCGATCACGACGTAGATCATCGCTCCGGCGGCAAAGGCTAGCGCGTAAGGCAAGAGAGGACGCGCCAGCACCACTGCCGCTGCTCCTACCACGCCTGCCAATGGCTCCACCACCGCAGACAGCTGCCCGAACCAGAAACTCTTCAGCCGACTCATTCCCTCGCGACGCAACGGTGCCGCGACCGCTGTGCCCTCGGGCAGGTTCTGCAACCCGATACCGAGCGCCAATGCTGCCGCCCCCGCCAGCGAAGCGCCGGGGATGTCATTCGCCACTGCACCGAAAGCAACGCCTACCGCCAGCCCTTCGGGGATGTTGTGCAATGTGATCGCCAAAACCAGCAAGATGCTGCGCTGCCAACTCGTCTTGATGCCTTCCGCCTCGCTGAGCGGAAAACCCAGATGCAAGTGTGGCAACACACGATCGACCAGCCACAGGAAACCGCCGCCCAACAGGAAACCGAATGCCACCGGCAGCCAGGCAGGCAGAGACCCTTCCTCTTCCGCCAGCCCGATCGCCGGCGCCAACAGCGACCAGTAGCTCGCCGCAATCATCACCCCGGCCGCGAAGCCCAACATACCGTTGAGTAGTTGCTTGTTCACATCCTTGAAGAGGAAAACTGCCGCCGCACCCACTGCGGTCAACAGCCAGGTGAAACAGGTGGCCAGCAATGCTTGCAGGACAGGCCCCAGTGCTTCGAACCATGCCACGATCATTGAGCATTCCTCCTTCGATGTGTCCTGACCAGGATAATGCGCAACAATACCAAAGAGCTATGGAGTTGGCAAGCAACACCTCATTGCTACGTGGCTACATGCACCTTAGCCGCCAGTTCATTCGGGCGTTTCCTCGCAGTGCGCAGGGTACAATGGGGGAACTTTCGTCGGCGCATGCAGCCTCATGATGCGCGAGCGATTTGGAATGAGAAATTTTTCGCACGTATAATGTTCATATTATGCTGAGATGTCAATGGTCTGCTCGGTGGTTGTATATCGCATACTGCGCCGCATCGCTGGTGCTCGCTCTGACGCTTGTCGGGGCACCCGGCGGCACAGCCTGGGCACACCCGCCGGACAAGCCCCCGTCACCTCTACCCGCCGGGGCCTTCATTCCCGGCCGCGTCCTGGTCAAGTTCAAGCCCTCCATCGGCGCGGCGGCCGCCCATGACCGATTGGCTGAGCAAGGCCTGCGCGCCAGCGGGGTCATCCCTGGCCTGGATGTGTTCAAGGTGGAGGTGCCGCCCGGAAGGGAGCTGGAGACGATTGCGCAGCTGCGTGCCCGCGCCGACGTGCTCTATGCCGAGCCGGACTACCGCGTCTATGCGCTGGATACTGTCCCCAACGACCCTGACTGGGGATCCCAGTGGGGGCTTTCCAAAATCCAGGCGCCCAAGGCGTGGGACATCCTCAGCACAACCGGCGGGGCGAACATTATTATTGCCATCATAGACAGCGGCATTGATCTGGATCATCCTGATTTTGTTTGTTCGAACAAACTGTTACCCGGGCGTGACTTTGTGAACAACGATAACGACCCGCAAGATGACTACGGCCACGGCACGCACGTGGCCGGCATCGCTGCCGCGTGCACCAACAATGAGGTCGGGGTGGCAGGTGTCGCCTGGGCCGCCCGTCTGCTACCGGTGAAGGTGCTCGACGCAGTGGGCAGTGGAAGTTACTCCAATCTGGCAGACGGTATCGGCTATGCGGTGGACAATGGCGCACGGATCATCAACCTGAGCCTGGGTGGTACTACCGACAGCTCCATTATGAGGGATGCTGTTTCCTATGCAGTGAGCCACGGGCGGGTGGTGGTGGCAGCAGCGGGCAATTGTGCAGTGGGCGGGAGCGGCTGCAACGGGCAAATCAACCCAGTTATGTACCCGGCCGCCTATGACGAGGTGATTGCCGTAGCGGCGACCGATTCAGGCGATAGTCACGCCTACTTTTCTGAGTATCGCCCCTACGTGGATGTGGCGGCGCCGGGTGTGGGCATTTACAGCACTATGTACAGCACTATGCGGAACAATTCCTATGACTGGCTCGACGGCACCTCGATGGCCACTGCATTCGTCAGTGGGTTGGCCGCGCTGCTCTGGTCGGCAGATGGCGGCTTGTCCGCATCGCAAGTGCGCGCGTTGATCGAGTCCAACGCCGACGACCTAGGGACGCCGGGCAAAGACGATTACTTTGGCTACGGACGCATCAACGCCTGGCGCACACTGAGCGCACGCGTGCGGGTGAACGCCAGCCCAACGCAGCTCACCTCCCTGGCCGATGCGGAGAAGGGGCCCGTGCCGGCACAGCAGCTGATCACCCTTACTACCCCCAGCATGCAGCCCATCACCTGGACGGCTACGATCACTCCACCCGTGAGCTGGCTGTCCATCGCCGGGGTACCTACCGGCAACGTATCCGCCGCCGCGTCGGCAACCTTGACGCTGAGCGCTACGCGTCCCATCACCTATGGAACTTATCACGCGACGCTGGTCATCACCAGCACCACTGCCATTGGAGCACGTCCCCTTCCGGTGACCGTTGGCGCCACTTTCCATTATGTGCCCCAGCTTTATCAAGTATTGCTCTTTCCCATTATGAAGAACGCGACGTTGCCGTAGCGCCCCCAACCGCATGGCGCACCGGCGAGCGGCGCATCAACCCGCCCTCTGACAGGCGCGGCCCGGATATCATGCGGCGCTCATTGTTCCATCAATTGGCGCAGCAGCAGGGCATCCTGGACGGCATGGCCCCAGGCGTCGTTGTTGAAGTAAGCGTACACAACGTGACCGGCGGCAAGCCAATCTCGGATGCGCGCCACCCACGGCGCCAACCCTCCTGCACCATAGCGGCCACAATATTCTGCCGCCGTGCCATGGAAGCGCAGGTAGATCACCCGGCTGGTGACCCACAGCGGGCACTCCATACCCGGCATGTGAAAGATGCAGAATCCCAGACCAAATTGTTGTAGCACTTCATACACGGCCGGGGTGAACCAGCTGGGATCGCGGAACTCAAAGGCGTGGTGGAGCTCCATGGGCAACAGCGCGGCAAAGCTCCTTAAGCGTGCTGGGTCGGCAGGCCAACGCGGCGGCAGTTGCCAGAGGATGGCGCCCAATTTGTCGCCCAGGCGACGTACCCGGGACAGGAAGCGTTCCAAGGGGGCTTCTACATCCTTCAGGCGCTTCAGGTGGGTCAGATAACGGTTCGCCTTGACGGAGTACAGGAATCCGGAGGGTGCCTGAGAACGCCAGTGGTCGAAAGCCGCTTCAGAGGGCAACCGGTAGAAGGAATAATTGATCTCGACCGTGTCGAAATGGGTGGCGTAATAGGGATACCAGTCCTTCTCCGCCAGAGTTTCGGGATAGAACACCCCGTGCCAGTGGCGATAGATCCAGCCCGATGTGCCAATGCGACAGCAGCTGTTCACCGCTCTGCCTGGGTTTGCTCCGCTTCCTCGTGCTGCAGTTGGGCCAGGAACTCGCGATCCGCTTGGGTCAGTGGAGCGCGCGCCAGCAGGTCGGGGCGGCGCTGATAGGTGCGACGCAATGCCTCGCGGCGCCGCCACCTGGCGATCTCGGCATGGTGGCCCGAGCGCAACACGGCCGGCACTTCGTACCCACGATAGACCGCTGGCCGGGTGTAATGGGGATATTCCAGCAGACCACTGGCGTGGGAATCGTCCAAGGGAGCATCTGGATCGCCCAGCACGCCAGGAATCCAGCGCACAATGGCATCCACCAACACCATAGCGGGTATCTCGCCACCGGAGAGGACGTAATCACCAATGGAGATCTCATCCGTAACGAGGTAGCGGCGCACGCGCTCGTCCACCCCCTCGTAGCGGCCGCAGATGAGCAACAGGCGGGAATGTTGCGCCAGTTCACGTGCCACCGCATGGGTGAAAAGGCGTCCCTGTGGACTCAACAGGATAATGGGCACGTCCTGACGGCCGGTGGGGTCATACCCCAGCACCGCCTCCACTGCGTTCCAAATTGGTTCGGGCTTCATCACCATGCCACCTCCGCCGCCGTAGGGCACGTCATCGGTCACGCGGTGTTTGCCCGGCGCGTAGTCACGGATGTTGTGTAGTGCGATGTGCACCAGACCTGCCTCACGGGCACGCTGGATAATGCTGCACGCGAAGACGCCCTGGAACATTTCAGGGAAGAGGGTGAAGATGTCGAAGCGGATAGTGTGCCTTGCCTCGGACATGCTCAGCCCATGGGATTGGGGTTCAGACGGGCCAAGTAGGCCTCCACCATCTGGCGGAAGAGCGGAGCGGCCTCTTTGGCTCCTTCGCCGGCGTGCTCGAGGACAACGGCGACCGCGATCTGGGGTGATTCGGCCGGGGCGTAGCCGGCAAACCAGGCATGGGGCTTTTCCTGACCGCTCTCCGCGGTGCCGGTCTTGCCCGCAGCGGTGAACGTGGCGCCGGCGAATGCCTCGCGCGCTGTGCCCCGCGGCGGGCGCGTCACATTGGTCAAAGCTTCACGGATCACCGCCAGGTTCTGCGCGCTGACAGGCAGGTTGCCGAGTACCTCTGGCTGCATCGTGCGTTCGTTGCCGGAACGCTCCACGATGCGCAAGACAAGTTGCGGGCGATAGATGCGGCCGCCATTGGCGATAGCGGCTATCAGATTAGCGATTTGCAAAGGGGTAG
>JBMFPH010000036.1:0-20438 GCA_049969215.1 Anaerolineae bacterium | reverse complement strand
CCTTGCCCACCGCCTTGATGTAGTTGGCGATCGCCTTGTCGGCCGAGAGCTCGCCCGGCAAATCCTGGTGGATGGCCTTGAGCGTGTCCAGCGCCAGGTACGGGTGCACCGCCTCGGCGCCATAGCCCGCCAGCACCGCAAAGTGGTGCAGTGGCAGTCGAGCAGTCGATCGCGCAGAGCGACATGGAGAAGGCGACGCGCCCGGGCACACCTGCAGACGAATACCCTGGCCAGGTGCGCACGGTGGGCGAGCGCGCCTTCGTGCTGCGGGATGGCGTGTGGACAGACACAACATTCGACCCCACCCAGATGACCCCCATCCAGCTCGTCTTCGGGTCGAGCGCATTCTCGGATTTCCTGGCACAGCATCCCGAAGCGGGGCGCTATTTCGCGCTCGGCGAGCATGTCATCGTGGTGATCGACGGCACCGCGTATGAAATGCTCATGCCCAGCGCAGAACATCAACCGGTTGACAGGGATTCCGTCGCCATGTCCAACACGGGCAGCGCTCAGCATATCGGCAATCCGCTGGTGTTGCTCTCGTTGCTCCTTCTGGTGACCGTGTGGTTGCTCTGAGACTAGCCAGCTTCACGTTCTCTCCGGAACCTCCTGCGCGGCATGTGGGGGTTGCGCTGGCAGACGACAAGCGGGTTTAGCTCGGCGTTGCCGAACGAGATGAGCTTTCAGCGGTGAGCAGCGTAAAGAAGAAGGTGCTGCCGCTCCCTTCCGTGCTCTCCGCCCAAATGCGTCCGCCGTGTGCCTGGACGATGTGGCGTGCGATCGCCAGGCCCAGGCCGGTTCCGCCACTGCTGCGCGCGCGATCTGCCTTGTAGAAACGTTCAAAGATGCGCGGCAGGTCTTCAGCTGAGATGCCCACCCCGGTGTCCTGCACGGCCAATAGTACCTCAGCATCGCGCAACTGGGCCCACACGGTGATCTTGCCACCTGACGGTGTGAACTTGATCGCATTATGCACCAAATTGCTCACCACCTGACGGGCGCGTTCCACATCGGCCAAGACCGGCGGGAGATCATCCGGTAGCTGCACGGTGAGTTCCAAGTCTGCCCGTTCTGCCTGAGGTCGCAGACGTTCGATAGGCGGCAATACAATATCAGTCAATGCCGTGGGAACAAGGCGCAAAGGTGCACGTCCCGATTCGGTACGCGTGAGCTCTAACAGCTCTTCCACGATTTGGGTCATAGTATCGACTTCCGCCTCAATGCGGTCGAGAAAGCGCCATGTCGCCGCGGGATCATCCAGAGCGCCATCGCGCAATGTTTCCACCAGCGCTTTCAGCGAGGCCAGCGGAGTGCGCAGCTCGTGCGAGACATTGCTGATGAAATCACGCCGCACCGTCTCCAGATGGCGCAAGCGGGTTATATCCTGCAAGACCACCAAGCAACGCGTCCCTTCTTGGTGGCGCAGGGGCACAATCGAAGCGCGCAGGACAACGTCCCCTCGTTCGATCTCCACGCCGTGCAAACTCTCCATACCCTGCTCGCGGCAGTTGCGCTCATGCTCGATCAATGTGTGATCACGCACGAGCCAGGCAAATGACTTCCCCTCGGCATTTGCGATCGGGATGTCGAACATACGGGCGGCAGCACAGTTAAGCAGCTCCACACGCCCTTCCTCATTCACCAGCACTACCCCATCCGCGATGTGCTCCAGCACCGCAGCGAGCTCGTCGCATTGCCACTCCGCACGCCGTAACCGATCCCGGAAAGACTCGATCATGGTGTTGAAGATATCGACATAGGGTTGTGCATCCTGATAGCGTTCTGGCAGCAGTTGGACATCCGAATCCCCTTCGCCCAGACGTTGCATGACGCGTGCCACGCGCTGCATCAGACGTGTCCGCTGCCGCGAGACGAGGATAGCTACCATGGCGAGGCAAATGGATTGGATCAGAGTAGCCAACGCGATGACAGGGCGCACGTCCGCCGGGACCAGAGCGGTCACGCCTGCCATCACTACCCATGTCACCACCACAAAAGGCACCACATGGCGCCATCGGATCGAAGCGAGCATCTCATCCCTCAAAGCGATAGCCAACGCCACGCACCGTTACAATACGCTCCGGACAGGCCGGATCCGGCTCGATCTTCTCACGCAACCAGCGCACATGAACGTCCACCGTGCGTGTCCCGCCGGCATAGTCCCATCCCCACACGCGTTCCAGAATGAGGTCACGTGACAACACGATCCCCCGATGGCGGGCCAGGAAGAGCAACAATTCGAACTCCTTGGGCTTGAGACGGAGCGGTTGTTGATTCCGTGATACCTCGCGTCGGGAGAGGTCAATCACCAGATCATCGAAGACAAGCACTTGATCGGGCAGGGCTGACGGGGCTCCGGCAGATGGTTCGGCGCCTTTGCTCGCCATCTCCTCGCGGATCAATCGCACGCGGCGCAAGAGCGCTTTGACCCGCGCCATCAGCTCCCGCATGCTGAACGGTTTGGTCATATAGTCGTCTGCGCCCACTTCGAGGCCCACGATCTTGTCCACCTCATCGGTACGTGCCGTTAAGATCAACACCGGCACGTTCATCTCCTGGCGCAAAATGCGACACACCTCAATGCCGTCCAAGCCGGGCAGCATGAGATCCAGGATGATCATATCGGGATGCTCCGTGCGGGCGATGTGCAATGCTTTGCGGCCATCGCTGGCAGTGCAAACCACGTAGCCCTGGCGCGTCAGGTTGTACTCGAGCGTCTCCAACAGGGTAGGCTCGTCCTCCACGACCAAGATTTTGGAACGTTCCGTTTCCTCTAGCGGCTTGACCGTTGGATCACTGCCTCCCATGGGGACACCCTCACAAGTGTGATTTGATCTGCTCCGCCACACGGCGCGTGATGCCGGGCAGGGCAGTCAGCTCCTCCAGACTGGCGTGGCGGATCGCCTCCAGCGATCCGAAATGTTCCAACAAGGTCTTTCTGCGGCGTGGGCCGATACCCGGTATCTTGTCCAATTGAGAAGCAATTCCTTGCCGCGTGCGCACGTGTCGGTGATAAGCGAGCGCGAAACGATGCGCCTCATCCCGGATGCGCTGCACCATAAAGAGCGCGGGTGAATTGCGCGGCAAGACCAACGGTTCGGACTGGCCGGGCAGGAAGAGCTCTTCCTCACGTTTGGCCAGTCCCACCAGGGGTACCGCATCCCGCAACTCGAACTCGTCCAGCACGGAGAGCGCCGCATTGAGCTGCCCTTTGCCGCCATCGATGATAATGAGATCGGGCAGGACGCTCCAACTGGTTTGATCTCTGTCGCGCACTCCGAGCCCGGGCATCTCCCTTTGGGCGCTATCATGCATCCGCCGGAAGCGGCGGCGCAACACCTCCTGGATGCTGGCAAAATCATCCTGGCCCGGCACGCTTTGGATGCGGAAACGCCGATAATCCGATTTATGCGGCGTGCCTTTCACGAAGACCACCATGCTGGCGACAGTGTATGCCCCCTGCAGCGTGCTGACATCGTAGCACTCAATGCGGAGAGGCGGAGCGGCCAGGTTGAGCGCCTGCTGCAGGTCGGCCAGCGCCTCATTCTGTTTGCTCTCATCCGCTTGCCACTGGTTGCGCAAATGGCGCAGAGTCTCCGTGGCATTCTCGGTCGCCATTTTGACCAGGTCGAGCTTGGGTCCACGTCGCGGTACCTTCACCACGACATCGGCACCGCGCTTACTGCGCAGCCACTCGCGCACAATCATCACCTCATCGATCTCGTGTGGCAGGAGAATTTCCGGCGGCACCTGGCTGACGCTGTCATAGAACTGCTTGACGAAGCTGGCCAGGATAGTCTCCTCCGCCTCTTCGGCAGCGCCATCCAACACAAAGTATTCGCGTCCGATCAGCCGTCCGTCGCGGATGAAAAACACCTGCACGCACGTGTCCCCATTCTGTCGCGCGAAGGCGATCACGTCGTGGTCGGCCAACGTCGAACTGACCACCGTCTGTTTCTGCACGATGTGCTCAATGGCGGCAATCTGATCGCGCAACGTCGCTGCCTTCTCGAAGTCCAGCGCGTCCGCGGCCTCCTGCATCTGGCGACGCAGCTTCTCGACGACGGCATCAACGTGGCCGGACAAGAAATCGCACAGACTCTCGATGATGGCACGGTATTCTTCCTGGCTCACCGCCCCGATGCATGGGCCGGCGCAACGTTTGATGTGATAGTAAAGACACGGGCGCTCATCCTTGCCCGTGATGGTGCGCGTGCAGGTGAGATATGGAAAGATCTTGCGCACGAGGTCGAGCGTCTGATAGGCGGCGGAAGCCATCGTATAGGGCCCAAAATAGCGTGCGCCATCCTGCGCGATGTGGCGGGTGGTGGTAACCCGCGGAAAAGGGTCTTGCCAGTGCACTTTGATGTACGGATATCGCTTGTCGTCCTTCAGGCGCACGTTAAAGCGAGGCTGGTGCTGTTTGATCAGTGTGTTTTCCAGGAGCAACGCCTCCAGCTCACTACGCGACACAATGAATTCCAGGCACGCAACCTCCGCAACCAGACGGCGAATCTTCGGTGTGTGCTGCGCCGACTCGTGAAAGTAGGAGCGCACGCGCGAGCGCAGATTGACCGCCTTGCCCACATAGATCACCTTATCTTGGGCATTCTTGAAAATATAGACGCCTGGTCTGGCTGGCAAGCTCTTGAGTGTCGCCTCGAGCTCCCCGTGTGTCATACTTCCCTCGACTTGAAGCGCATCGGGCGCGGCAACCCGCGCACATATCCCCGCATCAGACCGGAGCCAGCATCCGCGCGGATAATCGCCATCGTCACCAGTGCCAAGCTCACCTCCGGTGGATAGACCAGGTAGAGCGGATGCCAGTGTGGATGGAACTTCTCTTTAAAAGAACGAGAGCCTTTGTATCGGTACACTTGGGAGATATGCTCGCGTAGGTAATACTGCGCCCAGCTCATTTCCGTTTCTTCCGCCTCGCTCTCCTCCTGATCCCATGCGACGCATCCCAGGTTGAAGTACTGATAACCGGCGTCCTTTGCCCATTGTACCATATGCACGAACAAAAATTCTAACAAGCCACCTGGCACATCGCGCCGATGGCGCACCATATCCACCCCAATTTCCGCGTGATCGCAGCTTGGGAGCATGTTGGCAAAGGCGATCACAAAGCCCTCAGGGGCACGCACAATCGCCACCGGCGTGTTGCGCACGTATTTTTCGTCAAACCATCCCAGCGAGAAACTTTTCTCGCTGCTCTGAATGGTCATCAGCCATTCATCACTCACGCTGGCGATCTCTCGCATTGCATGCCGCGGCACGGGTGGTGGCACCACCTCGAAGCGACAACCCAGATTAGCAAGGCGATGGACCGGCAAGCGCAAAATGTTGTGGCTATCCGCTGCAAGGTCAAAGCGGGCCAGCTCGACGCGCGCTTCCTGGGCAACGGGCAACGTGTGCAACCCCGCGGCACGATAATGCCCCACAAAGGCAGGACGCGCTTGATAGAAAGCAAGATCCCAGCGGTTGGATCGGCACCAAGCATGAAATGCCCGCACCGTCTCCGCGATATTTTCCGATGGCCCAATCGGATCTCCGAGCGCCAGCGCGATACGTCCCCGCACTACATAGGCGACCATCATCCCGTCAAAGTCGAAAAAGTAGGATTTGTCGTCCAAAAGCAGCAGCTGCGTCAAGGGGGTGCAACCGTACATCTGAATGGTCTGCACTGCCCGTCGCCGCTCCGAGGGCGTTGCGGGAGGCGTCACCAACAGGGGACGGATCATAACCAGCAGGGCATACAACAGCGTGGTCACGCCGACCAGCCGCACCGAGGAGACAAAGTACTCGGCAAAGCTGGTGTCGGGTGACAAGCCTCCAACCCCGCCAAACGATCCCAACGTCAGCAATGTTTGCCACAGCGCGCCGTCCAGCCCGAGGTCGGCGTTGAAGTCCGCATCCAGGTAGAAATACCCAAGCGTCCCATAGGCGACCGTGTACAGGATGGCGACGACCAGCGTGACCAGGCCCTGCTTAAAGGTTGGGAGCTGCAGTTTGGCGTGGAAGTGGGGATACAAGAAAAATAGCCAGGCAGCCAACGCACCGGCGGCAATCGCTTCCTCGTAATCCAATCCTTTGAGCAAATGGCACACGACGGAGGCATCCAAGGTCACCAGGGTGAGGAACCAGGCGAGACGTTTCCGGTGCCACAGCCCCCAGGCCAACAGAAGCAGCGCAAAACCAGCCAACGCAACGAGGAGATGCCCGGCATATGTGACGCCAAGCGGCGAGAATTGCGCAACCAGCAGCAATCGTTCAACCCCAGAAGGGGTGAACGCGGAGACCATATTGACCAGGCCCATCAGCGCGGTCAACAAGGCAACCGCACGCACGCTGCTGATCTCAGCCCGCGAGTACTCTTCCGCCCCGAACGACTTGACCCGTCGCAACAGGAAGAAACCGATGAAGAGGGGAAGCCAGAGCGACAGGCCGCGGAAAGCCAGTATGACCACCGCGGCTTTCTCCGTGGCAATTCCCAGGGAGTTATACACCAAGACCATGGCCCCTTCCATCACCCCGATGCCCATCGGGGTGGGGGAGACTACCAGGAAGAGCTCACCTATCGCGAAACCTGCCACAAGTGGCCCAAACTGGATGGGTTCCTGGAAGGCGCGAAAGAGGGTGTACAGGCTGGCGATGTTAACCAGATGCGCTAACAGCGCCACTGCCAGCGTGCGCATTAGGCGCTGTGGGTAGGTGACCATCGCCAGGGAAGCATCGATCGCTTCATCGGCGATCCGATGCGCCCAGTCCGCAGGCAGCCAATCTGGCCGGCGCAGCTGCCGCGCCACCGCATTGATATTCCGCTGCACCCAATGCAGGAAGTGGCGCAGCCGATCGGGCTGCCACACCCCCAATAACAACAGGGCGCTCAGGGCAGCGATGAAACAGAACAGCACCACGCTGCCAAGGATGTGGTACAGCTGCAACGAATGTTGACCGAAGAGGTAAAGGAGGCCGATCGCCAGGATGACCACGAAGGAGCTGAAATCAGCCAGGAGCACCAGCATCGTGCCGGCTGCGGCGCGCACGGGAGACTGGCCACGGCGGGCGGCATCATCGGCAAAAAGCGCGGCCGTACTGGCACCACCGCTCGGCGCCACCACGGTCAAGAACCACGAGCTCAGCAGTACCGGGATCAATTCGCTGACCCGGCTTTCGACCTCAACGGTGTGAAAAGCAGCCTGATACAGCGCCGCATACACCACGAAGAAAAGCACCTGGAGCAGGGCAGCAGCCAACACCCACTCCCACTGCCCCTGCGCCAGGACGTCCAGCAGCTTTTGAATCTCGGTGAAACGGGTGATCACCAGCCAGACAAAGGCGATGATGAGCACCCATAGAATCCAACGCCGCTTCATCCCTCGTCGGCTATGCCGCTACGCTCCTCTTCAGGCATATCGGTGAAGATCACCGAGTTTTTGCCCCCATAGGGGTTGGGTTCATAAGCATCCGCCTCCGGATCGTTCATCCAGCGCTCGCCATCACACAGATAGCGGAATTCGTAACGCCGATGCGCCTCCAAATCCAGTTCGATGTACCATTCCCCGTCGCTGTTGCGCTGCATAGGATGCGCCGTCGTATCCCAGCCGTTGAAATCGCCTACCAGATAGATACAGTCGGCCCAAATGCTATGCGGCAACCTGAATTGCACGCGCGCCACCACACCCCGACGAGTGCGAATGAGCTGCTTGCGGATCACCTCACTGCCTCATCATTGGAAACCACCACTGGTGGGCGCCAGGCCACGTTCCGCCCGGATTTTCTGCTCATAGCCGCTGGCACGGTAGGCAGACAGGGGATCGGGTGGAACACCCATCTCTTCGCGCACCTTCTCCAGCAGGGGACGCACATCGGTGCGGTAAGCGGCGGTGAGAATGCGATGCGCCCCCAAGACGTCACCGGCAGCCTGCGCCTCAGCCAGCCGGGCGCGTGGCACCAACAACGCCCGCGCATACGCTTCCTGGCAATTCAGCACCGAGTAGATCATCGCCTCCATTTTGCCCTCAATGTTGTGCGACTGGTCGATCATATAAGCCACATTTTGGGCGGTGGAATGAGCTGGTTCGGCGTTCCCCTGCGCTGCGCTGGTCAACTCGTGGTAGATGAGAAACAGCTCGTATGGATTGACGCTGCCCACGATCAGATCATCGTCGGCATACTTGCGATTGTTGAAATGAAAGCCACCCAACTTGCCCTCATCTAGCAAGAACGCCACGATCTGCTCGATGTTGACCCCTTGCGCATGATGCCCCAAGTCCACCAGTACCTGCGCTTGCGCTCCCAGCTTGAGGGCCATAGCATAGGAAGTGCCCCAATCAGGAATGTCGGTGCTGTAGAAATAGGGCTCGAAGAGCTTGTACTCCAGCAACATACGACTGCCAGCCGGCAAGTTTCGATAGACGATGGGCAACAGCTCCTCATAACGGCGCTTACGCGCCCGCAGATCGTCCTGGCCGGCGAAATTGGTGCCATCGGCGAACCAAAGGCTCAGCACCGTGCTGCCAACCTGAGCCATGACCTCGCAGCATTCCAAAATGTGATCCAGCGCACGTTGCCGCACCGCCGGATCGGGATTCCCCAGAGAGCCCAGGCGATAGGCATCGTCCTGGAAGAGGTTGGGGTTCACGGCTCCGATGCGCAGTCCGCGTTCCTCGGCATATTGGCGCATGGCCCTGTAGTCGCCGTCCTCCGGTTTGTCCCAGGGAATGTGAATGGCCACAGAGGGTGCAATGCCCGTCATTTTGTGCACCATCGCGGCATCATCGATCTTGTGACGTGTGGTGACCGCCGCGCCCTCCCAGGCGAACGCCTTAAAACGCGTGCCACTGTTGGCATAGCCCCAACTGGGCGTCTCGATGTGCTGTTTCTTCAGCGCCT
Source organism: Anaerolineae bacterium (assembly GCA_049969215.1). Lineage (GTDB taxonomy): Bacteria > Chloroflexota > Anaerolineae > 4572-78 > NAK82 > NAK82. The sequence goes on along the minus strand of JBMFPH010000036.1, from coordinate 11,540 downwards.
CCTCGACAGCACGGACATCGATCCCCTGCTCGCTCAGCTGTTGGGCCAGGATTTCATATGCTGCACGCGATGCGGTGTTCATTGCAGCCATTGCTCCTTTCTCGATTTTCTGTCGAAATGATCTGGTGAGCGGATTGGCCGGATAAAGGGCATCGAATATGCCCCTATACTAGCCGACATAGCGTGCATCTTACACACAGCGATGGGCAGAGTCAAACTAATTCGAGGTGTGAGGTGCGGTTTCGAAATCGACCGGATGGATGAAGGCAAAGCAGGGAAGGAGACAAAGGAAGCGGAGGGTTAGTGCATTGTCACATCGCGTTTACGCTACCGTGTGGGGCGCGATCGTGCCACCGGGCGCGAGCTCCGCGACAACCTGTGCACCGCGGCGCAGCGCTTCTTGGTTGGGCAACACCGTCGCACGACGAGCAGGTGGCATATGTTTGTCCACCGTTTCTATGAGCACTTCCAAAGGCAATATGCCGGTAACCGCGGCGAGCGCCCCCACCGCCACTGCATTGGCAACCCGTGTGTCACCAATCTCGGCAGCAATGGCATTGACTGGCACCGCAACGCAGCGAATGTCCGTGCGTTTACACTCCTCTGAGATGAGCGAAGAGTTATAGACCAGCACCCCACCTGACTTGACCAAGGTTTCGTATTTGCGAAATGAGGGTATGTTCAGTGCAATGACCGCATCGGGGTGCAACACCACCGGTGCACCGATCTCCTCATCCCCGATTATCACAGTGGCGCTGGCTGTGCCACCGCGCATCTCAGGACCGTAACTGGGATACCACGTGACGTAGAGCTTGTTATCCATGGCGGCATAGGCCAGGATGAGCCCCGCGAACAGAACACCTTGTCCTCCAAAGCCAGCAATGATCACCGAAGTCTGCATCGCCACACCACCGTCATCACTGCGCTTTCAAGCGTTGGACCATGTCGGATACTTTGAACTCGCCCAACGGGTAGTAGGCCGCCATGGTCTCTTTGATCCAACGGAGCGCATCCTGGGGAGAAAGTCCCCAATTGGTGGGGCAAGAGGAGAGGAATTCGACCATGCTGAAACCTGCCCCAGCCATCTGAGCGCGCAGGGCCAGGCGGATGGAATTGCGCGCTTGGCGGATGGTGCGCGCATCGTAGGCCGCACAACGCGCGACATAGGCACTGCCCGGCAAGCTGGCGATCATCTCAGCCATGCGCGTCGGCATGCCCATCATCTCCACATCACGCCCTTGAGGGGATGTCGTCGTCACCTGACCGGCCAGAGTGGTCGGCGCCATCTGCCCGCCGGTCATGCCATAGTTGGCGTTGTTGACAAAGAAGGCAGTGATGTTCTCGCCACGCATCGCCGTCCACACGATCTCGGACATGCCAATCGCAGCCATATCCCCATCGCCCTGATAGGTGATGACCACACGGTCAGGAAGCATCCGTTTGATCCCTGTTGCGACCGCAGGCGCACGCCCGTGAGGGGCTACTACCCCATCCAAGATCAGATAGCGGTAGAAGAACACGGAGCACCCCACTGGCGATACGCTGATCGTATTCTCCTGGATGCCCAGCTCGTCGATTACTTCCGCGATGAGCTTGTTGATCAAGCCATGTGTGCAGCCGGGACAATAATTGGTAGTCTCCTCGATCAGGGCACGCGGCCGGCTGTAAACTTTTTGTTCTTGTAACGTTGCAACAGCGATCCCTCCGTCCACCTCAACCCTCTCTGCTCAATGTCATAATCCGTTCCAGGATCTCCTCCGGCACGGGGACACTGCCGCCCGGACGCCCGTGGAAGTGCACCGGTGCCTGTCCGCACACTGCCAAGCGCACATCATCCACCATCTGGCCAGCGTTCATCTCCACGACCAGCACCGCTTTGACCCGTGCTGCGGCCTGCTCGATCGGTGCATAGGGGAACGGCCATAGGGTAATGGGGCGGATCAAGCCAGCGCGCACTCCTTGCGCCCGTGCCTCGCGCACGGCAGTCTTGGCAATCCGCCCCACACTGCCAAAAGCCACCACGAGCAGCTCGGCGTCCTCGGTCAACCAAGCTTCATAACGCACCTCATGCTCGCGGATGCGTTGCAGTTTTGCCTGCAGCTGCCAATTCATCGCTTCCAGCGTTTCCGCCTCAAGGCCAAAGGCGGCAATACTGTTTGGAGGACGTCCCCGTGCGCCCGTGAGCGCCCATGGCGGACGGGTTCGGCGGCGTTCCCGCATAGGGGGCAGCTGGGCTGGTTCCATCATTTGCCCGATCAGGCCATCCCCTGCCACGATGGCAACTGCACGATACCGGTCGGCCAAGTCAAAAGCCAACACGGTCAAGTCGATCGCCTCTTGAACGGTTGCCGGGGCGAGCACAATGCACCGATAATCGCCATGGCCACCACCGCGGGTCAGCTGACTGTAGTCCGCCTGGGAGGGCTGGATATTCCCCAACCCCGGCCCGCCGCGCATAATATCCACCACCACAGCCGGCACGTCTGACAACGCGATATAGGAAAGCCCTTCTTGCATCAAGCTGATGCCTGGGCCAGAAGAGGATGTCATCGCCCAGGCACCCGTGCATGCCGCGCCATATACCATATTGATGGCAGCAATCTCGCTTTCTGCCTGGAGGAAGACGCGCCCCAATTCCGGCATGCGCCGGGACATATGCTCCAATAACTCGGTCTGGGGCGTGATGGGATAGCCGAAATAGGCATCCACTCCGGCGCGCAACGCCGCCTCGGCAATCGCGATATTGCCTTTCAAAAGCTCTTTCGCCACTGTCTGTCGCTCTCAACCTCTTGGGAATGTATGCTGCCAGCTCTCTCGAGCGCACGAGGTCCGTTCCCACCCTGGGCTAGATCGCGTGCCACAACATCAATGGACGTATTGCTCAAGCTGGCTCGGCCACGACGCCCCTCACCTCTTCGGTCAGCCGGGTCTCGGGCGACTTGACCTTGACTTCACGGAGCACCTCAATGGCCGCATCGGGGCAGATCATCGCGCAAAGCGCACACCCGGTGCAACGGCCGGCCGGGTCGACCAGCTCCGCAGGGCGGTAACCCTTGCTGTTGAAGGAGGCGCTCATCTGAATGAGCTCGGATGGGCAAACAGAGGTACACAGCTGACACCCTTTACACGCTTCGATGTTAATAACGATCCGACCTTTAGGCATCTTATTCCCCTATTCTGCTGACGAGATCTATGCTCCAGACCATTCCATATACAATAACCCTCAAACACCCCGAAAGCAACGTCCGCCGCGACGAATCCATCTGAACTCTAACACACCCCGCTCATGTTGGCAAAGATGCGCCGGGAGGGATGACGCCGCCTCCTGCTTCCCTTTGACCGCTTCTTGCTTCGTGTTATAATGGGCGTCAACACGCTTACGAGCATGGGAAAGGATTACGGTCACCGTTATGTGGGTTCCAGACACGTATGAGGATATCCTGGCGCAAGCGCATCTCCACTCCATGCAGGGCGATTTCGAGGGGTCGATTGCCCTCTACAACCGCCTAGCGGAGCGTCTCTCCAAATTGAAGCCGGAGTTGCTGAAACGACGCCCCGAGCTGCGCGATATCCATCACAACAGCTTGGTGGAGCTGGCGTGGCTACATCACGCTTTGGGCAATTTCGAGCAATCTCTGGCCTTATACCGACAGCTGAGCGAACTGGAAGTCTCCGACAAGACGGTATGGCATCAGAAAGCGGCCTGCGTGCTCATTGACATGGGGCGTGTGGAGCAGGGATTGGACGAGCTGCGTGCCGAAGCCATGGCCCATCCAGGCGCTTACGAGACCTGGCTGCTGATGGGGCGTGAGTGCGCTTATCTGGAACGATGGCAGGAGGCTGAGGAGAACCTCAACCGGGCGCTCCGAAATGCTACCACCCCAGAGAGCAGGCGGGAGGTCTATCAGAGCCTTTTCGAGCTGTATCGCGCTCAAGGGCGCGTCGAGGACGCCCTGGCAGCCTGGAATCACGCATACGAGGGGCAATCCGAGCCGGACGAGTTCTTCCCCGTTTACCAGATGCTCATCGAACATGGGGAGCTCGAACGCGCTCGCCCCTACCTGGAACGTGAACCCAATGCGCTGCGCCGTGGCTTTTACCAGGGCCTTCTGGAGGCGTTGACGGGCAGAAAACAAGAAGCGCAACGACGTTGGCAAAAGGTCGCCACTATGAACCCTCTTGCCTTTGAGGATGGCGTCGATGAGTGGGCTGAGGCGGTCCTGCGGACCAACTCGAACCCTCAAGAAGTGGTCAAAGTATTGGACAGATTCAAGGGGTTCTTAGACGAAGCTCCCCGGAGACTGGTGCTACTGGCAATTGCCCAGGCACGTCTGGGAAACATGGAGGAGGCGGAACAATCGCTGAAGCAAGGATGTGTGGCCAGAAAAGTGAGCCGACCGCGCCGCGAGAAACTCTCAGCAAAAGAATGGGCCCTATTTGACGAATTGGTGACCGACGCCGAGGTCAAAGACAGGTTTAAGCACCTCTTTGAAACCGACCAGAACGAGCAACATACATCCTGAGACCCATATCGCTTCACTTTCGTCTCCTTTCGGATAAGCCTAATGCCGGTCATAACCCTGACCACCGATTTCGGAACATCCGACGCCTACGTGGGCGTGATGAAGGGTGTGATCCTGCAATTCGCCCCGCACGTCACCCTGGTGGACATCTCGCATGAAGTGCCACCTCAAGATGTGCCAACCGCTGCCTTCTTGATCTACCAGGCGGAGCTTTTCTTTCCTGCGGACACGGTGCACGTTGTGGTGGTCGATCCCGGAGTGGGCAGCGCGCGGCGTGCGTTGGCGGTGCGCACCCGCACAAGCACTTTCGTCGCCCCGGACAATGGGGTACTCACACATGTTCTGACCCATTCCACCGGCTACGAAGCCTATAGCCTCACCAAGCCGGAATACTGGCTGCCCAACCCCAGCGCCACATTCCATGGACGCGACATCTTCGCGCCGGTCGCAGCGCGGTTGGCCGATGGAACGCCCATCTCCCACCTGGGAGAACCGATCGACGATCCTATCTGTCTGCCTATCCCAGCACCCGAATTCCGGGCACCCGATGCAGTCATCGCCCACGTGCTCCATATCGACCGGTTTGGCAATCTCATTTTGGACATCCAGGCGGAGCAGCTGCCCGCCGCGCCAATACTCGAGATCGCCGGCTACCGGATACAGGGGCTGCGACGCACCTATGCGGATGGCGTCCCGGGTGAATTGATCGCATATATCGGGAGCACGCGCCGGCATATCGAGCTCGCCCTGCCAGGAGGACACGCCGCCCGGCACATCGGTGCCCAGGTTGGCATGCCGGTGTATGTTCGAAGCGACACGACGAGTGAGAGCTAGTATGGACGAATTCGTGATCGAAGGTGGATATGCCCTGAAGGGCACCATCGTTCCCAGCGGCAACAAGAACGCGGCGTTCCCGTTGATCTCTGCGTCTTTGCTGACCGATGAGCCCATCACCCTGCACAACTTGCCCGACATCGGTGATGTGCGCACGATGCTGACCATCATGCGCGATTTGGGGATCGAGGTCGAGTGCCATGACCCGCACAACGTCACGCTGCGCGCTTCCAGAGTGCAAAAGGTCAAACCCGACCCCGCTTTGTTTGGGCAAATGCGCGGTGCGTTGGTGCTGAGCGGTTCCCTGCTGGCGCGCGAAGGGCGAGTGGAGTTGCCCAGGCCAGGGGGCGATCAGATCGGCCGGCGCCGCATCGACACCCATATCCTGGCACTTAGCGCGCTCGGCGCCCAGCTTGACTATAACGAGAGCCTTTCCCTGACAGCAGACCGTCTGCGCGGAGCAGACATCCTGCTCGACGAGGCCAGTGTGACCGCCACCGAGAACGCTATCCTCGCTGCCGTCACCGCCGAGGGCAACTCGGTCATCCGCAACGCGGCATCCGAACCCCACGTACAGGATTTGTGCCATCTGCTCAATCGAATGGGCGCGCGCATCAGCGGTATCGGTTCCAACACATTGTACATCGAAGGGGTGCCCCGCCTGCACGGAGCTGAGTTCACGCTGAGCGCCGATTACGTCGAGGCGGGGAGCTATATCGTGCTCGCCGCCACGACGGGCAGCGAGATCCTCATCCAAAATGCTTCGCCGGAGCACTTGCGCATGGCTCTGCTCGTCTTCAAACGGCTGGGGGTCAACGTGGAAATTCGCGGCAATGACATCCTGGTGCCGGCTACGCAACCCCTCAAGATCGTACCTGACCTGGGCGACGTCATCCCCAAAGTGGACGACGCTCCGTGGCCGGGCTTCCCGGCAGATATGATGAGCGTCAGCATTGTGTTGGCCACCCAGTCCAGCGGCACAGTCTTGTTCCATGAGAAGATGTTCGAGAGTCGGCTGTTCTTCGTCGACAAGTTGATCGGCATGGGCGCGCGCATTGTGCTGTGCGATCCCCATCGTTGCATTGTCCAGGGGCCGAGCCAACTCCACGCCGAGCCACAGGGGATTTCCAGCCCCGACATCCGCGCCGGGATGGCGTTGCTCATCGCCGCGCTGTGCGCCAAAGGCACCAGCGTGATCCGCAACATCCGGCAGATCGACCGCGGCTACGAGCGGGTGGATGTGAAGCTCGCGCAGCTGGGCGCGCGCATCAAGCGGACGGGATGCTGAGGATGGTTCGATGAAGATATTCTACAGCGATCCCTTCACGTTTCCCCTGCCACCGGGGCATAAGTTTCCCTTGTCCAAGTATGCGCTGCTGCGCCAGCGGGTGATGGAATCCGGCCTTGCGGCGCGCCATCCGCTGTATCTATCCCGCGCTGTCACCGATGCGGAGGTGTGCACGGTGCACACCGCCACATACTGGCGAGATTTCCGGCTCGGTCAGCTGAGCGAACCTATGATGCGGCGCATCGGCCTTCCCTGGTCACCGCAGTTGGTGCAGCGCACGCGCCACTCGGTGGGTGGCACCGTCGAAGCGTGTCGTGCTGCCCTGCGCGACGGGTGCGCGGTCAATCTGGCCGGCGGCACCCATCATGCCTTCCGCGACCACGGTGCGGGTTATTGTGTGTTAAATGACAGCGCTGTGGCACTGGGCACACTCCGCGCCGAGGGGTTATGTCAGCGCGCGCTCATCGTCGATTGTGATGTGCATCAAGGGGATGGGACGGCAGCGATCTTCGCCGCCGATCCCGATGTTTTCACCTTTTCCATCCACGCGGCCAACAATTTCCCATTCCGGAAACAGGTCAGTCGGTTGGACATCGCATTGGCGGACGGCACCGACGATTTTGCCTATCTCAAGGCGCTGGAGGAGGGATTGCAATATGCCATCGAGCGCTCGCAGGCCGAGCTAGCGATTTATCTGGCTGGTGCTGATCCCTACCGCGATGATCGTCTTGGGCGGCTGGCACTTTCGAAAGCGGGACTACGCGAACGTGATGCGCTGGTCTTGGGTGCCCTGCGTCAAGCGGGCATTCCGGTTGCGATTACGTTGGCGGGCGGCTATGCGCGCCACGTTGAGGATACAGTGGAGATTCACCTGCAGACCATTATGGTTGCCGAGGCAATCCATCCATCGTGAACTCAAGTTCTTGAGCGTGAGAAATGAGAAAGAGGAGAGTCCTATGACCCCCATACGCATTGGTGTTTTGACCAGTGGCGGGGATGCACAAGGCATGAACGCAGCGGTGCGTGCCGTGGTGCGCACGGCGCTGAGCCACGGCGCGGAGGTCTATGCCATCTGCGAAGGGTACCAGGGCATGGTGGATGGAGGAGAATACATCCGTCGCATGACATGGGACTCAGTAGGTGGCATCTTGCAGCAGGGTGGTACGATCATCGGTTCGGCGCGTTGTGAGGCTTTCGAGACGCGCGAAGGGCGCCTGCGCGCCGCCCTCCACTTGGTGGAACGGGGCATCGACCGCCTGGTGGTCATCGGCGGGGATGGCAGCCTGACCGGCGCCGACATCTTCCGGCGCGAGTGGAGCGGGCTCCTGGTGGACCTCGTCAAGCAAGGTTGGATCAGCCAGGAGGTGGCGGACCGTCATCGCCATTTGTTCATCGTGGGGCTGGTAGGATCGATCGATAATGACATGGTCGGCACCGACATGACCATCGGCGCCGACAGTGCGCTCCACCGCATTGTGGAAGCCATCGACGCCATCAGCAGCACGGCAGCCAGCCATCACCGCACCTTTGTAGTGGAAGTGATGGGGCGTCAGTGCGGTTATCTCGCCCTGATGGGGGGACTGGCTTCCGGCGCCAACTGGGTGCTGATCCCGGAATCTCCCCCCGACATCGACGACTGGGAAGACAAGATGTGCCAGGTGCTCCAGGCAGGCCGCAACGCTGGCCGACGGCACAGCATCGTCGTAGTCGCAGAAGGCGCGCAAGATCGACACGGCAAGCCGATTACCAGCAACTACGTGAAAGAGGTGTTGGAACAGAAGCTGGGCCAGGATACCCGCGTCACCGTGTTAGGCCATGTGCAGCGGGGTGGCGCTCCCAGCGCGTTCGACCGCAATTTGGGCACCTGGTTGGGTCACGCCGCTGTGGAAGAACTGCTGAATGCCACGCCGGACCAGGAACCCGTGCTGATCGGCATTCGGGATAATCGGATCACCCGCACGCCCCTGATGCAATGTGTGGAACAGACCCGCAGCGTGGCAAATGCCCTCAAGAATCAGAACTTCGAGCGTGCTATGGAGTTGCGTGGACGCGGTTTTAGGGAGGCATTCCGCATTTTGCGCACCCTGGTACGCGCCCTGCCCCATGAAGCGCCCCCGAACCAAAAATCTCTGCGGCTGGCCATCCTGAACTCGGGAGGTGCCGCACCCGGCATGAACACTGCGGTGCGCACTGCGGTGCGCCTGGCACTCGACCACGGCTGGAAGGTGCTGGGAGTCCAGAATGGGTTCCATGGCCTCATCGAGGGCGAGATCACCGAGATGGTCTGGATGAGCGTGACCGGCTGGGCCAGCCGAGGGGGCGCCGAGCTGGGCACCAACACCTATCTGCCCTCAGGCAGTGACTTCTATGCCATCGCGCGCTGCATCGAGGAACACCAGATCAATGCCCTGCTCGTCATCGGAGGTTGGTCAGGTTACGAGGGCGCCTACCGTCTTTACACCGAGCGGGATCATTATCCTTCCTTCAACATCCCGATCCTGTGCCTGCCGGCCACCATCGACAACAACCTGCCGGGCAGCGAGCTGAGCATCGGCGCGGACACCGCTTTGAACAGCATCGTCGAGGCGGTGGACAAGATCAAACAGTCCGCTGTGGCATCCCGGCGCTGCTTCGTCGTCGAGGTGATGGGACGTTACTGCGGCTACCTGGCGCTGATGAGCGGCCTGGCCACCGGAGCGGAACGCGTCTATCTCCACGAGAATGGCATCACGCTGCGCGATCTGCTCAACGACCTGGCCAACCTGACCGCCGGTTTCAAGAGCGGCAAACGGGTCGGTCTGCTCATCCGCAATGAGCGCGCCAACGATGTCTACACCACCAGTTTCATCACCGCGCTGCTCGAACAAGAGGGCGGTGACCTGTTTCAGGTGCGGCAGGCAATCCTGGGCCACCTGCAACAGGGTGGCAATCCCTCGCCCTTTGATCGCATCTTGGCAACGCGCCTGGCAGCACGGTGCGTCGAGTATCTCGCCGAGCAGTATGAGACCACTCCCCCTATCGCTGTCTTCGTCGGTCTCGAAGGGGGCCAAATCGGTTTCCATAGCTTAGAGGATATGCCGAAGATGATCGACAAAACCTATGGACGGCCCAAGCAACAGTGGTGGATGCAGCTCTGTCCCATCGCCGGCGTCATGGCGCAGCCGGGACCCCAAGGGGCGACGGACCCATATGCCCAGCCGTTTTGCGGGGCAGCATGAAACGGACTTATCGATGTGCCTAGTTGGCTGGATGAGCAGGAGGTAGGAGATGTGCTATGGAAGATTGCGGAGTGGAAGATTGCCGAATCGATACCCTGCTGCCCACCGACACCACTGAGGTACGTTCACCAGAGCACGACAAGACACACCAGATTGTCCATGGCCTGTGTGGGGTCTGTCCAGGGGGCTGTGGGGTTGAAATTCATCTTCAGGATGGCAAAATCAGCCGTCTGGCACCCTGGAAAGGACATCCACAAGGCATATGCTGTCCCAGGGGTGCTCACGCGCCTGAGATCGTCTACTCGCCTGACCGCCTGCAGTATCCGCTGAGGCGCGTCGGGCAGCGCGGGGAAGGCCGCTTCGAGCGCATCAGCTGGGATGAGGCGCTCGACACCGTCGCCGAGGGCATGCGCCGTGTGGCGCAGCGCTATGGCCCCCAGGCGATCTGCATGTACACCGGGCGCGGGGCTTTCGACTGGACGTTGTGCCACCTGCTGACACCGGCAGGCGTGCGCGAATCGTCGGCGTGGAGCCTCTTCTTCCCGCTAGGGTCACCCAATACCACGGGGGTCGGTTCCATCTGCTATGTATCCCACGGCATCATCGCGCCGGCGACCACGTTTGGCATCTGGGAAGCGGACATGTACCCGGACATCGAAAATGCCGAATTGATCGTGATCTGGGGCGACAATCCCGCCACCGACTCGCCACCGGTCAACTACCATCGCATCTGTCAAGCGCGGCGCCGCGGGGCAGAGGTCATCGTGATCGATCATCGTCGCAACGAAACGGCGCGCGCAACAAACGCCAAGTGGTTGGGCATTCGACCGGGCACCGACGGCGCTCTGGCGCTCGCGATGATCCACGTCATCATCGCCGAAGAATTGTACGACCGCCCCTTTGTGGAGCAGTGGACGGTCGGCTTCGAGGAGCTCAAGACCTACGTAGCGCAATTCACACCGGAACGCGCTGCGGAAATCACCTGGGTGCCGGCAGAGGAGATCAGAAACACCGCACGTGCCATCGCGCATGCCCGTGGGGCATGCCTGGTGAGCTACACCGGCCTAGAGTACACCAACAGCGGCGCTCAGAACATCCGTGCGGTGCTCATCCTGTGGGCCTTGAGTGGCAACCTGGATGTGCCGGGCGGCAAGGTGATCAAGATGCGCGGCGCGGACTTTCCGATCAACCAGAGCCGGCGCGTCGAACCTCCGAACACCGTTCCCCCCATCGGCAAGGATCGCTACCCACTCTATCATCTCTATCGGCGCGAAGCCCACGCTATGGAGTTACCGCGCGCTATCCTGCAGGACGATCCTTATCCCGTACGTGCTATGATGATCGTCGGTTCGTCGATCATCACCAGCTATCCCAACCCGGATTTGTGGCGTCGTTGTTTCAGCAACCTGGACTTTATGGTGGTGGTGGACCGTTTCATGACCGCCGATGCTTTATATGCCGATATCGTGTTGCCCGCCACCACGATGTTTGAAAACCAGGGCTACATGGTCTATGGCCCCACCTTCCAGGTGCGCGAGCGCGTCATCGCGCCGTTGGGAGAGGCACGCAGCGACTGGGATATCGCCATCGCGCTCGCGAACCGGCTGGGTTACGGCCATCTGTACCCCTCATCGGAGGAAGATGTCATCCGTTGGGCATTGGCGGGCAGTGGTTTTG
>JBMFPH010000035.1:0-20483 GCA_049969215.1 Anaerolineae bacterium | reverse complement strand
CGCCGAGATCCCGGAGTCGCTTTCCCACCATCACCTTGGCCGCTATCTTAGCCCATGGGACACCCGTGGCCTTGCTGATGAAAGGTACGGTCCTTGAGGCTCGGGGATTCACTTCCAGCACATAAACCACGTCGTTCTTGATCGCATACTGGACGTTCATCAGGCCCACAACCTTCAATTCTTTCGCAAGGGCGTAAGTGTTTCGCTTGATCTGCTCGATGAGGTCGTCACTCAAAGAGAACGGAGGGGTCACGCAGGCGCTGTCTCCCGAATGGATCCCAGCCTCTTCGATATGTTCCATGATGCCAGCGATGACGCACTCTTCTCCATCGCAAACCGCATGCTCCCCAGCCCGGTCGACCGACAAGCTTGGCGACCTGTCCTTATTTTTATGGGTCTCGTCGCACTCGTGCTCCTGCTATCCGGTTGGACACCTGAGCTGACCGAAAGCGTGCGCACTTTGCTCCAAGAAGCTGTCCATTTTCTGCTCTACGCTATGACATTTATCGTGGTTATCGATGTCATCGCAGCGGTTTTGGTCGCCGCATTGGAGACAATCGTGAGCTTATTGAAACAGCAACGGGTCGTCTATTGAAGCAGCTCAAAAACAGATTGGCGTCCCCCTTCAGGGGGCGCCAATCTTGCTATGGATTATTCCGTTATCCCGCAGCGCGTCATGAGCGCATCGCTTCCCTGATCCATTCCATCATAGCGGTCTCCGGAATGGCCCCCTCGAGCCTGATCCTGTCATTGATCACCGTGCGCGGCACGCCCTGTACCTGATAGAAGAGTGCGAGGTGGGGAAACTCAGTGATCTCGATCATATCCGCCTGTACCAGGTCGCTCTGAAAGGCCATCTGATGGGCGAGGCGCACCGCTTGGGGACAATACGGACAGGTAGGCGCCACAAACACCTGGATATGTAAAGGCTTTTTCAACTCCGCCAGCAACGCCCGGCTTGCTTCGCTGAGACCCGAGTCACCGCGCGAGACCATGATGATGTCCTCGATAAAGGGGGTAAACTCGTAACCGGCTGGAATACCGTAGAAGCGGATGCCGAAATCCTTGGGCTGATCCCCACCGCGCATCACCACGATGGCGGGAATGCGCCGGATCGCATAACGGTCAACCGCCTCGCGGTCCCGGGTGAAATCGAACACCTCCAGCGAGATCTTATCCGAAAGGTCCGCTACCTCTTCGGCGATCTCGCGCGTTTCGCGGCAGTACATGCATTCCATCGGCTGGGTAAAAACGACCAGCTTGACCGGCTGCTGCAGCGCCTGAAATGCCTGGCGCAGCACGTTCTTATCCTGTTCCTTCAATAATCCCATCGGCACACACCTCACTCCGAGAAACTCTTCGGATCACCGACCAAGCGAAGCGCATACTGCGCGAGGATCAATTGTCCTTCAGCACTACCTGATCGTACTCTATCTCAAATCGCAGCTTGTGCTTGGCCTCTTCTTGGGCCAGAGCGAGCAAGAGATTCCGCAGGTTCGGCTCAGGGGCCAGCTCAGCCAGCTGATTGTACAGGGCAAAGGCAGCTTTTTCCTTCTTCATAGCCACAATGAGAGCGCCTTGGTAATCCAAGTCAGGGGCAGGTGTGACATCGACCACAAAATCGGTGATATGCAGGTCGGCGATCTTAGAAGCGGCGGGCTGCAATTGTTTGCCGGCTTTGACCGCCAACAGCTTCGCTTTATGCCCACGCTCCTCATCGGCAAATTCGAGGAAGATGCGCTCCATCCCAGGACGGGCAGTCTTCTTGGCCAGATCGGTGTAAAATTGAATTGATTCTTCCTCACCGCGAATGGCAAAGTCCAGAATACCCTCGACAGTTCTCAAATCTTCCACAGGTGATACCCCTTTCTCTGCATGGTGTTGTGAGCATATGATTCGTGTTACGTAACCCTGATGATACTCTTCTTCGAGAAATCAGACAATCTTTGCCATCCTGACAAACCGCTCGGCAAAGCCTGGCCTTTGGTCATCATAGCAAAATTCTTGCTCAGTCGAAGTCAGTCGGCAGCTCGGGATGGCGATAGTGTTCGAACATGCGCGCCACCTGCGATGGCGTGACTCGACCCAGAGAAAGGTCGGCAGGGATCTCACTCTCTCGGAAGAAAGCAACCTCACTGGTCTCGACACTGGTAGCAGCTTCTCCTCCGAGGAGCTCACATCGGAAGAAAATCTTGTAAATGTGGAATGGGCTGGAAGGCTCGTGTCCGTGCTTCCGGCGATCATAGAGGGCCAGCACCTTTACCGCGCGGGTACGATAGCCGGATTCTTCAAAAACCTCTCGCTCCACACTTTGGCTGGGCGTGTCGCCAACATCTGCCCAGCCACCGGGCAACGTCCATCGATTTTGATCGGCGCGCTCGCGCACGAACAACATGGCGTCATCGCGAAATACTACCCCGCGCACGTCGATTTTCGGGGTGACATAGCCGGGTTCATACCGGAACAGAGCAGACACCTGCTCCGCTGTCATGTTAACAGCCACAGCCAGCATCTCGTGTGCGATCCTCTGGATCGCCTGGTATCGTTCGACATCATAGGGATTAGCAGCAAAGACCAATCCGTTCTGCGCCAGGGCATTCAGGCGCATGATCCAATCCAATACACGGGGGTCCATTTTCCTCGAATTCTGCCTTTCTGGTGTCGGCAATGATTACCCGCAAGCTCTCTGTCGAGTTACCGATCGAACATAATGGCTTTCTCGGCCAGTCAGACACTATTTCTACCATATCCTGCCTATGTTTGCCACTGGGCAGCCCGGTCCATAGCTCGCATGGTGACTTTCTTCTTCATGGGTCTGCTTATCTCTGCGACAGAGCACAAAGCCCTTCGTCCATAAGCAATCCATACCTCTACATAGGGAAAAAACCATCTTCCAGTTGTCGCTCGGTGCACCAGTATGCTATACTGAAGGTGTGCAGAATCGGCCGTCCCCAAATGAGGCGAGCAGGAGGAGAGGATGAAGGTCTTGGCGATGATTATGGCGGGCGGTGCCAGTGAGGCACTGAGCGTGCTGACGGCGACGCGCTCCGAACCGGCCATTCCCTTCGGAGGCAAATATCGTATCATCGATTTCCCGCTGTCCAACTGTGTCAATTCGGACATCTTCAATGTGGCGCTGCTCACGCAGTACATGCCGCGCTCGCTCAACGAGCATGTGGGTGTGGGCAAGCCGTGGGATCTCGACCGCTCGCAAGGCGGGGTGCACCTATTGCAACCCTACGTTTCGCGCGGCGGTCAGGCGAGCTGGCAACGCGGCACTGCCGATGCCGTGCGCTATCATCTCGATTTCATCGCAGAACAACGCGTGGACACGGTGCTCATCCTGGCGGGCGATCACGTCTATAAGATGGACTATCGCCCCATGTTGCGCTTTCACGAGGAACACAAGGCGGACGTGACCATTGCGGTGCGCCGCGTCAGCCCGTTTGAGGCCTACCGCTTTGGCATCGTCACGCTGGATACCGAGAATCGCGTGGTCTATTTCGAGGAGAAACCACGCCGCCCGATCTCCAACCTCGCCTCGATGGGCATCTACGTCTTCCGCTACCCGGTGCTGGTGGACTGCCTGACTGGAGACGAAGGCAGCGCGCGCCTGGACTTCGGGCGGGATGTGTTGCCAGCCCTCATCAAGACGCACCGCGTGTTCGCCTATCCGTTTGAGGGGTACTGGGCCGATATTGGCACACTCCAGGCATACTGGGAGGCGAACATGGCCCTTTTGGGCGAGAGCCCTGCGCTCGACCTCTACGACCCAGATTGGGTGATCCACACGCGCAGCGAAGAGCGTCCGCCTGCCAAGATCGGCCCACGCGCTCAGGTGGGCGGCAACCTGCTCTCCAATGGGTGCATCGTGGAGGGCGTCGTGGAGCGCTCTGTCATCTCGCCTGGGGTGTATATTTCCGAAGGCGCCACCGTGCGCGACTCGATTATCATGAACGACACCTGGGTGGGGCCAGGCGTCGTTATCGACCGCGCCATCATCGACAAGGGAGTGTATATCCCCGAAGATGTCGTGATCGGTGATGGGGACGACAATACGCCCAATCAGGCATTGCCCCATGTATTGAACACAGGCTTGACCGTCATCGGGAAGGGGGCACACCTGCCATCCGGCATCCGTTTGGGGCGCAATGTGGTGGTGCAACCCTTCCGGCGTGAGTCGGACTTCCCCACGCTGACCGTTGAGTCGGGCCGAACAATCTGATCTGCGGACGGTGGTATGACATTGCCATGACTGACATCACAAAGCCGAAATTGCGTGCCGTGGATGTGCGCCCGTTTCAGGATGGCGGGCGTTCCCTGTTGCTGGTGCGCGATCCGCTGCGGTTGAGCGACCTCACCGTGGTCGTGCCGCAAGCTTTGGCGCCCTTGCTCGCTATGTTGGACGGTTCGCGTGCAGTGGATGAATTGCGCGCCGCCCTGCTCGTGCGCACCGGTCTGGATGTGCCCCACGAGGTGATCCACCAGCTGCTCGAGCATCTCGACCACGCGCTGTTGCTGGACAACGAGCGCTATGCCCATTCTTACCAGCAGGCCGTGCAGCGCTACCGTACCGCGCCAGCGCGTGAGATGGCACTGGCGGGAGACGGTTATCCCGCCGAGGTGGGCGAACTGCGTCGCCTGCTGGACGGTTATCTGGAAGCGGTGCGTGGGGATGGCGCATCTGCTGTGGTGAGCAGCGCCGTCTGTGGCCTGATCAGCCCGCACATTGATTATCGGCGCGGCGGTCCAACCTATGCGCGGGTGTGGCAAGCAGCTGCGGCGGCGGTGCGCGCGGCTGACTTGGTGATCATCTTCGGAACCGACCATAATGGCCAGCGCAGCTTGATCACGCCAACGCGGCAGAACTATGCCACGCCCTACGGGGTGCTGCCGACGGCGCGTGATGTGGTGGAAGCGTTAGCAGCCGCGATCGGCGAGGAAACGGCCTTCCGCGAGGAGATCAACCATCGCGGCGAGCACTCCATCGAATTGGCAGCGGTGTGGTTGCACCACATGCGCGGCGGTGAACCGTGTGCGCTGGTACCCATCCTATGTGGCTCATTCCAACATTTCATCGAAGATGGACGTTCGCCGTCGCAGGACGCCACGCTGAACGCCGTTTTGGACGTACTGCGCACCGCGACGGCAGGCCGACGGACGTTAGTCGTCGCGGCGGCGGATTTGGCTCACGTCGGGCCGGCCTTCGGAGACCCCTTCCCGATGGACTACGTTCAGTATCTGCGCCTGCAAGCGGCCGATGAAGTGCTCATCCAGACGATCCTGCGCGCCGACGCCGAAGCGTTCTATCAGATGGTCGCGCGTGAGGGCAATCGGCGCAACATCTGCGGTGTGCCGCCCATCTATATGACCCTGCGTATGTTGGAAGGGGGAAGCGTCGGCGCTTTCACCGGCTACGACCGCTGTCCAGCGGATGCGCAAAACACGTCCTTCGTATCCATTTGCGGAGTGGTGTTCCACAATGTCCGCGTACTCGGATAACACACTGCCCGTTCAGTACATCAGTGTGGATGCCGCGCTGGAACACATCCTGCGCTACATTTCCCCGCTCGGTGACGAGACAGTGCCCATCACCGAGGCGCTCGACCGGGTGCTGTTCGAGGATGTTGTCTCGCCGATGGACATTCCTCCCTTTGTCAACGCCGCGATGGACGGCTATGCTGTGCGCGCCGAGGACGTGGCGGGTGCCAGCCGCGCCGCGCCAGTTGTGCTGCGGGTGATCGGTGAGGCGGCGGCGGGCAGCGTGCCCCAAGGGGAAGTCGTTGCCGGCACGGCGATGCGCATCATGACCGGTGCGCCGATGCCAGCAGGCAGCGATGCGGTGGTGCCCTTTGAGGACACCGACCAGGGGCGTGTGCAGGTGTGCATCTATGCGGCAGTGCAGAGCGGCGAGAACGTGCGCCTGGCCGGTGAGGACATCCGTCGGGGCCAGGTGGTGCTCAGCGCGCGGCACGTCCTGCGACCGGCCGACATTGGTGTGCTGGCCGCGATGGGGCGTCCCACGGTGCGCGTATTTCGCCGTCCGCGCGTCGCCATCATGGCCACCGGGGATGAACTGGTGGACGTGAACGAACCGGTGGCGCCCGGTAAGATTCGCAACTCGAATGAGTACACGTCCATCGCGTTGGTGCGCCGTTATGGTGGCATCCCGTTGCCGTTGGGCATTGCCCGCGACACACCTGAGTCCCTGACCGAGAAGATCCGCGCCGGGCTGGATCAGGGCGCCGATCTCTTTCTCACCTCGGCAGGGGTCTCGGTGGGCGATTTCGACATGGTGAAACACGTGCTCGCTGCCGAAGGCGAGATGATCTTCTGGCAGGTGGCCATCAAGCCGGGTAAGCCGCTGGCATTCGGGCATGTGCGCGGTGTGCCGTTGTTGGGTCTGCCCGGCAACCCGGTCGCGGCGGCGGTGGCATTTGAGGTGTTTGCGCGGCCAGCCATCCTCAAGATGGGCGGTCGCACCGACTGGCGCAAGCCTGCCGTGAGAGCCATCCTGGATGAGAATGTGCGCAACAGTGGACGGCGCCATTTCATGCGTGCACGCGTGCACCGCGAGGCGGACGGCTATCACGTCACCACGCGTGGCAGCGGCGTGCACGTGCAAGGCTCCGGTATCCTCTCATCGCTCGTGTGGGCGAACGGGTTGGTGGTTGTGCCCGAGGAAGTAACCTTTCTGCCAGCCGGTAGCATCGTCGAGGTGTGGATGCTCGACTGGCCAGAGGGGGTGTTTTAAATGGCGCCGGGTGGTAAAAGCTATCAATTTATATATTGCTTTTTTAGATGCAATATGGTATAATTAAGGTGCAGTGAGTTCAGGCGACCGCTCACTGGCCTGGGGATTGGAGTCGCCAGATACGATATAGCGGCAGATCGGATGAGGCGGTCTCACCCGATCTGCCAATTTTCTTGGAAGGGTGTCTCCGCTTGCCCACGCATGTGACGCGGTGCAAGGTCACAGCGCGCGCGTCAGGATTTCCGTCATCTCCTCGGGCGTGAGGGGAATGGGATTGCCCTTCATGCTACTCGCCGCGGCGCCACGTTCCACCACCTTGGGGATGTCGTCCCGGGTCAGGCCATAGGCAGAGAGAGGTTGGATCTGCAGCGTCTGGCATAGCTCGTGCACCCAGGCGATGCCGTCGGCAGCAACCGACTGGGGATTGCCGGTCAGGATACGCGCGATCTCGTCGTAGCGGGGCAATGCATAATGATCCGGCTGACGGGCACGCAGCGCGCGGATGTTGACCTCCATCACGAAGGGCAGCAGGCGTGCGCAGATGGCACCGTGGGGCGCCTGGAGCATCCCACCCAACGGCGCGGCGAAGCCGTGGACAGCGCCCAGACCGGCATTCGCCAGCGCTAACCCTCCGAACAAGCTAACCAAAGCCATATCCTCGCGCGCATCGGCATCGTCTCCGTGTTCATAGGCGCGTCGCAGCGAGCGCGCCGCGCGCGCCATACCATCGCGTACCAGCGGGTCGATCATGGCATTCGCGCGGCTGGACACATAGGGCTCCAGTACCTGGGTCAGCGCATCCAAGCCGGTGCTGGCGGTGACGGCTGGCGGCACGCTGTAGGTCAGCTCAGGATCCACGATTGCCACGCGCGGCAGCATCAGTGGGCTGCGCATACTGACCTTGACGCGATGTTGTGGGGAGATGATGACCGCATTGCGGGTTACCTCCGCACCTGTGCCAGCGGTGGTGGCGATGGCGATCAACGGCGCCGCCGGCTCGCGGATCGCCTGCGCCTTGCCGATGACCTCCAGGTAGTCGAACAGATCGCCCGGGTTAGTGAGCAGCCCGGCGATCGCCTTGCCGGCATCGATGGCGCTACCGCCCCCGATGCCGATCACCATGTCGCAACCGGCCTCTCGGGCGCGCTGCACACCTTGTAGTACCAGATCGGTGGTAGGTTCGTGCGGTACGGAGAAGAGCGTGGCGCTTACCATGCGCTCCCGGAGCAAGTCCACCAGGGGCTGGGTGAGCGCGTCGCTCAGGCCGGTGACGACCAGCGCATGCCGCCCCATACCCGCCGCTATGGCGCCCGCCTGACGAAAGGTGCCCCGTCCGAAGAGGATGCGCCCCGCTGTGGCAAACTCAAAGGCCATCGTTCCCTCACCCCCATCCCTGGTCATCCGGATAGACGTTAGTGTATTTGATGCTGGTGCGCGGCTCGGCCATCATCTCGGCAACCGTGTCACGCCACACTTTGTAGTGGGCGGTTTCCTTGTGACGTGCCGGATCCTCGGGCGTCCGGTAAACCTCGACCAGGATAAAGCGCGTGGGATCCTCGGTGGACTGGATGACGTCGAAGCGGGCGATGCCGGGTTCCTGGACGCTCTGGCGTGCGTTCTGGATGGTGGCTTCCTTGAACGCCTCAACGTACTCTGGCTTGACGCGTACATGGACATGGACAATGATCATGGCAAAACCTCCTCACACGTAGCGACTGGACAGGTAGATCACTCCCCAAGGTGCGCGCACACGATGCGCCTGCACGGCCTCGGTCACTTGCTGAGCACCACTTTCGCTCCGCTCTTGACGCTGCGGAACAGGGTGGCGTCGCCGATCACGCGCCCGACGATGTTGACCGGGCTGTAAGCGCGGGGGCGGTCGTCGGTGCTGACCGGCGTGGGGCCAAAGAAGATGCAAAAGGCATGGCCAACCGGCCAATATCCCAGCTCACCCACGGCCACCTCTTCACGTGCATCCGGCGCCTGGCCGGTCTTGACGGGGATCTCGAAGTAGATCTCATCCCCCCAGCGGTTGGCGCGTCCCTCGATCGGCAGCGCATCCCATATCAGCTTAGCAGTGGGGCTGTCGTTCAGCTCGGCGGGCAAGGAAACATTTCCTGCAGTGATGGTGATTCGATTCATCGGAATCTACCCCCTCATTCAAGCAAATGAACTGAGACTCACTACGATTATACCACGGTTTGCGTTATAGGGAGACAATCAAGCGGCGGCAGGTTCACCGCAGAGACCGCCGGGCATACTGCCTGTATTCCACTACGGGAGGCATCCGCCAAATCGCTTACGCAATGTTGCGCATCCGAAGAGTCGTGGTATAATGAGAGCCATGACAACTTATACGCGAGCACAGACTACGGGTGCGCCGCTGCCCACACGGAGACCCCCTTCGCTGTCTCTACCTTTCCTGTTCTTAATTCTCGCGCTGGTGTTGGGTTTCCTGGTCGGTGGTGCCTATCTGGGTTATTTCTTCTACATCGCGGTGCGCGATGCCGTGGCATATGCGGACTTGCCGATGTTACCTTATGTGGATCTCACGTTGCCAGTGCTCAATCCGGTGGCGCAGATCTATCCCAATCCGCGCGCTGCCAATAACCCCGAAGCGAGCACCGGGTTGACGGGCGAGGCACTGCCCAACTGGGAGGAATCGGAGCGGGTTAACATTCTGCTGTTGGGGGTGGACAAGCGCCCTGACGAGTCGATCTCGCGCACCGACACCATGATCTTACTCAGCGTGGATCCGGCGACCGCCCGTGCGAGCATGCTCTCGATCCCGCGCGATCTGTGGGTGACCATTCCGGGCTACGGGGAGAACCGGGTGAACATGTCCTATTATTATGGCGAAAAGGACAAATATCCGGGCGGCGGGCCGGCGCTGGCGATGCGGACAGTACAGTATAACTTGGGCGTGCCAGTGCACTTCTACGTGCGCGTGGATTTTGACGGCTTCCGACGCATCATCGACACGCTGGGCGGGATTGATATCAACGTGCCGGAGGCGATCGACGATCCCAAGTATCCTGACATGAATTATGGCTATGAGCCCTTCTATATTGAGGCGGGCCCACAGCATATGGATGGGAACACCGCGCTCAAGTATGCGCGTACGCGTGCCACACGTGGCGCCGATTTCGACCGAGCGCGGCGCCAGCAACAAGTCCTTCTGGCCATCCGCGAACGGGCACTGGCGCTTGACGTTATCCCCAAGATTCCCGAGCTCTGGGTGACCATGGCCGGAACTGTCCAAACCGATTTGCAGTTGATCGATATTCTGGAGCTGGCTAAGCTCGCAGATCGCATTACAGGCGATCGCATCGAAACCGCCGTCATTGACCACACGATGACGGTCGATTACCGCACCGACACTGGCGCGCGTGTCTTGTTGCCGGTGCGTGAGCGCATTCGGCCGCTCATCGAGCGGCTGTTCGGCAACGCACGGCCGGCCGTCGCGCCCACACCCACGCCCGATCCGGCAGTGCTGGCACGTGCTCGCGAGGAAGCAGCGCGCGAAGCGCAACGCCGAGCCGAAGTGGCCGCGGCGTTGCAACAGGAAGGCGCTCGAGTGGTGGTGCAGAACGGCACCCCCCAAGCCGGCTTTGAGCTCGAGGTTGCCGAGTACCTGCGAGGGCAAGGATTCAATGTGTTGCAGTTCGGCCCGGCCGACCGCAATGACTATCCGCGCACCGTAATCGTGGATTACACGGGCAAAACCTACACCCTGCAGGTGCTTATCGAGCTCTTCAACGTGGCCAATGAGAACGTGCGCCGCAGTCCCAACCTCAAGAGTGATGTGGATGTGCGCGTGATCGTCGGCGCCGACTTCCGTCTGCCGGAAGCACCTTCGCCGCAGTCTGTACGCGTGGATGCGTTCATCCAACCGAACAATCCATAGGGGTGCATAGACAGTTTATGCTGGCGGTGGGAATTGATTTGATCGAGATCGACCGGGTGGAACGGGCATTGCGACGTTACGGGGAACGTTTTCTCAGAAGGGTCTATACCGAACGCGAGCTTGCGTATGCCAAAGGGCGCGCCGCTACCCTGGCAACGCGTTGGGCAGCCAAAGAAGCTGTTGCTAAGGCATTCGGCACCGGGATCGGCGCTGTCCGTTTCAATGAAATCGAAATCCTATGTGATGAATGTGGGAAACCAGAATTGCAGCTTCACGGCCAAGCGGCTCAATTGGCGGCGCAGCGTCGCTGGGAGCGCTTCGCGGTCAGTCTGTCGCATGCCGGAGACTACGCTGTAGCATGTGTGGTGATCCAGGGATGATCCCTTCGCGGATTGCTGAACCTTTTGCCCGCACAGGGGCGAAGAGTAGAAGTGCACCAAGCTGGTACGTGTTCCAGAAGTAGGGAGTGTCAGAGGAAAAGCACGCAGCAGGTTTGTGGTTCGGAGTGACTTTTACATCAGAGAAGGAGCATAAAACCTCATGACCGAGACCAAAGAGACCGCCAACATAGAAGCTGGAGTAGCCCCTCTGGAGGGCATCGTGTTCCGGCTGTGCGTGTCGGTGGGATTGCTGGCTTTGGCATTGGCGCTGGCATCCCGGTTCGGTTCATAGCGCTCGGATAAAGAGGGCTGAAAAGCTCGGCGTGGCGGGTTCGTGACCCGTCTCCCCTCGAAGAGGGAGCTGGGGTGATGCGATATCCTTCCTACCCCTCCCTCATCTTAACTTAAATAGATTCTTAGGCATGCGGTGACGTTGCCGTATCTCCTTTACGCTCCGTTCCTCGGTTCCGCTGTTCCATCAGATCCGCACTCTGATCCGAGCTGTGATTGTCAGGGAGCGAACGCTCTTCTACCGCAGGCCACGCAGAGGCTTTTTTCCCATTGCCCTGCGGTGAGACATACTCTTCTTTCCACAATCGGATCGGTAATGCTATAATGTCTTATCTCATCAGAGCGGGACAGACCGACGACCAAGCGTGACAGCATTGAGCTTCGAACTCATTAAAGAGGATACACGGTGCGCAGCACGCGCTGGTATCATCCATACCCCGCATGGTGATATTCCCACGCCCGTCTTTGCGCCGGTGGGTACCCAGGCCACGGTCAAAACCATGACCCCGCGGGATCTGCGTGCGCTGGGCGCGACGCTGATCCTGAGTAATACCTATCACCTCTACTTGCGTCCGGGCGCCGAATTGATTGCCCGGCTGGGTGGCCTGCACCATTTCATGGGGTGGGATGGGCCCATCCTGACCGATTCGGGCGGCTACCAGGTGTTCAGCTTACAAGCGCTACGGCGCGTCGATGACGAGGGGGTGATCTTTCGTTCGCATATCGACGGCTCTACCCATCTCTTCACGCCGGAGAAGGTGATTGCCATCCAGGAACAGCTGGGTGCCGACATCATTATGCCACTGGATGAGTGCACCATCCCGCACGACTATGTCTATAACGTGCAAGCTCTGGCACGCACGCACCGTTGGGCAGAGCGCTCCGTGGCAGCTAAGCAACGTACCGATCAGGCGCTCTATGGCATTGTGCAAGGGGGTATCTTCCAGGACTTGCGCATCCAGAGTGCCCAATTTCTGCGCGCGCTCGATTTGCCGGGCTACGCCATTGGGGGTCTCAGCGTGGGCGAGACCAAGGCGGAGATGCATCAGGTGCTGGAGTGGCTGCATCCCGAGCTGCCACGTGACCGACCGCGCTACCTGATGGGGGTAGGCAGCCCAGAAGACATGTTCGAGTGTGTGGCACGCGGTATAGACCAGTTCGACTGCGTGCTGCCGACACGGATGGCGCGTAATGGAGCTGTGCTGACACGTTACGGACGGCTCAACCTACGCAATGCGCAATACGCTGCCGACCCCATGCCCATTGAGGAAGGATGCCCATGCTACACCTGTACCACCTTCAGCCGCGCCTACCTGCGCCATCTTATCATGGCCGATGAGATCACAGGCTTATATCTGACTACGCTGCACAACTTGCATTTTATGCTCGACCTGATGCGGCGTATCCGACAATCCATCTTAGACGGCAGCTTCTTGGAGCTCAAACGCGCGTTCCTGGCAGAATATCGCACGGTTGAAAATGCTCAGAGCGCTGCGGAAGCGC
This sequence comes from Anaerolineae bacterium, assembly GCA_049969215.1. GTDB lineage: Bacteria > Chloroflexota > Anaerolineae > 4572-78 > NAK82 > NAK82. The sequence continues at coordinate 7,648 of JBMFPH010000035.1, read as the reverse complement.
TGCCAGAACGTTCTGCAAATGGCGAATACCATCCCGATGAGGTCGCTTCATGTCGCTGATCCAAGCATTCATCTTAGGCCTTCTGCAAGGCGCCACGGAGTATATACCAGTCTCCAGCTCGGCACACCTGGTGTTGTTTCCCTGGCTGATGGGTTGGTCAGAACCCCCTTTCACGTTTGACGTGTTGGTACAGTGGGGAACGTTGGTCGGTGTGATCGTCTATTTTTGGCACGACCTGTGGGCGATCGTGCGCGCTGTATTGCAAGGGTTGCTTCAGAGGCGACCCTTCGCCAGATTTGAAGCGCGATTGGGCTGGTACCTCATCGTCGCCACGCTCCCGGCGGTGGTTTTCGGTTTCTGGCTCAAGCCAGCGTTCGAGGTGACCTACAGTCAGCCCCCTGTCGCAGCTGCTCTGTTGTTGGGCACGGCACTGATGCTTCTGTTGGCGGAATATCGCGGCCAACAGCGGCGCCGCCTGGAGCATATGAGTTGGTGGGATGCCGTGGATGTGGGATTGTGGCAGGTGGCCGCCTTGCTACCCGGCATCAGCCGCAGCGGTGCCACCATCAGTGGAGCGATGTTACGTGACCTGGAGCGTCGCGCAGCGGCGCGCTTCAGCTTTCTGCTCTCCATTCCCGCTCTGCTGGGCGCCGGTTTGGTCGCGATGGCGGACTTGCTCCGGTCTGAATCACTGAGCAGTGAGCTGCCCCCGTTAGTGTTAGGCTTCATCGTAGCGGCGGTGAGCGGCTACCTATGCATTCGATGGCTATTGCACTATCTGCAAGGTCATCGGTTGACCGTTTTTGCTGCCTACTGCGTGTTCCTGGGCGTTGGTTGTCTAATAGTCGCGTTGCTGCGAGGCGGATGAGATGGCGCGGCGCAGATACTCCAGCTCCTCTTGCCTCCTGCGCTTTCTAGCAGCATGGGGTAGCTTGGCATTGTGGAGCTTCGCGCTCGCTCTGGTGCTGTGGAATGTGGCGCGGGTGTATCCCGGCGACCGCTGGCTACCGGTGCGCGTGGGTAACTATTTCGCACCATGGTTGATGATCGGGGCATTTGTTGCGCTCACTATTGCCATCTTGGGGCGTCGGCGCTGGCTCTGGCGCGTATTCCTGGTTTTGTGTCTGATCTTTGTGGTGCGCTTTTGGCCTGTGTTGCTCCCTCACCTGGATGGAAACAGCGCCGCAGCCAACGCTTCGACAGGCTCATTGCGGGTGATGACCTTTAATGTGCATTATGCCAATGAGGACGTGGCCGGTGTCGCCCGTCTGATCCACGCCGAGGCGCCCGATCTGATCGCGTTCCAAGAGTTCACCCAACCCTTCGCCGGTCGGCTCATCTCCGAGCTGGCGCCTGAGTACCCTTATGCGCTGTTGGATCATGGCGAATGGCCACGCTTGGGCCTCATCAGCTGCTATCCGCTCACGGTGCTACCCACACCGTCGGATGCTTGGCGCACCCAAGCGGCGCGTTGGGCAACGCCAGAAGGCGAGGTTATCGTCTGGAATGTGCACTCCTCGCCGTCGGTGGGTCAGCGCGGATGGGAACGTCAGCGGCAGACATTTCGCGCCATTGCGCGCGAGGTGAAGGCCGCTTCTGGGCCAGTCATCGTGCTGGGCGACTTCAACACCACCGATCAGGCGCAGAACTATCAGCTGCTGGCCAAACAATTGACGGATGTGCATCGCGCGGTGGGGTGGGGCTTTGGCTTCACCTTTCCGGGTCGCTGGCGCGACCCATGGCCACTTCCGATCCACAAAGTACCACTCGTACCGATCTTGCGCATTGATCACATCTTCGTGAGTCAGCACTGGTTGCCCGAGGCCATCCATGTGGTGCCCGAGGGGCCCGGTTCGGATCACTTGCCGGTTGTCGCCACCTTACGCCGCGCGCTGTAGCGGATGCGTTAAGACCTCACCCCACGCCCATGAAACGGGCTACTGCTTCAGCCACTTCGGATGGCTTCTCGATCATCATCATATGACCTGCCCCGCGGACGGTGACCAGATGGGCATGGGGAATGCGCTGGCTCAGGCCACAGCTTTCTTCCGGCACGATCATGCGGTCCTCACTGCCACAGATGACCAACGTCGGCAGCACGATGTTGCCTACCAACTCAGAACAGTCGAAGTGCGCGCATGCCAGGTAATCAGCATATAACACCGCAGGTGACACTGCGCGCAGCAGCTGGCGACCACGCAGGAGCATTTGTCGGCTTGCCTGCGGCCCATACATCCGCTGGCAGATCAGGTCAAGCGCCTTTTCGAAGCCATCTTGACCTGTCTGGGGGTTCAAGTATTTCAAGATGTCGGTTTGCACGCGCAATCGCGCGGCACTGCCCACGATGATCGCCTTTTCAAGCCACTCCGGCCGGCGCAGAGCCAGTAGCTGCACGATCGCACCGCCCATCGAGTGGCCCAGCACCGTAGCACGCGGCAGCCCAAGGGCCAACATGAAGAGGTGCACCGTGTCCGCATACTCCTGCAGCGTAGCACGCGCATGTCCGCCGGAGCGCCCGTGGGCAGGCAAGTCCAACGCATACACGTTGGCGCCGGGAAGACGGCGCAGTTCGGCCGGCCAGTGGATATGGCTGCCACCTGCCCCGTGCACCAACACCAAGTTGTGCCGCCCGGTGATATCCCCCGTATACCCAGCATAGAAGAGCGTCTCACCCGCAACATTTACCAAAGGCATAGGCGATTGTCTCGTGCTCAGCGAGGTAATTGCGATGGCGTAAAGGCATTCGGGAACAGTTCACTCAACGTGGTGACGTGGTAATCGCCTTCCAGATTGGCGATGACGAGCGTGATATTGGGGGCAAATTCCATCATCACTTGCCGACAGACGCCGCACGGCGGGATACCGTTCTGGGTGACAATGGCAATGGCCACGAACTCACGCTCCCCCTCGGACACCGCCTTGAAGATGGCGATACGCTCGGCACACACCGAGGGCGAGAAAGCAACATTTTCGATGTTGCAGCCGGTATAGATGCGTCCCGAAGCGGTCAGCAAGGCAGCGCCCACCTTAAAGCGAGAATACGGTGCGTAGGCATGCTCCCGTGCTTGTAGGGCCAGGTCGATCAGCTGCGCGTAGTTCATCCGGCAATGCTCTGACTTTCTGAGGGCAGTGATGGAGCCGGTGGCGTTTTGGGCGCAAGGGTGTTCCCGTCGTTGCACGAGACCACATCCGCAGCTTGGTTCGCAGGCAGCCGTTTCACCCGCACCTTTTTGATGCGGCGTCCCGTGACGGCAAGCACGCTCAGTTCCAGGTCACCGAAGCGCACCTGATCCCCCGTCACCGCAACGCGCCCCAGGCAGCTATAGATCAGCCCACCCACCGTGTCGCTGATGTCCGTGGGCAGCTCGGCGTGCAACGCTTCGTTGATGTCGTCCAGGTCGGTGCGCCCCTCACAGATCACCTCATCTGGGCCGACGATGACCAGCGAGGGTTCTTCTGAGTCGTATTCATCCTGAATCTCCCCCACGATCTCCTCAAGGATATCCTCAATGGTGACCAGACCCGCCACACCACCGTACTCATCCACGACGATGGCAATGTGTACCTTGCGCCGCTGCAACTCCTGAAGCAGTTCATCCACCGGCTTGGTCTCCGGAACGAAGTAGGCTTCGCGCAGAATGTCACGCAGGTGCAGGGTCTCAAAGTGAGGCCAGCATTTCAGGATATCCTTGGCGTAGAGAATGCCCACAATGTTGTCAATCGTTTCGGCATAGACCGGAATGCGCGAGTGCCCGATCTCCACGATCACACGCAGTGCTTCCTCGATACTTGTGTTGACCTCCAGCGCGACCATATCGATGCGAGGCACCATCACCTCGCGCGCCAGCGTGTCACCCAGCTCGAAGATGGAATAGATCATCTCTCGTTCCTCTTCTTCGATGATCCCACCTTCCTCACCGGCGTCCACCAGGGTTTTGATCTGCTCTTCGGTGACCGTCGGAAAGCTGGCGCCCATGACCGCAGCGGGGGTGCCCGTCAACCATGCATTCAGGGCTGCCGCCATACGCGCGATTGGTGCCGCAATGAACGCCACCAGGGTCATCGGATAGATCGCCAGCGTGGCCACTGGCTCCGGATAACGCGTTGCGATGGCACGCGGCATCAGCTCGCCCAGCAGCACCATCACCAGCATCAGCAACAACGTAATCAGGCCGATCGCTACGGACTGTCGGGTGACAGCTGACCAGTCCGGCGCAAACTGCGCGAGCTGTTCGGCCAGGGGATCGCTGTACCGCACGATGGCCAGCGCCACGGCCAGGAAGCTCAACGATTTGGTGGCGAGCTGCGTGGCGGCTGAAAGATGGATCGTGTTGTGCGCAAGGCGTTCGATCAAACGTGCCGAATGGTGCCCCTCTTCTGCCAGCAGACTCAGGCGCGCTTTGTCCACAGAGGCAATGGCGACCTCAGCAGCGACAAAGAGAGCATGCAATAAGACTAACAGAAGAAAGAGCAACAGCGGCGTACCCGCATCCGATCCCACTTTGTAAACCTTATCCTCTCTCCATACCCGCTTGCGACATCACAATTGTCTCCACCTCGGTGCGCGGTCGGACAATGCTGCCCGGAGGGTAGTAGCCGCGCGGTGATGTTAGCGCATATACCCGACAATCCGGGGACAGCAAGGTGCCCGGATTGGTCACCGTATTGCAGCCGGTCTGTACCCGGTCGCCCAGGATCGCTCCCAGCTTACGCATGCCGGTATCCAGCACCTCATCACTGAAGCGCACGCGCACGTTGGAGCCGTCCAACTTCAAATTGGCCAGCCGCGTGCCCGCGCCGAGGTTGACATAATTACCCACAATGCTATCCCCCAGGTAGGCGAAATGTGCCGCATGGGCATTATCCAGCATAATGGTGTCCTTGATCTCGGTGGCATGGCCGATGACGCAGTGATCACCGACCAAAACACGTTCGCGCACGTAAGCTCCATGGCGCACCTGGGTATTGCGCCCGATGTAGGCAGGGCCCTTGATGAGCGCGCCCGGTTCCACCACCGAGCCGGCGCCGATGAAAATCTGTTCTCCGACGATATAGGCACCCGGCATAACCTCTCCCTGTATTTCCGGCCTGATGAGGTATTCCAGGTATTCCTTGAGCAGCTTCAATGCATCCCACACATACGTGACACGCGGATCATGGAATAACGCGCTATGCGCGTAATGCGATAGATCGAAAAAGTCCTCCGCTCTGAGCATAGACAAGCGTTAAACCTCCCCTGTTTGGGTGCGACGTGTCAGTGCAGCTTCCGCCTCGATCAGGTGTTCCGGTGTGTTGATGCCGAGCGCTTCGAGGGGATCGGAAGCGAGCATATCGTGCACCGTATGCCCCTCTGCGACGGCAATCGCTACCAAGTCGGTGAGGAAGTATTCCCCCGCATCCCCTTTGTCACAGTGCAAGGGGAGCTTCGGCAGATGCTGCCACAACCAGTCAGCATCAAAACAGTAAACGCCCGGGTTGAGCTCCGGGATGGCAAGCTGTTCAGGTGTGCATTCCGCCTCCTCGACGATGGCTTGCACCCGTCCTGCCGCATCCCGGATGATGCGCCCAAAGCCGCGCGATACGGTGTCGCGCACTACCAGCATCGCAAGCGGCCCGTTGCTGCTGCGGTACAGCTGATAGAGTGCGCGCAACGTTTCCGCGTGCAGCAGCGGCATATCCCCATATAACACCAACACCGTCCTGCAATCGCCCACCGCAGCACGTGCCTGCAACACGGCGTGCCCGGTGCCGAGGCGCTCCTTTTGCTCGGCAAAGAGAACCCCGTCGCCCAGTGCTGCACGCACCTGATCACCCTTGTGCCCCACCACGACCACCAAGCGTTCCGGCTGGAGCGCACGCGCCGCATCCAACACATATGCAATCATCGGTCGTCCCAGCAGCGGGTGCAGCACTTTCGGCAGGTCAGAGCGCATGCGCTTGCCCTGGCCAGCTGCCAGGATCACCACCGCCAATCCCCTCTCAGCCAACCTCGCACTCCTGCATGGCGTGTTCTACCTGCTTCATCACCAACTCCGTGATCTCGGTCAAACGTGCGTCTGAGCGTGCCTCGAAGCGCAGCACCAAAGCGGGCTGTGTGTTCGAAGCGCGCACCGTCCCCCAACCATCACCGAAGTCAATGCGCACGCCATCCAGCTCGTCCAGCGGCCAAGCGCGCGCAAAATGATCACGCACGCGGGCCACCACCTCCTTCTTGGCGGAGTCCGAGCAGGCAATCCGCAGGGGGGCCGAAGAACAATAAGCAGGTAGCGCTCGCACCATCTCGGAGAGGGGTGTGGTGTCCCGGGAGAGGATGCTGAGCAATCGCAACGCGCCCAGGATGGCATCGTCGAAGCGAAAACCCGGCAGGTTGAAGAAGAGGTGGCCGGACAGCTCGCCGCCCAAAGCTGCTGCGTTGTCCAGAACGGCAGTATGGACGTAGGCGTAGCCAGTGGGAGTCACAATCGGCACGCCGCCATGCGCGATCACGTCATCATGGAGGGCGCGCGTGCAAAGCGCTTCAAACACAATGCGTGCTCCGGGTTGTTGGCGTAGCACGTCCCGCGCTAACAGCATCATAATCTGATCACCTAAAATCCGCGTTCCCTGTTCATCTACGACCAACAAGCGGTCACCGTCCCCATCGAATGCCAGGCCGATCTCTGCTGCCTCACGGCATACCACTGCTGCTAACGCATCTACGGCACCCGGTGCGGTCGGGTCAGGATCGCGGTGGGGGAAATGTCCGTCCGGGATGCAATGGAGCTCGATCACCTGGCAGCCCAATGCGCGCAGGAGTGGGGCGATCAGCGGTCCGTTCGTGCCATCGCCTCCGTCCAGTACCACCTTGAGCGGACGACGCACATCAGCATAACGGCGCACATGCTCCAGATAGGTCGGCACCACGTCCGTCCGGGTCAGGAGCGCATCCGCGTGGGGCAGCGGTGCAAGGGGGGATGCGGAGCGAGCTGCTAGGGTGATGATCTCGTGTAACTCCTGAGCATCCAGCGTGCGTTCCCGGCGCAGCTTGAGGCCGTTATACTCCGGCGGGTTATGGCTGGCCGTCACCATGATGCCGGCAGCGGAGCCATATAGATCGGTGGCAAAGTTGTGCACCGGGGTCGGCACCAAGGCCACGTCGATCACACGCATGCCGGCGCGGAGCAATGCGGAAATCAGCGTGGCGCTGATGCGCGGGGAGCTCAGCCGAGCATCCCGCCCGACGACGACCGCCTGCTCGTGCAAACGGAAAAAATAAATGCCCGCCGCATAACCGATCCGGGCGACCACCTCATCGGGCAGGTCTCGGTCTGCCAATCCGCGGAAGCTATATCCACGCAAAAGATGCGGGTTGATGACAGGTTTGTCAGATGAATCGCTATCACACATCGAGTTTGGTGATAGTCCCCCGGCAGTTGCACTTCTTCCACCGTAGACTGAGATCGGCAGCTCACCTTACCCTGCTAGTGGCAGCGCCAGGTGACCATCATACCTAATTTATTCTAACACGTTGCGTATCTTTGCGCAAAGAGGACGTTTCCAGAGGGTGAGGAAAAATGCCCCAGTATCAATCGAATGTTGTAATGGGCCAATAGGATCGTTACCAGTCTCTGGGTCACAGGCGAGGAGCAGATCGGTACTGATGTCATCC
>JBMFPH010000034.1:267-20622 GCA_049969215.1 Anaerolineae bacterium | reverse complement strand
TCAAGGTGGGACAGGCACGCTATGCCGATGACCTCGTCTGGGAAGGAGGTGCGATAGCGAATTACGAGAAATTCGCATATAGCCCATACAGTTCTCAGGACAGAGGATTCATTGTGGGCGGCACGTGTTTCGCCCTGCGCACCAGCCGGCTGGGTGGAATCAAGTTCGACACGGTGATCTTCGACGAGGCGGGACAGGTAACCCTGCCGCTGGCCATCTCCGGCATGCTCTCCGATGAGCGCTACATTTTCATCGGCGACCACAAACAAATGGCGCCGGTCATTGTCGGAGAACATGCTGAAGAGTGGGTCACTCGCTCGATCTTTGAGACCTTGTTCCAGCACGCCCCGGGTACAATGTTGGACATCACCTATCGGATGAACGCAGAGATCACCGCGTTTCCCAGCCGACGTTTTTACGAAGGGCGATTGCGCCCAGCGCCGGAGGCACGCGGACGACGGTTGAAGCTGGCGTGGCGGCCGAAGCGGCATACCGAGCTGCTCGACCCGGAGCGACCCAACATATTCGCCGAGATACGGCATGCCGAGCGGGGTATGCGCGCGCCGGAGGAAGCGCGTCTCGCGGCTGAACTGGCGGCGGAGGCGCTGGCATGTGGCCTTTCTGCGCACGAGATCGCCATTGTCGCCCCCTTCCGCGCCCAAGGGCGGCTGATCCGCAAGTGTCTTCAGGAGCTGGTTGCACAGCACGACGAGAGCCTCAACAACATCGTGGTGGACACCGTGGAGCGGATTCAGGGCCAGGAACGCGAGATCGTGATCGTCTCATTGACCACCAGCGATCCCGGTTACGCCGCCCAATGTGCCGAATTCTACTTTCAGCCTAATCGGCTGAACGTGGCCATCACCCGTCCGCGCGTCAAACGTATCGTGATCGGCAGCCCATTGCTCTTCCAGGCGAAGCCGGAAAAGCCGGAGCATCGCGCCTGGGTGGAACATTTCCGGGCCCTTCACGCCGAAAGTGACGTGATCATCATCAGCCGATGAGGGTGTAGCCGAGCTGGCAGAGGATACAGTGATCTGAAATGCACCACCCTCCGACTGAGATCTTCGGCGTGCGCGACTTCGTCTTCTGTGCTGATCACCTGCTGTGAGATCTTTTTCTCATTTCGAGGAGAAATTTCGGCCAGAAAAATTGACACATGAAAAAAATTGTGCTATTATTTGAAATGATTTATCTATTCGAGGCATTGTAGCATTCTTACTAGTCTACGATGACGAGGATCAGCCCTGTTACGCTGAGGTCAAGCCGATATCCAATGATCACCGTTGCATGGTGTACCTTCAATTTGCCCCTTTCAGTGAGCCTGCGCGCTCACGACCGATTCGGTCCACTCTCCCTCTTTAATGAGCTATTCTCACCATCAATCGAGGAGGTTCAAGGATGAGCAAGAAATACGGTGTAGGTCTTATCGGCGCGGGATGGGTCGCGGGCGAATACGTGAAGGTCTTTCGCGATCATCCGCTTACATGGGTTGTGGGGATCTACAATAAAACTCCCGGTAAAGCATCGCGCCTGATGCAGCAACATGGAGTGAACGGCAAGGAATTTGCCAGCTTGGACGATCTCCTAAAGGACGATCGCATCCAAATTGTGGTCCACTGCGCCCACGCCGATTCGCGTGCGGAGTACTGTGCGAAAGCCGCTTTAACCGGGCGCCATGTAGTGGTGGAGAAGCCGCTGGGCACCTCGCGCAAGGAGGTGGATCATCTGGTTGAAGCAGTGACCAAAGCGGGCGTGAAGAGCGTCACCAGCGTCGTCCTACGCTGGAATCCCCAATTCCAGACCGTGCGCGCCCTTTTGGACGATGGCAAGCTGGGCAAGCTGCTCTATGCTGAGGCGGATTACTGGCACCCAATTATCAAAGCGTATCCCGGCTATCCGTACTATGTGAAGAAGATCTCGGGTGGCAGCAGCTTCACCGTTGCGGGTATCCATGCGGCGGACATCCTGCGCTGGCTGGCTGGCGAGGTGGAAGAAGTGGCTGCTTTCAGCGCCGGGCCGATCGCCAATCCCGACTTCGAGTATCCACCACTCACGGTGGCTGCGCTGCGCTTCGCTAACGGTGCCATCGGCAAGCTCTCCAGCATGATCGAAGGGGAAACACCCTACATCTTCAACACCCAAATATTTGGCACCGAGATGTCCATTCGCAACAATGCGGTGCACTCATCCAAGTGGTATCCCGGCACGCTGGGCTATTGGAAATTCCCCACCATCGAGCCGGACAGCGGTGAGGTTTCCCATCACCCCTTCAAGACCGAGATCGAGCACTTTATGGAGTGCATCGAGAACAATGTCGAATCCCATGCATCGGTTCACGATACCTACAAAACCATGGCATTGTGCTTCGCCATCGACGAATCGGCGGCCAAAGGCGGGCAGCCCGTCAAGGTGAAGTATTAGAGTGGTTCGTCTTCGGGGCGCGGATAAAGGGCACCGTCCCCCGATGCGGATACCCAACACGGCACGATTTGATACGAGGTTGGGGCAGCAGTAAAGAAAGTACATCTCACACAATGAAATGCGAAAGGAGGATGGAAAAGTGTTAGACAAAAAGATGAAACGTCGCGATTTCCTTCGATCGGCAATGGCAGTTGGTGCCGGGAGCGTGTTGGGAGCGGGGTTGGTGTCCCAGACCGCGCCGGCACAGGCTGCAGCGGTGACGGAGATGCCCAATGCTGCGCCGTCCCACTTCCAGGAGAAGGAAGACATCCGCGCCGTGGGCATCTTCCCACTGAGCGGCTTTATCGCCGCGGACGGCATCGAGATGCGCAACGGCACCGTGATGGCCATCGACGAGATCAACGAGCTGACGGGCAATAACCTGGCAGGTCACAAGATCAAGTACATCGAGATCGATAACATCGACTCGGTGGGTGATCAGGTGACCACAGCATTCCAGCGCGCCATTGAGGTGGAGAAGGCAGATGTCATCTTCTCCGGTTACCATCTGACCTCGGCGCCGGAGTTTGACATCTGCGCAGATGCTGGGGTGCTCTACTATAACAACAACACTCAGAAGGCCTGGACGGACCGCTATCAGAGCAACCCGGAGCGCTACTGGTCCATCTTCCAGACCGACCCGAATGATGAGTGGTATGGTGGTGGCTTTGCGCGTTTCTTGAACGAGATCGTCGAGAAAGGGCTGTATCAACCGGAGAAGAAGACGGCAGCCATCTTGCGCGGCGATGACACCTACGATACCTTCATCGCAACCACCTTCGAGGCCCAGATCAAAGAGTTCGGCTGGGAGATCACACTGAACCAGTCCTTCACGGTGGGTCAGGTGTCCGACTGGGGTCCCCTATTGGCTCAGGTGTATGACAATCCGCCCGGTATCCTCTTCACCACCACCTATAACCCGGCCGACAATGCGGCGATGATCAAGCAGTGGGTGAACAACCCGCTCAACTGCATCGTCTATCAGCAATATGGGCCGTCGGTGCCGGAGTACTTTGAGCTGGCGGGTGAAGCGTCCAACGGTGTCCTCTGGGCCACGGTGTTGGGCTATTTGCCGGACGCCATTGGCAAGGACTGGTTCGCGCGCTATGAGGCCAAGTTCGGTGCCAAGCCCGGGTTTGCCAACGCCCCCGGTGACTACGACTCGGTATGGGTGTGGGCCAAGGCGGTGGCGCTGGCCGGCGACCCGCGCGACTACAAGAAGGTCGCCAAGATGACCGAGCTGGGCATCCACCGCGGTGTGACGGGCAGCATCTCCTTCGAGAATCACGCTTCGCGGTGCTATCCGTGGCAGACACCCGACTCGTCGCTTGGCCAGGCACATACCATCTATCAGTGCTGGGACCTGGAGCATCATCTGGTCTTCCCGCCGCCTTACACGCAGGCGGAATTCCGACTGCCGCCCTGGTTCTCGTGAGCCAGACCCAACAGGGCGACAACAGCTCGCAATCCACAGGCCGGGCGTTCGCAGCAGGCCGGGCGCCCGGCCCTTTCGATTGCGCGGGTGCAATGGGAGTTCATGACATAGCTTGACATAATCCCTCTTGAGAGCAGGCTATGGTGGTTTTATCCATTTCGTACATTCTTGATACCTTTTACAGAATTGTTCTCCAGCATACTGCAACGCAAGACAGGTGTTGCTATGAGTGTCATTTTCGAATGTGAGAGGGTAATCAAAGCGTATGGTGGTTTGCTGGCGGTCAAAGATCTCTCCTTCAGCGTTGGGGAGGGCGAAATCTATGCGATTGTCGGACCCAACGGTGCCGGCAAGACCACCCTCTTCGACACCATTTCAGGCGTCTCCCCTGTGACCAGCGGCAGAATCCGCTTCTACGGCCATGAGATCCAGCGACGTCGCGCGGACGATATCTGTCGCCTGGGAATTGCACGCACATTTCAGACGACGGTGAGTTTCGACAGCCAGACCGTGCTGACCAACGTGCTCGTGGGCGCAGCCATGGGGCGGCCTGGTACCGGCAAGATCACATTGGAGTTCGATCGAGATTCCGTTCAAGTGGCGCTGGACGTCTTGGATTTCTGTGGTCTGCTGGACAAACAGGATTGGCGTGCTTCGCTTCTCTCCGTCTCGGAGCGCAAGAAGTTGATGTTGGCCACAGCGTTGGCAACCAGGCCCAAGCTACTGCTACTGGATGAACCGGTAGGGGGGCTGAATCGTCAAGAGCGCAGCGATATGATCGAATTTGTGCGAAAGGTCAACCAGCTGGGCATCACGGTGCTGATGATCGAACACATCATGAAAGCAGTGCAGGCACTGGCCAATCGGATGCTGGTGCTTCACCACGGCGAGAAGATCGCTGAGGGAGCTCCCAGCGATGTCCTGCGTGATGAGCGGGTCATCGAAGTCTATCTGGGTGGCAAGCACCGTGAGAAGATTTCTGACAATGGTGGAGGTGGTCACTGATGTTGAAAGTAACCAACTTAGAGGCGGGTTACGGCGGCTCGATTGTGCTTCACGGCGTCTCGCTGGAGGTCAGAGATGGTGAGGCAGTAGTGCTCTTGGGTCCCAACGGGCACGGCAAGACCACCCTGCTGCGCACCATTTCCGGTCTGATCCACCCAAGCGCCGGGCGAATCGAGTTCGACGGCAAGGTGCTTTCGGACATGTCACCCGCCGAGATCGTGGCCACTGGTGTGGTACACATCCCGCAAGGTGATCTGCCTTTCCCAGAGCTCACTGTGCTGGAGAACCTGCTGATGGGGGCATACCTCCCGGACGCCTGGAAACAACGCAAGCAAAAGCTGGAGCAGGTTTACGAACTGTTTCCGGTGCTGCGCGAACGCTCCAATCAGCTAGCGCGTACTCTGTCGGGAGGTGAGCGCCGCATGTTGGCGTTAGGGCGCGGGCTGATGTCCAATGCCAAGCTGCTCATGGTGGACGAACCCTCGCTGGGCCTGGCACCTTTCCTGATCGAGGAAGTCTATCGCAAAATCCGGGACATCAATAAGAGCGGTCTCTCAGTTCTGCTGGCAGACGAAAACGCCGACCACATCGCGGGATTTGCCGATCGGGTCTACCTGTTGGAGATGGGCAGCATTGTGAGTGAAGGCACCGCTGAAGAGATGCTCAAGAACGAAGCATTGTTAGCTGCCTATCTGGGCTAGCACCTACACCAGCTTATCACGTTGTCGGCAAAGGGGAAAAGAGCTCTATGGAAAAACTGATACAGGCCATTTATGGTGGAATTGTCTACGGCTCCATCTTTGGGATGATGGCGCTGGGCCTCACCCTGATTTGGGGCGCTTTGCGCATGCTCAATCTGGCGCATGGTTCTCTCTATCTGGTAGGGACCTATATTGCCTGGGCGCTGGTAACCATGTTGAAAGTGCCTATGGTGCCAGCCTTACTCATCGCGGCATTGGGGACAGCGGTGGTGGGCTTCGGGATGCAAACCCTGTTCCTGAATCGCATCTTGGGCAAACCGGGATGGGATGTAGGTTCGCTGATCGTGGGCGTAGGAGTCGGCATGGCACTGGATCAAAGTATATTGCTCATCTTCGGTCCCCGTGTCAAACAAATGCCGCCGCTGATCCCGGGTATCTTCAAGATCGGCCGGGTGGTGATCAACTACAACTTTTTAGTGGTCGTGGCTGTGGCGGTTGTCTCCCTAGTGCTGTTGAGCATATTCTTGAGTAAATCGCGTCACGGCCTGGCGATCCAGGCGGTCTCGCAGCAGCCGGACGCTGCGCAGCTGATGGGCATCCCGACGCGCACCGTGTTTTTGATCGTGATGTGCATCAGTGCCGCTCTGGCCGGCTTGGCCGGTGCTCTCCTTTCGACCGTTTACCAGGTGCAACGCGAATCGGGTGCTAATGCTATGTTAATGGCGCTAGTGGTGACCATCTTCGGTGGTTTGGGAAGCGTCAAAGGAACCATCTGGGCTGCTTACCTTATCGGCCTGCTGCAATCCTTCTTGATGGTCTATCTGGGAGCGGGCACTGCTTTGCCGGGTGTCTTTCTGTTTATGATGATTATGCTGGTGATACGGCCCAGCGGGCTCTTTGGGCTGGGGGAGGCGCAACGGCTATGATCCAGGAAGAAGGTCTTTCGGTAAAATCTACGTTGGCCCACATTGAAGAGCGACTGAAACCATCGGCAGTGCCGTGGTCGCGGCTGAGCGTCGTTCCAGTGGTAATTGCTCTGCTGGTTTCCCTGGTGTTGCCATGGGTCACGGATCTGCTGCCATTCGGCAAGTTTGTCCTTCACCTGCTGATCCTCTTCTTCCTGTGGGGCATTGTGGTGCAGGGGTGGAACCTGATCATGGGCGTGTCAGGCATCTTTTCCTTCGCCCAGGTGGCATTGTTCGCTGTGGGTGCCTGGACGAGCGGCGTGATCACGCAGCAACTGGGCTGGAGCCCCTTCGTGGCGATGTGGTTTGGGCCCATTGCAGCGACCTTTGTGGCAGTGATTTTGGGTTTACCGACGCTGCGGCTGCGCGGTGCTTATGTGGTCTTGTTGACGCTGGGCTTCCAGGAATTGTTCCGCAATTTCACCACCCAGGGCCCCAACTTCGTCGCCGGCGGTGGCTATGGGTTGCGCTATGTGCCCAAATTCCCCTTTGAAGAGTGGGTGGGGGGTGACAAGGCGCAATTCCTGTATTACTACCTGGCGTTGGTGTTCTTTGTGATTGCCACTTTTGCCATCTGGCGCATCTTCTACTCACCCATCGGGATGGCCTTCCGTGCCCTGCGCGATTCGGAGGTATACGCCATCAGCCGGGGCGTCAGCCCCTTCCGCTACAAGCTGTTCCTCTTCGGTTTTGTCGCTTTCTTCACTGGCTGGGCTGGCGCCTTCTATGTGCATTGGTACGGGGCGATCTCGCCGGCCATCATGCTCTTCGGCACGACCATCAACCTGCTCGCGATGATCGTGATCGGTGGATGGGGGAGCTTCTGGGGGCCCATCGCAGGATGCGCCGTGCTCACTGTCTTGCCCGAGATTATGCGCGCCGTGGAGCAATATCGCATTCTCTTGCTGGGCATCGTGTTGGCCCTCGTCGCGATCTTCGCGCCGGAAGGTCTTTTCCCGCTCTTGCTGCGCTGGGTGAGACGATTATTGGGCAGGCAAGCCTAACCCGAAATCACTCCGCTTTTGTAGATCAGCGGCAGTATAGATCACGCGAAGGGGGTTCCGGCCGGATGAAGCGCTCCAATGGACGGAACCCCCACTTTTTTGTCATTGCGCACCACCTGTAACGCGGGAACAAAGGGAGGCCGCATATGCAGGGGACAAACTCCAAGGCAAACTACCAGGCGCGTTCCACGGAGACATTGCGCATTGCCGTCCTCAACGAGGAGCATATCGAACGCATCCATGTCAAGTCGCTGCGTGTGCTGGAAGAGATAGGCATGGCAGTACACTATCCGCCAGCCCGCCAGCTGTTGCAAAACTCCGGTGCTCGAGTGGACGAGGCGCATCAACGGGTGTATATCCCCCGCCAACTGGTCGAGCTGGCGCTGCAAGCTGCTCCTCGCCAGGTCACCGTTTATGGCGGGCATCCTGCGGCTCGAGACTGTCATCTGTACCTGGATGGTCCGCAGTACGCGCGCACTACCACGGGCTTAAACTGGATCATCGATTATCGCGCTGTGAGACGCCGTCCGGTCACCGCAAGGGATACCATCAACTGGACGCGTCTGGTCCACAAATTGCCCAACCTTCACATCGTCGGTTCGCTAATTGATCAAGAGGGGGCTTCCCGCTCGGCAGAGGTGCGTTGCCTTGCCAGAATGCTGCACCATACCGACAAACCGTTTATGTTTTCTGCTTTCAGTGGAGAGGGCATGCGCTGGTTGTGGCGGATGAGCCAGGTGGTTCAAGAAAGCGGACGCTTGCCTCGGCTGATGGTGCTTTCTTCGGTCAACAGCCCGTTGACCTATGGCTGGGGCCAGTGCGAGGCCGCGATGGTGTCCGCTGAGCTGGGCATTCCGGTGCTCTTCAACTCCTCTGCCGTGGCAGGAGTGACAGCGCCGGTGACGCTGGCAGGCGCGGTGGTGCAGATCAACGCGGAAATGCTGGCCGCGCTCACCATCATCCAGCTACACCGGCCCGGTGCGCCAGTGGTATATGCTGCCCACCCGATGGCGTTTGATATGCGGGCGGGTATGGCGTCCATCAGTGTAGCCGAAGTCGGTCTCATGTCCGCTGCATGCGTGCAGCTGGGATGCCATTACGGTCTGCCAACCGCCTCGAATGGCATTTGTACGGACACCTGCACACCGGATGCCATGGCCACCCTGGAGAAATGGGCCAGTGGATACCTGCCGGCGATGGCGGGTGCCAACCTCAACGGTGGGGCCGGGTCGCTGGCATGCGTCGGCACGGTGAGCCTGGAGCAATTGGTGATCGATAACGACTTATACGGGCATATCTTCCGCCAAGCACGCGGCCTGAAAGTCGATGAAGAGATGCTCGCCTTCGACGCGATCGCACGGGTCGGACCGGGCAAGGACTATCTTATGGATGAACACACCCTGAGGCATTTCCGCGAGGAGTTTTACTTCTCATCGCTTGCCAATCGCCTGAGCGCTCCGGCCTGGGAGGCGGCAGGCAGTCAGGATGTGTTTGAGCGAGCGCATCACGCGGTGCAAGAGATACTGACACAACCTGAAACCCGCTTCCTGTCCGAGCAGCAATCGCGCGAGGTTCACCACCTATTGCAAGACGCCGAAGAAGCGCTGGCCACGCTCGAAATGCACGTATAGATCCCCGACAATCCCTTTGGGGATCAGCCGAGCCAATCTGCGATGGTTAAGGCGAACACTTTGGTCAGTGTGACCAGATCTTCGACCTCGACCCATTCATCCGGCGCGTGGGCATTGCCCCCGCGTGGCCCTAACAAAGCACACGGAGTGGGGCTATGCAGATTGAACATAAACACATCGCAGGCGAAAGGTGCATTGGCAAAGACAGGTTGCTGATTGGCGGCCAAAGCGAAGTTCTTGCCCAGCGTTGCGAGGATAGGGCTGTCTGCCGGGATCGTGCTGCCTGGCAGGAAACGTGTGCGCTCCTCCATGCGCCAAGATACACGACGCACCGTGGCAACATCGCGCGCAAGAGCTTCGATCATCTGCTTGATTTCGCCTTGCAATTCCTCTTTGGTCACGCCGGCAGGGATCTCTAGCCAGAATTCGGCCCAGGCAGTTTCGGGGATGGCCTCGCCGGTGCCCCATGGAAGTTGCTCACCAGCTCTTAACAGAAGGGGCATAAGTGGGAACGTATCGCCCTCGAAGCCCTCGGGCTTTGGCCGGGCGTTGAATTTGGCGTTGAGCTGCTCCAGACCCACCATGATATGGGCCAGTGCCGTCACGGGATCGGGCAGCTCTGACTCACCAAAGCCCATCCCGATGGATGGGGCAGAGGTATAGATGCGAAATTGCTGACCACCCCGATGGGCACGGCTGATCACCATGTTATTCGGCTCGGGCACCACTGCGGCGTCGGCGTTGTAACCGCGCAGGCGGCATGCAAGCGTCCCGTTTGCCCCGCCAAACTCCTCATCTACAACCGACTCGAGGATCAAGTCGCCGTGGAGCTCCAATCCCAACTGACGGACACACTGGGCGGCCATCAAGAAAGCGGCTATGCCTCCCTTCATATCGCACGACCCTCGACCGTAGAGCTTGCCCTCATCGATGGCAGCGTCCCACCAGCCAAAACGGCCCTGACCCAGTGCCGGCACCACATCGACATGGCCCGAGAAAAGCAATGACCGACGACCCTTCGGTCGACTGGCTCGCGGTTCGAACTGCCCTAGCACGCCCACCACATTGGGCCGATCCGTGTAGTCGCGCCCTGGCCAGTACTCGCTATGTTCGGTGAGACCTGGCACCTCGTCTGGCTGGAAGATATCGATGCGACATCCCAGCTGGCGCATGAAATCGGCAATGAACATCTGGCATTCCCGTTCGTTGCCGTGGGGCGGCTTGTTCTCACTGGGTATGCGCACCAGTGCCTGCGCCAGACTGATCACATCGGAACGATGTGCTTCGACCCACTCGAGAATGTCACGTTGTGTACGCGTCATCGTTTCGGGGGTAGGATGGGACATGTCCGTTCCTCCTCAGTTGTATGGATGAAATATTGATCATGGTTTGTTTTCAAGGAACTGCATCCGCTCGCATATAGGGAGCAACCTGGGCAAGGATCTCATCTCTTGACACGCCGCCTGCCCAGCGTTCTACTTCCCGTCCGTTGACGAACAAGATGAAAGTGGGAACCCGATACACCCGATACTCATATGGGATGATGTTGTTCCGATCGACGTCCATCCGGACGACCCTCAGATGATGAGGGTATTCCTGGGCGATTTGCTCTAAGAGGGGCATTGCCGCATTGCTTGGGGCACTCCAAGAAGCGTGGAAATGCACCAGTACCGGAATGTCGGGTTTGCACACTTGGGCATCGAAGGTGCTATCGGTGATCTCTCTCACGGTTGTCATCGCTTATCTAGCTCCGTGGTTGGGAATTATCCATCTAGCGATTACACAATGATCTCCCCACTAGACCGTGCATTTCCCGATACGTACTTTGATCATCTGGCTTGTTCACGAAACCCGAAGAAGTGCGCGCAAGCGAGCCAGGTTCTCCACGTCCTCGTGCATGTCCTCTGACTTGGGTGTTTCGAGCAGCATCGGGATGTGCTCGAAACGGGGATCGTTAAGGATAAGCCGAAACCCATCCAGGCCCACGAAGCCCTCTCCAATGTGCGCGTGACGGTCGCGCCGGCTGCCCAGTTCTTTGGTTGAATCGTTCAGATGGATAACGGCCAGGCGATACAGGCCGATGGTCTCGTCGAACTGATGGAATACCTGCGCGTAGCCCTCCGGCGTTCGAAAATCATAGCCAGCGGAAAAAGCATGGCAGGTATCGAAACACACCGCGAGCCGTTCGTTGGCATCGACGCCTTGAATCATCGCCGCAATCTGCTCAAACCGGTAACCCAGCTGGTCGCCCTGTCCCGAGGTAGTTTCCAGCGTGATCTTGACTCGTGCGTCGGGTAAACGTGCGTGAGCCATGTTCAATGCCTGGATGATCCGGCTGATGCCCACTTCTTCGCCGGCCCCCATGTGGGAACCGGGATGGATGACCAAGTAGGGAATGTCCAGCGTTTCACATCGCTGCATCTCCAACACGAGGGAGTCGATGGACTTATGCCACAGTTCATCAGAAGGGCTGGCCAGGTTTAGCAAATACGAAGAATGAGCCACGACCGGTGTAATCCCCGTCTCGCTCTGGCGTTGATGGTAACGCCGGATGGTCTCCTCACTCAGTGGCGCTGCGTACCACTGATTGCTATTTTTGGTGAAGATCTGCATTGCATCACAGCCCACCTGTTCACCCCGATCAAACGCTTTATCCACGCCGCCCGCGATGGACATGTGTGCTCCCAGTCGTACCGACATTTTTACGCAACCCCCTTTCTTCCCAGAGAGGGCCACCAGAAGGTCAACAAGAGTACAGCCAGCAAAGCCAGGCACGCACCAAAGATGAAAGGTGCACGTGCTCCCCAACCTTGCCATGCGCCGAAGCCTTGCCAGAGGACGCCAGCAATCAAGCTGGCCGGAAGCGCTGTCAAACCGACCGCTGCGCTGAAGAGACCATAGGCAGTGGCACGCTGCTCCGCCGGCACCAGGTCTGCTATGAGAGCCCGTGCAACACCTTCTGCAAGCCCATAATATAGACCATAACCGATGAAAAGCGCCACTATGTGCCATGTGGTTTCTGCCAGCGCGAACCCCAGATAGATTGCGCTATAGGTGAGCCACCCACCCAGTATCAAACGGCGGCGGCCCAAACGATCAGACAGTGCGCCCGCCGGTCCTGACACCAGCGCATATACAAGATTAAATGCCACCATAATGGCCAACACGCCTAACACGCTCACTCCGCGCTCTCTGGCACGCAGGATCAGAAATGCATCGGAAGAGTTCCCCAGCGTGAAAAGCACCACAATGAGCAGAAAACCCTTAAAGCGGGTATCTAGATCTGCCAGAGACAGCCGTCGCATTGTCGGCTGTATTGCGTTGCCTGACCTGTCCGCAGACCGTGCTTCACGCGCTCCCACCGCCAAGAGGAGCACGGCGAGTGCCGCTGGAATGATACTCACCAAGACCACTGTCTGGAAGGTGTTCCGAGTGAGCATCAACGTGTTACCTTGCACGATCCACACAATAACCAGAGCAGCTATCAAACCACAGGCAGCACCGGCGGTGTCACCAGCACGATGCAACCCAAAGGCGATACCGCGATGGTTTGCCTGCACACTATCGGCGATCAGCGCATCGCGTGGAGCAGTGCGAATGCCCTTGCCCAAACGATCAGCGAAGCGCACACTCAGCACCCAGAGCCAGGACGTCGCAAAATACAGAAAGGGCTTGGCCAGTGTAGATAAGCTATAA
Organism: Anaerolineae bacterium; assembly: GCA_049969215.1. GTDB lineage: Bacteria > Chloroflexota > Anaerolineae > 4572-78 > NAK82 > NAK82. The sequence goes on along the minus strand of JBMFPH010000034.1, from coordinate 7,722 downwards.
CCCGCTACAGTGAGCCACTTGCGACGTCCTAAGCGATCGCTCAGCCATCCGGAAGGTATCTTGGTGAGCGTCGCGGTCGTCTCCGCCACCCCTTCGATGAGGCCGATGACGCTGGTGCGTACACCCAACACCTCCGCCAAGAAGAGGGGAATGAGGTTCATGATCATCTCGGTGGAGACGTCGGTCAGAAAGCTTGTCGCGGTGACCACCCAGACATTGCGCGGGATGACACGCAATTCTTGCCTTGCCAACTTTGCGACGGGCCTCACAGTGTTCACAGAGTATCCCCGGTTGCGCGAAGTTCTCAGAGTTCCTGAAGTAGATCCGCAGCGAGTTGAGCGTAAACGTGCGCCGCGGTAATACAATCCGCCAGACGGATGTGCTCATCTGCACCGTGAGCTTGACTCTCTTCGCCTGGTCCGAAGCCAATGGTGGGGATGCCGGCGATGCCCATCGTGTACGCACCGTCGGTGGAAAAGTTATAACGACCGATGGTTGGTCGCTCGCCTGTAACCTGTCTGACAGCCCAGGCAGCTGCTTGCACCAGCAGATGATCTTCTGGCAATACCCAGGCAGGAAAGCGCTGCGGCACCTTGCTCTCAAAGCCAGTGTAGCTGGTAAAGTGGTATTCTGTGATACCTATCTCAGCACGAACACCTTCGCGGATCATGATACCCTGTATCTCGGCGAGTGCCTTGGTCTCCGTCTCGCCCAGCGTGAGACGACGATCGATGATAAGCGTGCAACTATCCGGTATCGCATTCCGGCTGCCGCCGGTGTTATAAATTTGTGTCACTGCTAATGTCCCCTTGCCCAAGAACGGGTCTTCCGGCAGTGAAGCAGCCAGGAGATCGAGGGCAAAGATCAGCCGCGCTGCACTATAAATGGCATTATCCCCTTGTTGGGGCATTGAGGCATGAGCGGCGCGCCCCTTCACCGCAACACAAAGTTCCAGGCGGCCACGATGCCCCCGGTTCACCTGCAGGTTACTTGGCTCCCCTAATACAACCCAGTCCGGTCGTATACCTTCCTCTTCAATCAGCAGGCGCACCGCGTATCCCTCGCATGGTTCTTCCTGCACGACGCCTACGACATAAAGGTCACCTGCCAGCGGCAATCCGCTTTGCTTGAGCAAAGCGGCGCCATATACCATGCTGGCTAAAGCTCCCTTCATATCGCAAGCGCCTCGTCCGTAGAGCACCCCATTCTCAATTTCGGCCCCAAAGGGGTCATGAGTCCACGTCTTGGGATCGCCCACACCTACGGTGTCCATATGCGCATCGAACAAGAGCCGGGGGCCTCGTCCTGGACCGATACGGCCGACCACGTTACCCGCTCGATCGATCCACACCTTATCGAACCCTAGCTGTTCCATCTCCTGCTTCAGGCGCTCTGCCACCCCTCTTTCGTCACCTGAAAGACTGGGAATGGCGACCAGATCTTTGAGGAAGGTTGTCAGATTCTGCTGGTCTTGTCTCGAGAGAGTCAGCACGGATTTGTCTCCTGTTGTCTTATTGTCGAGTCTACTCTGTGACAGGAAACGAGCACAAGGCGTTCTCAGTAAGCTCCATCACCGAAAATAACGGTAGGAATGGTACGCAGAAGGATTTTGAAGTCAAGACCTGGACTCCATTGCTCGATGTAGTAAATGTCCAATAGGGCCATTTCATCAAATGGCAGGTCGCTGCGTCCACTCACCTGCCACAGGCCGGTCATGCCGGGAGCGACGTCCAATCGACGCCGATGCCATGGCTGATACTTTTCCACCTCAGAAGGCAACGCAGGCCGCGGACCGATCAAGCTCATATCACCCCGCAGCACGTTGTAAAACTGGGGCAGTTCATCGAGGCTGAAACGCCTCAGCCAGCGCCCTACCCGCGTACAACGCGGATCGCATCGAATCTTGAACAGGGGGCCGTCCGCTTCGTTGAGGCCGGCCAGCAGTTCCTGTTGTGCCTCCGCGTCCGGGTGCATCGAACGAAACTTGTAAAGGGTGAAGATGCGCCCTCCCTTGCCGACCCGTTTCTGACCGAACAGAACCGGGCCAGGGGAGTCCAGCTTGATCAGCAGGGCGATCAATGCCATCAGGGGTGCGCACAGGATCAGTGCGACCAAGGAGAACACCACGTCTATCACTCTCTTCATGACACGCTGAAAGCTGAAGGCGTGGGTGCTTTTAACCCCAATGAGGGGGATGCCAGCGAGTGTCGTCACAGACATTTGACCCACTGTCATTTGAAACAAGTCCGGCACGATGCGCGCTTGGATACTCTCCCTTTGGCATTGCATCATAATGCTCATGATCTTGCGGTGATACTGCCACGGCAACGCAATAATCACTTCATCCACCGCGTGATCTTTGACAAGCGTGGACAGCTTGTCGATTCCCCCTAATGCCTTGAAGCGCCCGATGTTGGTGCTGCCTTTGGTGGGATCGTCATCGACAAATCCCAGGATTTCATACCCCAGCTCGGGGTGCGCCACGATGGTGCGCATAATCGCACGCCCCACCTCACCGGCGCCCACAATGATGGCGCGCACCACACCGATCCCGCGTAGGCGCAAGCGGCGAAGCGTCAAACTCTTGGCAAGCCGGCTTAAGCTCAACAATACGACGATGAGCGCACCCGCGTAGAAGAAGATGAGACGTGAATAGAAGGTGGGGCGCGAAATATAGACCAGCACCACCATCACTACAATCGCGGTGGTGGTGCCGTTGACAACGCCATAAACCTCATCAAACCAGCTGATGGGCCTCTCGATCTGATAGAGATTTTCGCGACGATAAAAGAGGAGGAGCAGGGCAGTCAGCCCCAGAGCAAACGGCACAAATACAGAGTAGGGAACATAGTAGGCTGGATCGATAGCACGCCACAGCTGCAGGTGGTAGCGCAGCCAATAGGCGATAGCGAAGGCAGCATTGATCAGGATCACATCGCTCACCACCAACCCCAGGACGAACAGCCACCGATGGCGCATGTGCGCCAACCACCTTGCCCTCCGTTCGGCAGCGGGTGGGGATGCCTCTATCTCCATCACACTGAACAGCCTCCTCCGCGCATAGACCAACGCCTATGTTGCGCTATCTCAACCGCGGAGACCTTCACATCTCCACTGCCCGTTGATAGGCTTGGACCGTTTGGGCAGCTACGCGCGTCCAGGTCAGCTCACGTGCCCTGGCAAGCCCACGTTCTATCATGGTGTACCTAAGCGCAGAGCTCTCCCATACTGCGCACATCGCTTCCGCCAGCCCGATTTCGTCATCGGGAGCCACCAATACGGCGGCATCACCTGCCACCTCAGGCAGCGATGAGGTGTTTGAACAAATGACCGGCGTGCCACAGGCCATCGCTTCCAATACAGGCAAGCCAAATCCCTCAAATAGGGAGGGATAAACAAATAGACCCGCTGCATTGTACCACAATGGCAGATCTTCCGCTGAAATGTAACCGGGGAAGAGCACGCTGTCATCCAGTCCCAGACTTGCCACGGTATGGAAAATAGTCTCGAAGTACCAGCCCTTAGCACCAGCGATGACCAGCTTAGGTGCCTGAGCATCTCTTGCACGCCAACGGGCGTATGCTCGAACGAGCAAGCCAACGTTCTTGCGTGGTTCCAAGGTGCCCACGAACAGGATAAACGGATCAGACAATTGACGTTCGCGGCGAAAGCGCTCCACCTCGCTAGCGGGTAACGGCTGGAAGGAGGGAGCGACTCCGCAATGAATGACATCGACGCGCTCCGGTGCCACGTGCAGATATCGAATCACGTCCTGACGAGTGCTTTCCGAGATGGCAATCACACGACGCGCTCTACGCGCCGATAAAGGAGTGAAGCAGCTGAGATACCAACGGTTGAAAGGACGAAACGCATGCGGGTATCGTAGAAAGCTCAGATCGTAGATGGTCACCACCGAAGGGCAACCCGCCATAAGCGGGATCACGAACGCCATCGCGTGCAAGACCTCCACTCCAGCGCGCCGGAGCAGCTCGGGCAACACCAGTTGTTCCCAGACAATGCGTACTCCTGGATGGTGCGTCGGCCAGTGTGTGTAATGCAGGTCAAGGTTCTTCTCGCGGAACCCGCGCTCGCCCAAGAAAACTGTGAAGTGATGGGGTAGTTCGAGTTCGCCTATGGCGCGCAACAAATGGAAAATATATGCATTGATACCTGCCCCCCGATAATTTGGTTTCAGGGTAAGCAGTTGAGCATTCAGCCCGATTTGCATCGAGGGTAGAGCCTTCAGACATTGTGCGGTACGATATTCGCATCCTACCATGAATGACCGCTTCGGGCAAGCTGGCGACTGGAGTCGCGCCGGCAGGCGTGTCGCCGGGCATCCCCCTGTGAGGACGCTGCCGTCCCCATCCACGCAGGCGGCCGGGTGGCCTCAGGCCCCATAGGGGCGATTTCGATCGCCGTGTCCCTTCCTTGAACCGCTTGCAACCATGTTCCACCGCGCCTCCTCAAAAAGTGAAATGCCATCGTCGCACCCCTCCATTGACTGGGGCTCCATGGTCCACTAGAATGGGATATGGGGTGTGCCGGAGCAGAGAGTACAAGTCCCCGGCATCGTTCTCGTTAAATGAAGCACACCAGACAGAAGTTAGGCAGACGAGGGGAACAGATTGCCACGGTCTACTTGCAACGCCAGGGATACGTTGTTGTGGAACGCAACTGGCGCTGCCCACTTGGGGAGGTGGATATTGTGGCGCGCGATGGAGACTGTCTGGTGTTTGTGGAAGTGAGAGCGTGGCGTCCAGGACAGTATGGAACGCCCGAAGCAAGCATTACACCACGTAAGCAGGCAAAAATGCTGGAGGTCGCCCAGTCCTATCTCCAGGCTGCAGGACTGGATGACGTAGATTGGCGCATCGATGTCGTAGCGATTGAAATGGACAACGCCGCACAGGTGAAGAGGTTAAACCATGTCCGCAATGCTGTTGAATCTCATTGAGCATTTACACCTTGGTATCCCACACCTTCTTGAGATACCGGAATGACTCGCGCAGCTGCCTCTCCAACCTATAATCCGAATAGTCACGCCCCAGCTTGGGGCCACCGATTTCCAGATATCCCACAAGCGTATCCGTTGGAACCTTATCCGCATTGGTTAGCACCAGATCACATACCGCTGCGATTTGGATGATACCCCGTTCGCGCTCCTCTTCGGTGAATCCGAATGTCGCCTCGTAGAGCTGATCGGTGTTCTTCAGGTGGAGTGCGCGGGCGTAGGGCAGAGCAGCGTGCAATAGTTGCATATGATCCCATACCACGCGTTCGCGTTGGTCTACATACCCGTGTGCCACATCCACGCAATAGCCAAATGCTGCTGTATGCTCGGGATAGGCAGCGTGATAGGCGGTCAATTCCTCACCCCATGCCCGAATCTCCTCGGGCAAGGTAGGTGGCTCGGCTAAGCAAGACATCGGCTCGATGGTCACACACGGCACCCCGCAGCGATGGGCATAGGAAAGCATCTCTTTGATAAAGCACAGATAACGTTCCATTCCGTCGTTCTTCCTGTGCATTTGGTCGCGCAGCACAGCACCTGCATTGCCGCCCACCGTGTCGGCGCCAAGCAGTGCTCCTATCTCAAGAAACCTGCGGAACGTGTGCCGCGTCACGTCCTCCCAGCCAGGCTCCGAACGGAAACATCCGCCCAATTCACGGTGGGTTGTAAAGACACTGGAGATGCGCACGCCGTATCGTTCCGCCTGCTTGCGGAGATAAATGAAAAATTCGTCCGGCAATAGGGTCATCTCGAAAAAAGAGCCGAGTTGGGCGTGTTGCACACCCTCCTCGGCCATCAATCGGAACAACCACTCGTAGGAGAAACGATACTCAACCGGATCTGTCTTGACCCCCAGCTGCAATGTCAGATTGTTGGACATTATGCCTCCGCAGCGATGATCTCCATGAAGCGGCCATATGCGTCATCCCAACCGGACCGATCACGCGGCTCAAAAACCTGCAGCGGGAAGGACTTGCGCACCAACTCACGTCCCTCCTCTAGTGAAGCCAGATCTCCCATTGCGATCGCCTGGACGATCACGTTTCCTGCGGCGGTTGCCTCAACCGGCCCAGTAATAACTTGACGATTCAGCACATTGGCGGTGAATTGGCTCAGCAGCTGATTCTTGGTGCCACCGCCCACAATATGGATAGGATCCAGCTGATGTCCCAACACCTCTTCCAGTCGTTCAATGATCCAGCGATAGCGCAAGGCAATGCCTTCCAGCACGCAACGGATGACCTCGCCCTTGGTCTGAGGGATAGGTTGCTTGGTGCGGCGGCAGAGCTCGCGGATACGTGTGGGCATATCACCAGGCCTCAGGAACTCGGCACGATCAGGGTCCACGATGCACTGGAATGGCTTGGCTTGCGCAGCCATCTCGGTGAGCTCCTGGTAGGAATGCTCTTCGCCCTGTTGCATCCAGGTACGACGACACTGCTGGACGAGCCAAAGGCCCATCACGTTGCGGCAGAAACGCGTGCTATGCCCATAGCCTCCTTCATTGGTTAAATTGTATTCGAGTGCCTTCTGGTTGATGATGGGACTCGGCAGCTCGGCACCCACAATAGACCATGTGCCCGAGCTGATCCACCCAAAATTGCGATTGGAAGCCGGGACGCCGGCCACGGCCGAGCCTGTGTCATGACAGGTAGGTGCCACCACCATCAACTCGGACATTCCGACCTCCTCGGCCACCCAAGGTGCCACCTTGCCCAACACGGTGCCGGATGGTATCACCTCAGGGAAGATATGGGTTGGAATGCCCAGCCGTTGCAGCAGCTGCCAGGCCCATTCCCCCTTGCCCGTATCATAGCACTGAGAGGTGGTCGCAATGCTGAACTCAGATACCTTGCTCCCACAAAGCCAGTAATTGAATAAGTCGGGTGTCATCAGGAAGGTATGTGCAATTTCCAGGGCCGGAGACTTTTGAACCACCATCGCAAGCAGCTGGAATAGGCTGTTGAGGATGAGAAACTGAATGCCCGTTTGTGCGAAGATCTCCTCTTTAGGTACTCGGCGAAAAGCTTCCTCGAACATTCCATCGGTGCGGCTATCGCGGTAATGATAAGGGATACCGATCAATGCGCCGTCTCGATCCAGCAAGCCGAAGTCCACCCCCCACGTATCCACACCGACACTAGCTAGTTTCCCCTGCACCTGTCTGCCTGCCAGACAAATGCCCTCCTTAATGTCCGTCCACAAGCGTGGAGTATCCCAGTGCAAACCATCGGGCAGGCGCACGGGCACATTCAGGAAACGATGTACTTCCGTCAGGGTGAGCTGCCCCCCGTCAATCTGGCCGAGGATGGCGCGTCCACTCTCAGCGCCCAGGTCCAAAGCGAGAAAGTTAGGAGCGTGCTTCATCGTCATGTCTCCTTATTTGGGGTGATAACGCGAAGGGATTTTAGCCGAATAGCGATCCGTGGACAAGAACAGAA
>JBMFPH010000034.1:0-257 GCA_049969215.1 Anaerolineae bacterium | reverse complement strand
ACTCTCCAAAAATTATGAAGCCCATGCCGACAATCTGAACGACTCTGCGTTACATAGCTCAATTTTTACGTTGTCTCGGAAGAGTTGCTCTTGGCGCTCACAGTGGGCTCGTGGAAGAGACCTTCTGCCTGCGCGGCGCGCGTCAACTCGGGTGTCATAGCGGCACCATGGCGGTACTGGGCCGGCCACATACTCTTAAGGTGGAAGAAAGCCACCCGGTCGCCATCCCGCAATGGATGGTCAAGATCGGGCTGCAA
>JBMFPH010000033.1:0-20802 GCA_049969215.1 Anaerolineae bacterium | reverse complement strand
CCGCGCGGCCGGGTCATTACCTACCCGCAAGGCAATCGGACGTCGCCTCAACACACTGGGATCACTTACGATCAAGCCGGTCAGCGGATTCTCACCCTCCGGCCGCTCTGGGATCACCACCGTAGCGGTGGGAGTCGGCCCAGCGGCAGTGGGCGTGCGCGTCGGGGTACGCGTCGGTTCTGCGGTCCGATAAGTGACCACCACGGGCGTCCCTGGACCCGCAGGCAAGTTAGAGGGTTTCGTCACTTCGGCGATAGGTGACGTCATCACCTCATCAGAGGCGGTCACCTCTGTTGCCAGGACGATGAGGGTTGGGGATAATTTCAAAGCGGGTGTGGGTGTAAAGGTGGCCACCTTCGCGCTCAGCTCCTGCCACGATGAGGAGGAGCATGCTGCCATCACTATCCCACTGCCCCACAGGATGAATAGTACAAGCCCCCATCCGATCCATCGCTGCCTTAGAAACACGTCTCTCTCCTGAAACAATGAGAACAGAACGCCCAACATTACCTATTATCCCAGGGAAAGATCACATCCGGAGAGTTTATGGGAAAATGCCTCGCGTACGGATTGCTTCTGCCACCCGCCGCACGGCCAGCATGTGAGCGCCAATACGCAAGGGCACTCGATGTGCTTCACTAAAATCCCATACCTCCTGCAAGCTGCGCTGCATAATCGCTTCCAGTCGCGCGTTGACTTCTCCCTCTTCCCAGAAGAAACGCTGCAAGTCCTGCACCCATTCCAGATAGCTGACCACCACGCCTCCGGCATTGGCCAGAATGTCCGGCACGACGACCACGCCGCGCTCGTTGAGAATGTCGTCTGCGCGACGCGTCGTGGGTCCGTTGGCACCCTCCACGATCAGGCGTGCTCGCACCGCGGCCGCATTGTCGGCCCGAATTTGATGTTCCAACGCGGCTGGCACCAGTACATCCACATCACTGGCCAGTAGTTCCTCGTTGCTGATGCGTGACCCATCGTCCGCATCCGCCGGATAGTCTGCCAGCAAGCTACGCGGGTGTGACTCCAAATAGTGGGCAATCGCGGCGACATCCAGGCCACGCTCGTGATAGAACCCGCCACTCACATCGCTGATGGCCACAACACAACAACCCATCTCCTGCAGCAGTCGTGCTGCCACCGAACCGACGTTGCCGAAACCCTGCACGGCCACACGCGTGCCCTCGATGCGATGGCCCATGCGCTGTAGCGCCTCACGCACCACAATGGCCACACCCCGGCCGGTGGCCTCCTTGCGACCCAAAGAGCCACCCAGCACCACCGGCTTTCCCGTGACCACCTCGATGACCGAGCTTCCCTCCAACATGCTGACCGTGTCGGCCATCCAGGCCATCACCTGCGGATTCGTGTTCACATCCGGCGCCGGTATATCCCGGCGTGGTCCCAGAATGGGCATAATCATAGCAGTATAACGGCGCGTCAGCCGACAGATCTCCGCTTCCGACATTTGGCGCGGATTGCAGGTAACACCTCCCTTGGCACCGCCAAAAGGGACGTTCACCACAGCGCATTTCCACGTCATCAGCGCAGCCAATGCGCGCGCCTCGTTTAAGTTGACCTCCGGATGATAACGGATACCCCCCTTGCATGGCCCACGCGCGCTGGAGTGTTGCACTCGATAACCTGTGAACACCTCAATGTGTCCATCATCCATCATCACAGGCACCGCGACAATCAATTCGCGCTCCGGCTGACGCAGCATCGCGTGGATGCCCGGGTCGAGCTGCAATCGCTCCGCCACCTCGTCCAGCTGAGCCAACACGGTGCTCCACAGATCATCCGTTATCTCTGCTTTTGTTGTAACCTGGGTAATTTGCTCCATAACATACCTCGAACTTGCATCGCCATCCTGAAACGGTTCTCAGCGCTTGGGAGTTACACCCAACCGCGCAGCTTGCACGCCTCCGCCACGCGCTGCACCGCCACCAAATAAGCTGCCAGGCGGTTATGAATATTGCGCTTTCTCGCGAGCTGATGCACCGCATGAAACGCTGCAGTCATCCGCGCGTCCAGGCGCTGATATATTTCCTCAAGTTCCCAATAGAAATTGTAGGCATTCTGCACCTGTTCGAAATAGCTCACCGTCACCCCGCCTGCATTGCATAGAATATCGGGGATCACGTAAACGCCGTTCTGGTACAAAACGAGATCGGCTTCCGGAGTGGTTGGCCCATTGGCCAGCTCGGCAATGATACGCGCCCGCACATTGCCGGCATTGGAAGCGGTGATAACGTTTTCCAGAGCGGCAGGGAATAGCACGGTCACATCCAGCTCCAGCAACTGGGCATTGCTGATCGGCTGTGTAAAGGGCATATCCACCACGCTGCCGGTCTTGCGCTTCCAGGCGCCTCCCTCGCTATACGGGATACCATCGGCACGGTACACTCCTCCCTTAGAATCCGAGAGGGCAATCACCTTCAGCCCCAACAGTTCCTCGGCCAGCTGATGAAGGGAACGTCCCACATGGCCATATCCCTGGATCGCAGCCGTGGCTCCTTTGAGATCCATCTCAAGCACACGGCCTGCCTCACGCACGACATATACACCTCCGCGCGCGGCGGCGTCGGGGCGTCCCGCTGAGCCACCTAACGCCACCGGCTTGCCGGTGATAATGCCCGGTACATTGTGACCACGCAAAATACTATATTCGTCCATCATCCAAGCCATCACCTGGGCGTCCGTGTACACATCGGGCGCCATCACATCAGTATCTTCATCGATCAGGCGATACAAGGCACGCACATAACCACGTGCCAATCGCTCGCGCTCGGTGACCGAGAGCTCCTTTGGACTGCAAGTAATACCTCCGGTACCGCCGCCCAAGGGGATGTCCACCACCGCTGTTTTCCATGTCATCCATGCTGCCAGCGCACGCACAGTGTCCAACGTCTCATCCGGATGCCAACGCAAGCCCCCTTTCGTTGGCCCTCGAGCGTCATTGTACTGGACGCGATAGCCATGAAAGACGCGCACGTCACCGTCGTCCATACGCACCGGAATGGTGACCTTCACCTCACGACGCGGCCAACGCAGCAGCTGATGGGTTGCTTCATCCAGACCCAATAGCTCAGCCGCCTCGTCGAGCTGACGTTGGGCAATCTCAAACGGGTTGGATACCTCTGACATTGCGATGTAAACCTCCATAGATGATTAAGGCAATGACGGACAACCCCTAACGAAGTTCAGCATCTGCTGCAGCACCCAGCGGGACGCGATGTACCATACAGTTAGAGACATATCACTCCGACTTTATAGTAACATTATAATGCGACCCACTCGTATCGCCAAACCCGACTCTGACATGCTGCCATGAAGAAAGCTATGCCCCTCGGTACCGACTTCCACTACCGAAGGGCACAGTTTATCCCCCCATGTAATACAACTACTCGCTTTGTAAGATGCAGGTTGGATCTACCCGTCGTGCAAGCGTCTCTCCAAATAGATTCTTAAAGCCACAGCATTGTTATGCTCTGCATCCTGTGCTGCATAAAGAAGCGTTACATCTCGGGCCACAGCTGCTTCCAAAATGGGTTGCCATGACGCGGGATTGGCGTCCAGCTCAGCAAAATAGCGACGTAAGAATTCTTCCCATTTCTCTGGATCGTGGGCGAACCAACGCCGTAGCGTATGACTGGGCGCGGCCTCCTTGGCCCAACCTGTCAAACGGAGCACATGCCGTTTAAGCCCACGCGGCCACAGGCGATCCACCAACCAACGTTCCCCGTCATCGGCAAGGGGCGGCTCATAGACACGCCTCACTTTGATCATCCTGCCTGCCTCCATTCACGACGTCAGGGCCTGCCTCAATGTTCGATAGGCCATTCCGGTCGCGACGACCAGGGGTAAGACACCCAGCACAATAAAGACAAGATCGCCGGGCATACGCAGCCACTCGATAGTGCGCATAAAGTCCTGAGTCAAGAATTCCGGGCCGCGCGCGTGCCAGTAACCATGGTTGAGCACATCCAACAACTGTAGGACACCACCTGGGAAGAGATTCGTAACCACCATTAGTGCCAACCCCACGTTCAGTCCCCAGAACGACAGGCGAACATATCGCTCCAAGTGTGTCCATTGCGAGTCAGAGGAGCTCTCGCGGAGCGCAAATACCAGCAGGGCTACTGCTAGCATGCCGAAGACGCCCATAAACGCGGCATGGCCATGATTAGGTGTCAACAAGGTGCCGACTTCGTAGTAGCTGACTATCGGCAGGTTAATCAGGAAGCCAAATACTCCAGCGCCAACGAAATTCCAAAAACCTACCGCCACGAGATAGAGAAAGGTCCACTTATGACGCACGGATGCCGCTTCACCGCATATATCGCATGTTCCTCTAGTAATGCGAACGAAGTCCCACGCGTCCAGAGTCAGCAGAGTCAATGGTACCACCTCAAGCGCTGAAAAAGTTGCTGCTAGCGCTAGTGTGGCAATGCTCTGTCCTGTCCAGTACCAATGGTGCGCGGTGCCAATGACACCACTGCCCAGATACAGAATAGCATCCAGATAGACAACCCGTGTAGCCGTTTGGCGCGATACCAAACCCAGCTGGAAGAAGATCACCGCAACCATTACGGTGACGAATAGCTCGAAGAATCCCTCTACCCACAAGTGGATAATCCAAAAGCGCCATGTATCCACCACTGAGTAATGGCTTGTGCTGTTGAAGAACAATGCAGGTAGATAGAACAAAGGTATGGCAATGGCTGCATAGAGAAAGAGTGAGCTGATTTCACGCCGCTCAGGATCGCGCCGCGCGGGGGCAATACCTCTGAATAGCATAACCACCCAGAGCGCCAAACCAACTACTAGGAGATACTGCCATATTCGTCCAAGGTCAAGATACTCCCAACCTTGGTGACCTAGCCAAAACCACAATGGTCCTAGCAATTGATTGATACCGAGGATCTCACCCAGCAGGCTACCCAGGACAACTATCACCAGCGCAATGAAGAGCAGATTAACACCGAAACTCTGCCCACGTGGTTCCCGACCACCAAGGGCAGGTGCCAAGAAGAGTCCGCCTGCAACGTAAGCAGTGGCGACCCAAAAGACCATCAGCTGTAAATGCCAGGTGCGCAGTATGTTGCTGGGCAAGATCGCCGAAAGGTCTATGCCGAAGAAGCTGGTCGGATCAGCCCGATAATGTGCCAGAGCAGCCCCCACCAACACCTGAAGCAAGAAGAGTATGCTCACAATGCCAAAATACTTGACGAGTCCCTTTTGGCTGTCCGTAAGCGGACCACTCAGAACCACTCTGGAATGTATATGTTCGCCTCCGCGTCCCCAACCAAGAAAGTCAAAACGGCCAAAGACGAATAGTACAGCAGCAGTGCCACCCAACAGGGCTATCAAGCTCAGTGCACTCCAGAGAATCGCCGCACTGGGCGGTGTATTGCCCACCGCCGGATCATACGGGAAATTATTCGTGTAGGAATAAGGCTTGTCTGGTCGCTGTGCCACTGAAGCCCAGGCTGTCCAGGCGAAGAATGCCGTTAGCGATCGAACCTCTTGGGGATCGCTGATGTAACGTGCAGGCAAACCACCACTTGTGGTTGGGCTAGAGAAGTAGGAGCGCCATTTAGCAACCTGGCGTTCAAAAGAGACAGCTTCGACCGGTGTGAAGTGCAATATGTGCGTTTTCGGATCGTAACGGTTCTCCTTTAGCAACTGCTGCACATGGGCTCTAATAGCGCTGTGCTCACCCGGTGTCAACTCATCCCAAGAACGCCCATATGTCTCATGGGCGATCAACTGGTCGGCATCCTCGCTAAGAGTGTGCAAGTATTCGGCCGAGAAGTCGGGCCCCAGATAGGCCCCATGTCCCCAGATGGTGCCATTTTCCATCAGTGCGTACTTCAGAAATACTTGTTGGCCGGCCAGGATGTCCTCCCGAGTGAAGAGCACCTCGCCAGTTGGCCCCACAACCTTGTCCGGAATGGGCGGAGCATCCTGGTACACCCTGACAGTCAACCAGATCAACACGCTAAACCCTATGATCAGGATTAGAATGACCCCTTGTCTCCACCAGTGGGAAAGTGGTTGCGGCTTGTCCGTGGAATCGATCTGAGCAGACATGATGTGTCCCTCCCTATCCGGCTTGTGCTAATGTTACGAGTGGGGTAAATCCTGATATTAGTATAGTGAAAGACTCAAGAGTCGCCTGTGACAAAAGTCACAGGAGTATATGCCTGTAATGGGCCAATAGATCGTTACCAGTCTCTGGGCGACAGGAGAGGAGCAGACAAGCATCGCTTCCCTTTGCCTCTATCACCATTTCAGATGTATAATGAGTGGGTTGAGACTAATATCGTGTGTCTGGAGTGAATTTATGCCAAGAGTGTTTCCCTTCACCGCTATCGTTGGACAACGCCGAATGATAACTGCCTTGATCCTAAATGCGATCAGCCCCCAGATCGGCGGTGTGTTAATCCGGGGTGAACGCGGCACCGCCAAGAGTACGGCAGCGCGTGCGCTTGCTTCTTTGCTGCCTGAGATCGAGGTGGTGGCCGATTGCCCTTTTAGCTGTGACCCGTATCGCGCTGATCGCCAATGCGACAACTGTCGTGAGCGTGTCCAGCGCGGCGAGGAGCTGCCAGTAGCGCGACGACGCACGCGTTTCGTGGACCTACCAGTAAGTGCCACAGAAGATCGTGTCGTTGGGACATTGGACATCGAGCTGGCGATCAAGAAGGGTGAACGTCATTTCGAGCCCGGCATTTTAGCGGCTGCCAATCGTGGATTGCTCTATGTGGATGAGGTGAATCTGCTCGACGACCACGTAGTTGATCTCCTGCTCGATTCAGCCGCTATGGGAATCAATGTGGTCGAGCGAGAGGGCATTTCCTTTTCGCATCCGGCACGTTTCATCCTGGTGGGCACGATGAACCCGGAGGAAGGCGACTTGCGGCCGCAGCTGCTGGATCGCTTCGCCCTGTGTGTGGATATCCAAAGCATCCATCAGACCGAGGAACGTGTCGAAATCCTCAAGCGCATCGTCCAATTCGAGCGCGATCCCGAACGCTTCTATCAGGAGTGGGAGCCGCGCGAGCGCGAACTATCCCAGCGCATCGAACGCGCACGTGTTCAGGTGGCCGATGTGCGTTACGCTCCGGATGATTTGTACGCCATCGCCCATCTAACCAGTGAGATGCACGTGGACGGCCACCGCGCCGACATTGTGATCCTAAAAACTGCAATCGCGCATGCGGCATACCACGAACGCCACCAGATCCTCGATGAGGACATCTTGGTCGCCGCCGAGCTGGCATTACCCCATCGGCTTAAGCGTCAACCGTTCCAGGATACCGAAATGCGCTTCCAGGAACTGGCCGAGCAACTGGCGCAGGCACGCCGAGAAACGAGTCAGCTCGGACAGGACAAACCGACTGAGAGCATGTCCCTCGTCGAGGAAAAAAAAACGCTGGTGAGGTGGTAGGCGGCGAGCAACAGATCACCTCACCACCGTTATCCTCTCTGCCGCTTAATCCGCATAGCATCCCACCGACGGGCAATGAACACCCCTTTGAGATGGCAGTCGCGGTCGGTGATGCCTTTCGGCCCAGAAAATTACAGACTCCACTCGACCGCATGACGCGCAATCAGGCGGGCAAGCGCAGCCGCACTACAACCGAGCGCAAACGCGGCCGCTATATTCAAGCTCGTCCGGCAAATGGCGATAGCTCTGACATTGCTTTCGATGCTACGTTCCGCGCTGCGGCCCCCTTCCAGGTACACCGGCAGCATAACGACACGGCCGTCGCCATTGAGAAATCCGATCTCCAGCGCAAAGTGCGCGTGCGTCGTGCCGCCAACCTGATCCTGTTCGTCGTGGATGCCAGCTGGAGCATGGCCGCAGCAGAACGAATGGAAGCGACCAAGGGAGCGATCATGTCCTTGTTGCTGGATGCCTACCAGCGTCGTGATCAGGTCGGGCTAGTGGTCTTCCAAAAGGAGGAGGCGCGTCTAGTGTTGCCACCTACCTCAAGTGTGGAGCTGGCTAAAAGCAAGCTGGCCGATGTGCCGGTGGGTGGCAAAACCCCTCTTTCCGCCGGCCTGTTGCTGGCTTACCGAGTGTTGCGCCGTGAGATGCGCGCCCATCCGGAGACCATGCCTTTGCTGATTCTGCTCACCGATGGAGCCGCCAACGTCTCCGTGACCGGCATACCGGCACAGGAAGAAGCGCACCGTGTGGCAGAGATGATCCGGAAGGCCCACATCCGCTCTGTAGTGATCAATATGGAGCACGCTTCGTTCGATCGAGGTCTTGCGCAGGCACTGGCCGATGCGATGGGGGCGCCCTGTTACACTTTGCATCAGCTGCGCGCCGACGCCCTCTACCGCACCGTGCGCAACGAGATGGTCCCCGCCTAGCAGGGGAACTCGAAGGTCTCCTCCAAAGCCTTGAGCGCGTCGCGTACGCGATCGCCTTGAACGACGCATGTGATGGTGGACATCGAAGTGCTGATAGCCTTGATGTTGATGCCAGCGCGGCCCAGTGCGGCGAACATCTGTCCGGCAATGCCAGGGCGTTGACGAAAGTCGGGGCCAAAGATGCTCACAGTGCCCACGCTGGTCTCGTGCACCACCTCTTTCGCCTGAACCTCGTAGCGCACGTCTTGGAGCAACTCCAACACAGCTGACAGATCCGGGTTGCTCACGCAAAAGACCACGTGGTCATGGCCATCTTGATCGACAATTTGCACAATAAACGGAACGTTGATGGAATGCTCTCCCAGCGTCGAGAGAATCGTGCCCGCAATTCCCGGGCGGGACGGCATCGCTAAGACCCCCACCATCGCCAGCCCTGAGCTGTGCATCATACCGCCAATGCGCACTTTTTTCACGACGCTGCTCTCCCCTATATCCAGCAAAGTGGCGAGCAGTGTACCACAGCATAAGCTGAGATGCAAGGAGACTGCAAACCCTCTGAAGGCGGTCAAAAACCCTTGAGGTCACAGCTGATGGGTAATAGGTGCCACGGCCGGATAGACCGCGCGATAGAGCGCATATAGACGTTCGTAACGCGCGGCGCGCTCCGGATTGGGTTGATAAGTGTGCGTAAGGTGCAACACCTGTGCCACCGCCTGCGCAGCGTCGGCATACAGACCTGCGCCCACACCGGCCAACAAGGCGGCTCCTAGGCAAGCGGCTTCCGTGACTACCGGTGTCACCACCGGAACCCCGAGGATGTCCGCCTTGAGCTGTAGCCACAGCTCCGAACGCGCCCCGCCACCAATGGCGCGCAACTCATCAATGACCACACCGCCCTCTCGGAGCAAGTCTAAGTTGATGCGTAGCTCGAACGTGAGCCCCTCTAGAATCGCCTTGGCCACATCGCGCCGTGTCGTGCCAAACGTCAAGCCCAGCACAGCTCCCTTAGAGGCAATGTCCAGCCAAGGCGTCCCGCTGCCGGAGAGGTGGGGCAGGAAGAGCAGCTGCGATGGCTCCGGAGAGGCATCCGCCAGGATCAAGTCGTAGGCGCTGCGCCCGCTGACCTGCGCGCGTTGTATCTCTCCCTCACAGAAGGTGTCACGATACCAACGCAGCACCAGCCCGCCGCTGTGGTTGAGCACCATGGCCAGGTAGAGGCCAGGCACCACGTGCGCATACACCGAAATGTTGCCCTTGCGCAACACTTCATTCAGCTGAGGTGCCGGCATGGCAATTTCGACCACCTCGGCGGTGCCGGTGGAAACCATAGCCAGGCCGGGCCGGATTAGGCCGGCGCCCAGCGCGCCACACGCCTGGTCATGCCCCCCGGTCACCACCAATGGCGGCCGTGCCAGGCCCAGTTGTGTTGCCAGAGCGGGGTACATCTCACCAGCTGCCACGCCGGAGGGCTGCACCGTAGCCAGACGCTGCGTGTCCAGTCCAATAGTGGTGAGAATGTGAGGCGACCAACAATCATCAAGCAAATCATATAGCTGGGTGCGTGACGCCAGGCAGCGGCTGATGACTGCGCGGCCACACATCTTATTGATGAGGAAGTCCTCGTAGAGCAGGAAACGATGCGCCCGTGACCAGGTTGCTGGCTCATACTGCTTCAGCCACAGCAGCTTGGGCAATGTGTTGATTGTGTGAATGGGCATACCGGTGCGTTCAAACAGGTACTCGGCGCCAAAGGTGGCTGCCAGCCAGCGGTTTTGCTCGTCGGTACGCGTGTCCATGCCCAGAATGGCAGGACGCAGAGCATTCCCCCGCGCATCCACTGGGATGACCGCCTCACCCTGTACCGATAGGCCGATAGCCGCAATCCGGTCGACCCTGGCGGCGGTGATCGCCTCGCGCATCGCATCCTGTGCATGCCGCCAGACCGTCTCGGCATCTTGCTCCGCCCACATCGGCTGCGGGATGTCGACCGAGTATTCACGCCCGGCGCTGGCAAGCAACGTGCCATCCTCTGCAAAGACAATGGCCCGGCAGCCCGACGTACCGATGTCTAATCCCATCAGGTGCGCCATAAGCTATGTCCTCCTTTCTGCAGCGATCCGCTTGCCCACCGCACCGCCCGGATGGGTCTCACCGAACTGATCCTGAGTGTATCCGCGTAGGTGCAACAGGGTCACACACAATGCATCGCCAAAGGCACAGTTCACCAGCGAGCTGCCGGTGGCGATCATGCCATAGGGATCAACCTCGGCGGGTGCACGGACGCACAGCACCACATCACTCTGTTGGCCCAATGTGGATTCGGGACGTTCGGTAATGGCGATGACCTTCGCACCACGCCGCCTGGCGATGGACGCCAGGAAGTTCACCTCGGCGGTCTCACCACCCTTGGAAAGGGCGATCAGGATATCCCGAGCGGTGACCGCGCCGGAAAGCCCATGTTGACTGTCACCGGGATGGATGAACAGCGCCGGCGTGCCACAGCACGACAACAGGTGGGCCAGCCGGGCACCCACAGCGTGCGAAGTGCCTGATCCGGCGACCAAAACATGCCCCTCACATGCAAGGAGCATCTCCACAGCCTTGATAAAATCGGGGCCGATCTGGCTCACCAAGTTCGCTACTGCCTGACACTCACGCTCGATCACGGAGCGTGCGGTGTGCAGAATTTCTTCGGGGGTCATAGCATCACCTGTCTTACAAAACTATAAAGGCGGGGACTGCTATCCTGTGCAAGATGCTGTCCTAATGTTCATATGTGTACATTTGTTCATCTCGATGATAAACCGTTCACCCGATTTTGTCAATTCTTTTGTTTCATAAGGTATTGACAATTAGTCTATAGTATGATATACTATATGTGCAACACAGATAGGAGGCAGGGGTATGCCTTGGGGAGGAAGAGGCTTTGGACGGCGTCGGCGCATCATTAGCTTTCTGCAGCCATGCTTGCTGGTGTTATTGCGACGTGATCAGGCGCACGGCTACAGCCTGCTGAACGATCTGGTCGAGTTCGGCTTCGATCCGGAGTTTCTGGATCCCAGCCTGGTGTACCGGGCATTGCGCGAAATGGAGATGATGGGCCTGGTGACATCGGAGTGGTCGGACGAGAGCTTGGGGCCGCAACGGCGCATCTATCGCGTCACACCAGCCGGGGAGGAATATCTGGCCCAGTGGATTGCCGATCTGCGCCAGACACGCCGCGAGATCGACGCTTTATTGGCAGCTTATGATGCGACGCCCCGTCCGGGAAGCTCACAGGAGGAGAGTAGGTGATTCAAATTGACGAGCAATTGTGCACCGGTTGCGGCACTTGCGTGGATGTATGCCCAAGGGGGGCTATCTCGCTGGACGGCGGAGTCGCTACGTGGTTAGCTGACCGATGCAATGACTGTGGCGCCTGCGTGGACGCCTGTCCGCAGAGGGCCATCCTGTTGGTGGAAACGGTGGCGCCAGAAACAGAGACGCTAACGAAACGGTCTGCCGTTCGCGTTCCTGCTCCGGTGGCGACAGCCCCGCCCTCTCCATTAGCGACGCGCCGTTCCCCATCACTCTGGCCGCTTATGGGTGCGTTCCTGCGCTGGGCCGGCACGGAACTGGCGCCACGACTGGCCGATGTCGCGCTGGAGGTGTGGAGCCGTCGCACGGCAGGTGGTGAGCTATCACGCGCCCAAGGGCTCGGCATTGCATTCGCGAGTCGCCCGTGGCGCCACCGTCACCGCCAGAGAGAGCGACAGTAAGACAGCCCATCGTCGGGTCCAGGTGCACATCGTGTCCGGTGGACCCAGGCGATAGGGTGAGGAAGCGGTGATGGAAGCGTATTGATCATCATTAAGGAAAGGAGGTGACTGAGATGCCACGTGGAGATCGCACAGGACCATGGGGTGCAGGGCCTATGACAGGTCGGCGTGCCGGTTACTGCGCTGGTTACCCGGTGCCCGGTTACATGAATCCGGTGCCAGGCTTCGGTCCGCGATGGGGTTACGGCTATGGCTTTGGTGGACGCGGTTGGCGCCATTGGTTCTATGCCACCGGACTGCCGGGCTGGGTGCGTTTCGGCGGAGCTTGGCCGGTGCCACCCTACGCGCCGACGATGACGCGCGAGCAAGAGCTGGAATGGCTCAAGGCGCACGTCGAGAACTTGCAAAAGGCGCTGGAACAGGCCAATGAGCGTATCGCCGAGCTGGAGCAGAAGTAACCGGCAACCGTAGTGTGGGCAGCCCATGGGCTGCCCACACTATCACCCCAATAACATTTGAGATCGGAGGTAAAGGATAACGATGCGTATTGCCATTGCAGTGGAAAACAACAATGGGCTGGACAGTTCGGTTAGCCCCCATTTCGGCCATGCAGTGTATTTCGTCTTGGTGGATACAGACGGTAGTGCGATCGAGTCGGTCAGTACTATCGCCAATCCTTACTGTGGCAGCCATGGCTGTGGTCCAGTGGGACAGTTTGTCGCCGAGCAGGGCGCTCAGGTAATGCTGGTGGGTGGTATGGGCCAGCGCGCCATCCAAGCGCTTCGAAGCGTGGGTGTTGAGGCAGTCACCGGTGCAGCTGGGAGTGTACGTGAGGCGTTGCAGCAGTATCTCAACGGTGGACTGCGCGGTACAACGCCTTGCCGGCAAGAAGGAACTCATGGCGGATGTCACGCCTGAGAAAATCAGCTATTTACTTCAGGAGGTGAAGAGATGGGACGTGGAGGTGGTAGCGGTCAAGGTGGCTACGGTCCGGGTGGCGGCCGTGGTCAAGGGCGTCGCGGTGGACCTAAAGCCGGTGGGCCGGGCGGCTACTGCGTTTGCCCCAAATGCGGGTATCGTGTCGAGCACCAGACCGGACAGCCGTGTTACGAGTTGAAGTGCCCCAAGTGTGGGACGCAAATGGTCCGCGAGTAGCAGCGGAAAAATAACCAACAAGACATCGAGGGAATCTATGCGCATAGCGATCACCAGCAGTGGACCTGACCTGGATGCGTCGTTTGACCCGCGCTTTGGACGGGCAGCTTATTTCATTGTTTTCGACGAAGAAACGGACACGTGGCAGTCCCACACAAATCCAGCAATGGATGCACCTGGTGGCGCCGGAGTGCAGGCGGCGCAGTTTATAGCCAACCAGGGTGTGACTGCGGTTATCAGCGGCGATTTCGGTCCGAACGCCTACCGCGCTCTCAGCGCGGCCGGGCTGGCGATGTACTTGGCGCCGCGTGGCGAGGTGCCCTCTGTGCGGCAACTGTTGCACCAGTATCGTGCTGGCAATCTGGAGCCGGTGGCAGGACCCACGCAGCGCGGGCATCATGGCTCGGTGAAGGGAGGCCGCTGATGCGCATCGCGGTCGCCAGTGGCAAGGGTGGCACCGGCAAGACCACCATCGCTACCAGCTTGGCACTGGCGGTGGAAGATAGACCGGTGCTCTTCCTGGATTGCGACGTAGAGGCACCGAACGCGCATCTAACACTGAAGCCAAATTTTGTCCTGCATCAACCAGTGCACCGTCTTGTCCCGCGCGTGGACGAGGTACGGTGCACTGGTTGTGGGCATTGTGCTGAGGTGTGTCGCTATCACGCCATCGCTGTGATAGGCAGCAAAGTGCTGGTCTTCCCTGAACTATGTCACGGCTGCGGTAGCTGCGTAACGAATTGCCCCGAGGCGGCGCTCAGCGAATACGGGAGGCTGCTGGGTGTCCTGGAGGCGGGTAGCACACCGACGGGTATAACGTTCGTTCGTGGAGTGCTTGAGATTGGTGAACCGAGTGCAACGCCGGTGATCCGGCAGCTGAAGAAGTGGGCCGTCACGTCAGAGATATGTCCGCAGGTGTCCACGTCGGAAACGGTGGAAATTCGCGATGCACCGCCTGGGGCCTCCTGCCCGGTGGTCGAAACGCTGCGCGGGGCTGACTTCGCGTTACTGGTGAGTGAGCCGACCCCTTTCGGCCTGCATGACCTGCGCCTGATCGTGGAGCTGGTGCGTGAAATGAACATCCCGGCTGGTGTCGTCGTCAACCGCGATATGACAAGCGATGGAACGTTGGAACGTTTCTGCGTCGATGCTGAGCTGCCGATCTTAATGCGTATTCCCCTGGAGCGTGACATTGGTCAGGCACTAGCTGCCGGCAAGCCATTGATCGCGGTGCGACCTGCATACACAGCGGCATTTCGTGACCTGTTTGAGCGCATCCAACATCTTGAGGCGAGGAGCATTGTGGTATGAAACAGGTGGTGATCCTCAGTGGCAAGGGTGGCACCGGCAAGACGAGCCTGGTGGCTGCCTTTGCCCATCTGGCGAACGCCTATCACAGCTCCGATGGTTCCTCAGCTGAGCAAATGCGCCTCGTATTGGTAGACGCTGATGTGGACGCGTCCAACCTCGAACTCGTTCTGCAGCCAAGGCAGCTAGAGGCACACGATTTCATAGGCGGTGAACTGGCTGTCGTCGATCCAGCTCTGTGTTTGGGCTGCGGGATATGTGCAACGACATGTCGCTTTGATGCCATCTCGATCCCTTCGGCAGCTGAGGCAATCTACGCGGAGGTGGACGAATTCGCATGTGAGGGGTGTGCGGCATGCGTATATGCTTGTCCTCAGCAAGCGATCCAGATGCGGCCCCAAAGAGCGGGGCAGTGGTTTCGCTCGTCGACGCCCTACGGACCGTTGTTTCATGCCGCGTTGCGACCCGGAGCAGAGAACTCTGGCAAGCTGGTCACTCTGGTGAAACAAATGGCGCGTCTGCTGGCTTTGGATGAGCAATATCCCCTTGTATTAGTAGATGGTCCGCCAGGCATTGGCTGCCCGGTCATCAGCGCAGCTGCGGGTGCCGACTTGGCGTTGATTGTCACCGAGCCAAGCGTAGCAGGTTTGCACGATTTGGAGCGCGCCTGGGGCGTGACACATCATTTTGGTATTCCCACTGCTGTTGCGGTCAACAAGGCAGACATCTATCCACAAGGCACCCACCAGATCGAACGCTTTTGTCGTGAAGAGGGACTTTCGCTTCTGGGAACAATCCCCTTTGATCTGGCAGTGACCCACGCGATGGCCAATGGACGACCGGTGACAACTGTGAGCTGCCCGGCATCTCAGGCAATATCCGCAATTTGGGACGAACTGTTGGAACAGCTGGGAAACCTAGAGTGATGCAACGCACCCTCCCGAGAATGTCTTGACCTATCTTTATAGCTGGTGTAGGCTACCCGTGAAATGTGCTTGTATTCCTTAACAGGAGAAAGGAGGTCTCTATGGCACAGCTACAGGATGGTTGTGTCAAACCGGCACGTGGGCCACTTGTGCCTACCCCTCAACTCACCACTCCTCAAGCAGAAGCCCTATCGATTCAGGAGGTCAGCAAAATGACAGCGCGTGTTGGTCAAGAAGCAATTGATTTCGAGGCGAACGCTTTCATCCAAGGCGTGGGATTCCAGCCAGTCAAACTCTCCAATTACAAAGGCAAATGGATCGTTCTGTGTTTCTATCCTGGAGACTTCACCTTTGTCTGACCGACCGAACTGGCGGCGGTCGCCGTCCGGTACGAGGAATTGAGGGCGCTGGGGGTGGAAGTGCTGGCGCTTAGCACGGACAGCCGCTTTGTGCACAAGATCTGGCAGGAGCAAGAGCTGTCCAAGATGGTTAGCGGAGGGGTGCCATTCCCTATGTTGTCCGACGCCGGGGGCAAGATCGGCATGGTATATGGAGTGTATGACGAAGCGGCCGGTGTGGATATTCGAGGTCGCTTCATCATCGATCCCGACTTCATCATCCGGGCGATGGAGGTGCTGACACCCGAGGTGGGGCGTAATCCGGATGAGCTGATCCGGCAGATTAAGGCCTTCCAGCACGTGCGGGCTACCGGAGAGGTGACGCCCTCAGGCTGGCAACCCGGACAGGTGACACTCAAGCCGGCCCCCGCATTGGTGGGTAAAGTATGGGAGGTCTGGAAACCCTGAGTGATGGGCGAAAGGTTGCGGTGCTGGCCGCCCCAAAATGTCAGCACCCCGTGTGGCAGCCTCGGATGTGCGGGTGAGTGCCCAGTGGAGCTGTAGCGTAACTGAGTTATGGGTTGAGTAAATGAAAGAAATGGGTCGGCTCTCTTCGCCAGCTTCGTTACGAGAGGCTATCCTCGGGCAGCTTGCATCAGTGATTGATCCAGAAACCGGTGCGGATGTCATACGTATGCGCCTGGTCGAGGATCTGGTGGTGAACGAGGACGGGCGCGTGTCTTACAAGTTTCGCCCGTCCTCGTTTCTGTGCCCGATTGCCCTTCCGCTCCTGCTGCAAATCTACCAGTCTATCGCCGAGGTCGAGGGCGTTACCGGACAAGATGTACAGGTCGTTGGTTACGTACACGCTGCAGAACTGACCGCCTGGATCCGGGATGGTTTGCTCAGAAATGAGCACATACCCAAGAGCAGTGAGAAGTGAATGGCAGAGTTGTATTGTCCTTGGTTGACGGTCCAGAAGAGTCGCCACCTTAAGGCGCCTAGTGGCTTCTCGCGCCAGACAGAAGCGCCCATTTCGGCATGCAGGCGGACGAATTGCCGTGCGCATCTGCACAGATGTTTTTGTGTAACGGGCCGTGGCCCGGGTGTCAAGCGGCCACCTCCTCAGGACATCCCTTGAGAGTCGGTGTTGCTTGGAAGTCGATATTGAATGCAAATCTGCTTTCCTGAAGGAGGTGTAATATGACAACATCGTCCAGATCGCGGCTGGTTGGACAGATACCCGTTGCCATTTTGGTGATCATCATCGCTGCGTTGGCTGTGTGGGCTATTGCCATGCGCATTGGGGCTGTGCGTGATGTGGCGCCGATGGATCTAGGGCGGGGTGTTATTCTGGTCGTGGTCGGCTTCTTCGCTGGTGTGCTCGGAGGACTGATCGGCACGGGTGGCTGCAGTGTGATGTTGCCGATCATCCATTTCTGGATGGGCTATCCCTCGGCCGTCGCGGTCGGCACGACGCTCTTCGCTGTGATTTTCACTGCGCTGTCAGGAGGATATGGCCATCTGATCCAGCGCAACGTGGATGTGCGTGCTTTTCTATGGTTGGGCGGTGGTGGCATCCTGGGGGTGCTGCTCGGATCGTGGCTCTTCACACTGTTGGCAAGCCAGGCCGGACTGTTGGGGCTGATCCTGGGCCTGATCTTCCTCTGGCCTGCCATCCGGATGATCTACGAGGGCACATTCCGGCGCGCTGGTGCACAGCGCGAGGGGAATGTCATTGCGGGCGCAGGTTGGGAGATGGCTGTGTTTGGCTTTGTCGTCGGCATTGCCACGGGGATTGCAGGGGTCGGCGGCGGCTACGCACTGGTGCCAGGTCTGATTTACCTGTTCGGCGCGCCTGTGTACATCACAATGGGCACGTCACTCGCGACGATGATTCCGCTAGCAGCGGTCGGTGGCGGGATCAAGTTGGCACAAGGTTTTGTGGAGCTGTCAACAGGTCTCCTGCTAGCTGCTGGCACCATAGTCGGCGCACAGGTAGGCGCAGCGATCATCAAACGCTTCAAACCTGCCACGCTCAAGCTGATCTTTGGATTGTATTTCCTTTACGTCGCTGTCAAATTCATTACTGCGTTCTTTGGCATACACATCTGGTAACATGTTGGCTCTGTATCCGTGTCAGTGCCGACACGGATACAGAGCCGCGTGTGATAACGAGCTGTAATGAGAGACTCGGCCTGCGACCGTTAAGCGGCCGAATCACCGAAGCCAGGTGGAATATGGACACCCTCGCAAGCACCATCGCCTTTGGTCCGGTCCCATCCAGGCGCTTAGGCCAGAGCCTGGGTATCAACAACATCCCACCCCAAAATTGCACATGTCGATGGAAGGTGCGCAGAGGGCTCAAAGAATTAAGCGATGGACCCGGTATTGCGCTGGTGTCATTCTCCTGTTGGTGGTGATCAGCGCCGGCATGGCTGTGGTTCACGGTGGCCTTTCAATAACTACCCATGACGTAGTCGCTACTCCAACAGTGTGTCTGGCTGGAGATCGCCTGCTGACCGGGCTGCCGCAGCCAGTAGACCTCGAGGCCGAACAACGCGACTATCCGGAAGCCACCGCCGCGACATGGCAGACGGTGCCCTGTGGGCGGCAAACGAATCCGGGCTACTTACCCGTTGGAACACACAGGATGACTCCTACAAGCAGTATCGCATTCCGAATGGCTCGGTGGTTCGTTGCCGGGCAGGGGTCACGATGCAATCCAGGACATCCGTGCAGTGACATATGATCCTCCACTTGCAGCGGTGTGGATTGCGACGCGCTCAGGCGAGCTGTTGCGCTACGACACGCATCGTCAGCGGTGGACGGAGCATCTATCGCTGCTAGGACAGCCGGCAATCTATGCTTTATTGGCCGAACCTAGCGGTCCCGTGTGGGCAGCGACTGCCGGTGGATTGTACACCTACCACGATGGGTCGATGCACCCTTGCCCGGCGAGCTTCGACGCAGCATCTTGGTCGCTGGCACGTGCCGCTGATGGCACGGTGTGGGTCGCAGGTGACGACCGGATTGCTCGCATCACAGACTGCGGCGCATCCCCTTCAGTTTATACGGACGCGGACAACCCACTCCTGCTCGACCGCCACCGGTTGGTTGTGTTGGACAAAGCCGACTTGCCATGGTTCATCGGGCGGCGCGGCAAGGTGCACCTCGACGCGACTTCTTGGATCGCGACCGATGCGGACGTGCGGCGCCGGGTCACTTTTGTGCCGGTTGAGCCTGTGCAAAATGTCGTACCGCCACTGCGTGCGTTTCCCTCACCTGGTGCATCCTACGGGGATTGGCTGCGGACGTGGCCGCGGCCATCTGGAGACAACGGACGCAGGATGTATTTTCTGCAAACGCACCAGTACGATGTCATCGAGGCGCAACGCCAGATCAATCGTCTCGTCCAGCTCGGTGTGAGGTGGGCGACGGTGATCTACCGCGACCACACCCAATTGTTCGCCTTCTGCCCATGGTTGATCGCCGACCCGGTCGATCCGGCGGCCTGGTTTGACAGCGCGGCCGGCGACCGGACGCTCACGATTGAAGCGGTAGCTTCACTGCCCACTCTCGAGCGGAAATTCTCGTGGGGTCATTGAAGCTGATCCCACCGGAGATGTGAATGCAAGTCCGAGGGGTGAAGGCCTGATTATCCCGTTCCTATCGTCTGGAATGCCCTCCGCTTGGGACCGGGTTCATTTTCGCCTCGCTGTCTTGCCTGCTGGCGGGTTGTCCACATTCGGTGCTTCGCGTGGTGACGTCATCGACGCAGAAGAGCGCTGCAGTGCCGCACGCAGCTCATTCACGCTTTGCCGTTGGCAAAGTGCGAGCACAATATCACCAGGTTGTAATACAGTGTCACCCCGTGGGATCAATAGCTCGTTCCCACGGCGGATGGACACCAAAACTGCCCCGCGCGGTATAAGGAGATCTGCGATGGTTTTACCGGCAATCCCTGCATCGGGCGTGACGAGTATGCTCACGAACTCGGTATCGCCGTCCTTGCTGGATGGAATCTGTTCCGCATGCTGACGCACTGTCTCTCGTCGCACGACCCCCAGCTCATAGGCTCGCAGAATATCATTGCGTCGCACAACACCAAGCAGCCGCTGTGGATTGTCACGTGCTACCACGGGCAGACGCCCAAGGTCGCGTGGGGCCATGCGACGTAGTGCCAGATCAACCGAATCGTCAGGGAAAACGCTGATCACATCGCGTGTGGCAATATCCTTCACCGTCGTATGATTCAAGGAATCAATCTGGCTGTCCTGGGCGACGCGACGGTAATCTTCAAGGGAGACCATTCCATATAGCCTACCTTGTGCGTCCAGCACAGGAAAGCCGTGACGACCAGTACGCAGGAATTCTTCCACCAACTGCAATACAGGCATGTCCAGCGGCACCGTGATCGGTTCACGCACCATTACTTCCTCCACACGCACTGTGCTCAACACATCCACGTCACGCCCACGGCGCAGACGAATGCCGCGGCGAGTGAGCTTCAGCGTGTAAATGGATTCCGGATGCAAGTGCTCAGCCAGGATGTAACTCACGATGACGCCGGCCATCAATGGCACAATGAGATAGTAATCATCGGTCATTTCGAAAACGATCAGGATAGCAGTGAGAGGAGCACGCGCAGCAGCGGCAAAGACTGCTGCCATACCAACGGCGGCAAAAGCGCCCACGCCCGCCGTACCACCCGGTGTTAGCTGACCAACTGCATGGCCGAAGGCTCCTCCTAACGCTGCTCCCAGGAACAGCGACGGCGCAAACACCCCGCCAGAATTGCCAGAGCCAAGCGTCAACGAAGTGGCCAGCGGTTTCAACAGCACCAGCGCCAACAATAAGCCCCACGGCAGCTCACCAAGCAATGCCTGTTGGATCGTAGCGAAACCGGATCCGAATACGTGGGGA
>JBMFPH010000032.1:0-20951 GCA_049969215.1 Anaerolineae bacterium | reverse complement strand
CACCCATCATTCCGCAGCTGGAACAGATTGCCAAGGATCCCGGCGGGCGTGAGAAGCTGAACCAGTACACCTATTGGCTGACCGTGCCGCTGGCGGCCCTGCAAGGATATGGTCAGGCAGTCTTCCTACAACGTTCAGTTGGGATCAACGTGCTGCCAAATTTCGGTTTCGACGTGAATCCCTTGGGGACGATCGCGACGATCGCCACGATGACCGCGGGCACTATTTTCGCCGTGTGGCTGGGCGGGCTGATCACGGAGCAAGGCATTGGCAATGGTGTGTCGTTGATCATATTCGGAGGTATTGTAGCGCGCCTGCCGCAGAATGTAGGGCGGTTCATTATTAGCCAGGACTATGTAGGTCTGATTATTTTCTCTCTTATCACGGCTGCCACGATAGGTGTTATCGTAGTCGTGCAAGAAGGGCAGCGGCGCATTCCGGTGCAATACGGCAAGCGCGTACGGGGTATGCGCGTGTATGGAGGGCAAAGTGCTCACATCCCGTTGCGCGTTAACAGCGCGGGTATGATCCCGCTGATCTTTGCTCAATCCATTATGATCTTCCCAAGCACCATTGCCAGCTACTTCTATCACCCGGGAGCGACGGGTTTTCTGCAACGCATGATCAATGGGGTGTACGAGACGTTGCAACCTTCGGGTGGCGCGTGGGTCTATTGGATTATGTATTTTCTAATGGTGATTGGGTTCACGTATTTTTACACGGATGTGATCTTCCGCCAGCAGAATCTGGCCGAGTCACTACAGCGTCAGGGCGGGTTTATCCCTGGCTTACGACCAGGCAAACGCACGGAGGAATATCTCAACCGTGTGGTGCAACGCATCACACTGGTGGGTGCGATCTTCTTGGGGGGAGTGGCGATTCTGCCGTGGGTCGTGCAGCTGGTTCCTGGACTGGAGCGCACAGGAGGGCAAACCCAAGCGTTGCTGATCACAAGTACTGGATTGCTAATTGTGGTGGGTGTGGTGCTCGATACAGTGAGGCAGCTGGAAGCCCAGCTTCTGATGCGTCACTACGAAGGATTCATCAAGTAGACGCAAGGGATAGCACAGATGTCATCTGAGCCAAAATTCGTGGTGTTGCTGGGCCCACCAGGGGCGGGCAAGGGAACTCAGGCGGCCTTCTTGCAAGAGACACTCGGAGTTCCCCATGTGGCCAGCGGTGACCTTTTCCGTGAGCATCTGCTCAATAAGACGAAGTTTGGTCGCCAGGTAGTTACCTATATCGAACGAGGGGAATTGGTGCCGGATGACCTCACCACAGCGATGGTGATGGAACGGTTGTCGCGACCGGATTGTCAGCAGGGGGCACTGCTGGATGGCTTCCCCAGAACCCTTGGACAGGCAATTGCGTTGGATGAGGCGCTGGCAAAACGCGGTCACCGGATTTGTCAGGTACTAAATATCATCGTACCGGATGAGGTGTTGGTGGAGCGATTAAGTGGGCGCCGCGTGTGCCGCAAATGTGCTGCAGTGTATCACATTGTGTATAATCCACCCCACCAGGATGGGGTGTGCGATCGCTGTGGAGGAGAGCTTTATCAGCGCGATGATGACCGGCCTGAAACGGTGCGCTATCGTTTGAAGGTTTATTGGGAACAGACAAGCCCGTTGATTGATTACTACAAGAATCAGGGTGTCTTGGTAGAAATCAACGGCAATCAGCCGATAGAGGGCGTGGAGGCCGAACTCAAAGCAGCTATAGCGTGTGACGGAAGAGGATGAAGGATAAGCGACCGCCGGTCGAGCGCAAAACCAAGGAACAGGTGGCGCTGATGCGTCAGGCTGGCCGGATTGTCGCTGAGGTGCTGGAGGCAATGCGCCAGAAGGCACGTGCAGGAGTCACGACCGCCGAACTGGATCGCTTGGCGGAGGAGATTATTCGTAAACGGGGTGGGATCCCCTCCTTCAAGGGGTATCCCGGCAATGGGAAGAACGATTTTCCCGCCTCGATATGTACTTCAATTAATGAGGAGGTGGTGCACGGTATACCGAGCCCGGATCGCCTGCTTAAGGAAGGTGATATCCTAAGCATTGACGTGGGCGCCATCTACGGGGGGTATCACGGTGATGCTGCGATCACTCTACCGATCGGTGAGGTGGACGAAATATCGCAGCGTCTGATTCGGGTGACCGAGGAAGCTCTGAGTGTTGGGATCGCTCAGGCGCGCGAGGGTAATCATTTATGGAACCTGATCCGTGCCATTCAGACCCACGTGGAGCGAAATGGTTTCAACGTGTTGCACGAGTACCAGGGCCATGGCATCGGACGCCATATGCACGAGAAGCCGGATATACCCAACTATCTGGGTGAACGCGGTCAACGTCCTAAGAACTACCCGTTGTTGAGCGGGATGACCTTGGCGCTTGAGCCAATGGTGGTAGCAGGGGACTGGCGGACGAAGGTTTTGGAGGATGGCTGGACGGTTGTGACGGCAGACGGCTCGCGCTCGGCCCATTTTGAGCATACCGTGTTGGTGACCGAAGGCGAGCCAGAAATATTGACGCGACTATAAGGAACGCTTTGTAGCACAGTTAGTTGTTAGTAAGGTGTGAAGGGGAGTTTCAC
Organism: Anaerolineae bacterium; assembly: GCA_049969215.1. Lineage (GTDB taxonomy): Bacteria > Chloroflexota > Anaerolineae > 4572-78 > NAK82 > NAK82. The sequence goes on along the minus strand of JBMFPH010000032.1, from coordinate 18,365 downwards.
CGATGAAAGTACGACCATCTGTTAAGCGTCGTTGTGAGAAATGCAAGATCATTAAGCGCAGGGGCATTATCCGTGTCATCTGCACGAATCCCAAACATAAGCAGCGTCAAGGATAGACGGTGCGTGGTTTCTTTGCCAGCGTGTTGATGAGGAAAGGAGGTTTGTGAATGGCACGTATTGCAGGTGTTGACCTGCCACGTGATAAGCGTGTGGAAATTGCTTTGACATACATCTACGGAATTGGACGCCGTACCAGTCAAGACGTGTTGCGCATGGCCCAGGTGAACCCCGACACACGCGTCAGGGACTTGACCGAGGATGAAGTCGCCAGATTGCGCGAGGTCATAGACAAGAACTATGTGGTTGAGGGTGACCTGCGGCGTGAAGTGCAGATGAATATCAAGCGTCTTCAGGAGATTCAGTGTTACCGGGGGCTGCGGCATCGACGCAACTTGCCAGTGCGGGGTCAGCGCACACGCACTAATGCGCGCACCAAGCGTGGCCCGCGCAAGACTGTACCCGGACGCAAGCGATCACGTGCTAAGAAGTAATATGGGTTTGAGAAGTATTGATCTCGTGGATGCATGATGGAGGAAGCTGGGTATGGCTAATGGGAAGACATCTGCACGCCGGAGCACCGGTCGCAAAGAGCGCAAGAATGTGCCGATAGGGCGTGCTTACGTTCACGCCACCTTTAACAATACGATCATCACGATTACAGATCCGCAGGGGAATACCTTGTCTTGGGCAAGTGCTGGCTCTGCCGGCTTCAAAGGTTCTCGGAAAAGCACTCCATACGCTGCCCAGATGGCAGCGCAACAGGTCGCGCGCGTTGCGCAAGGACAAGGGGTGCGGGAGATCGATGTATTCGTGAAGGGGCCTGGGCCAGGCCGCGAAGCGGCGATTCGCTCCTTACAAGGAGCAGGTTTCAAGCTGCGTTCCATCACAGATGTCACACCGATCCCGCACAATGGATGTCGCCCTCCCAAGAAGCGGCGTGTATGATGGGCGGTCAGGATATTTTTTAAGAGTGGGAGGATTGCTTTGGCACGTCATTCAGAACCGGTTTGTAAACTGTGTCGCCGCGAAGGCGAAAAGCTGTTTCTGAAGGGTGAACGCTGTTTTTCACCGAAGTGCTCTTTTGAGCGGCGTTCTTACCCTGCTGGCATGCATGGAAAACAAGCTCAGTTTCGGCGCAAGGAGTCGGACTATGCGCTGCAGTTGCGAGCGAAGCAGAAGGCACGGCGCGTTTACGGTATTCTAGAGCGTCAGTTTCGCCGTTATTTTGAACGGGCACAACGACAGCCAGGCCTAACGGGTGTCAATCTCCTCACTATGTTGGAGAGGAGATTGGACAACGTTGTCTATCGGCTTGGTTTTGCGGACTCGCGTGCCCAGGCACGGCAGCTGGTGCGACACGGACACTTCGCGGTTAATGATGCAAAGGTCGATATCCCTTCGTTCCTGGTGAAGGTTGGTGACAAGATCTCAGTTCGGGAATCGAGCCGCCGTACCGCCTATTTCAAGGATCTGGCGCAGCGTTTGGACGGAACACGTACCCCGGGCTGGCTCAGCCTGGACGCAGCTAATCTGGTAGGCTCGGTGATCAGTGCACCCTCACGCGATGATATCGATATTACTTTGAATGAACAGCTGATAGTCGAGTATTACAGCCGCTGAGTTCCAGTGTTGACGGAAGTGCTCTATTTCTCCTTAGAGTGGGGGGCATTCCGTTGGACTTAGGGAACATCTGGAGGAGGGTGTCTTAGCGGAAATGAAAGATTTGGTCTTACCTAAAATCGAAACCGAAGCGGCGACGCGCAATTATGGCCGATTCAGCATTGGTCCATTGGAAAGCGGTTATGGTATTACGTTGGGGAATGCTCTGCGTCGCGTGTTGCTTTCTTCCATCCCAGGCGCCGCAGTAACATCTGTGCGCATCAGCGGGGTGCATCATGAGTTTTCGGTGATCCCTCACGCGCGTGAGGATATGATCGCTTTCATTCTGAATGTGAAGAAGCTGCGCGTCAAAATGTTTAGCGACGAGCCGGCGCGACTGCACGCAGAGTTGAAAGGCGAGGGAACGCTCACAGCGGGCGATTTGGAAGGTCCGCCCCATGTGGAAATCGTCAACCCTGATTTGGCTCTGCTCACAGCGGACTCGGGCGAAGCTTCCTTGGACGTCGAGCTGGTAGTAGAGCGTGGACGAGGCTATTCACCCTCAGAGGAACGGGGTAGCTTGCCCATCGGTGAAATACCTGTAGACGCAGTCTTCAGCCCGGTTGTGTCGGCAAACTATGTCGTAGAACGCGCGCGTGTGGCCAAGATGACCAATTACGATCGACTGATCCTTGAGGTTAAAACAGATGGTACCATCTCACCTCACGATGCGCTGAGGGAAGCAGCGCGCATCCTGGTGGAGCATTTCACTTTGATCGCTGGTGTGGCTGAGGTGGAGCCGATTGAAGAGGTCGAAGTGAAGACTGGAATTCCGGCCCATCTGTATGAGGTGCCCATCGAGGAACTCGAGCTGAGTGTTCGCGCTTACAATTGCTTGAAGCGCGCCGGTATCACCCAGGTGGGCGAGATCCTGGAGAGGTTGCGCAAGAGCGAGAACGAGATTCTGGCCATTCGCAACTTTGGACAAAAATCATTGGACGAGCTGCTCAGCAAGCTGGAGGAGAAGGGATTCTTGGAAGTTCTGAAAGAGCCAAAGGAGGAAGAGCAAAAGGACGAACTTGCCGAGACCCCAGAAGTTTCTGAGGAGAAAGAGAAATCTGAGCCGATAGAGCTGGCGGCTGAAGGGGAGCCTGTATCATGAGACATCAGGTAGTAGGAAGACATCTGGGCCGTGATTCGGGCCATCGGACAGCTTTGTTTCGCAATCTGGTCACTGAGCTACTGCGCCACGGGAAGATCCGCACGACCGAAGCCAAAGCGAAGGCAATCCGGGCGCAGACTGAACGTTTGATCACGCTGGCCAAGCGGGGCGACCTCTATGCGCGCCGATTGGCAGCACGTGAGATCCATGATGCGGCAGTATTGCGCAAGCTGTTCGAAGAGCTGGCGGAGCGCTATGAAGGACGTGCAGGCGGTTACACGCGCATCTATAAGCTCGGCCCGCGCAAGGGAGACGCTGCCCCAATGGTGCAGATCTCGTTGCTTGATTAGGCAAGGGGGTTTGGGGGCAAGAGTATCGCGCCGTAAACCACATGGAGTTGCGTTACCGGGCTACGGTTGAGTATGACGGGAGTGATTTCCTGGGCTTTCAATATCAGGCGTGTGGGCGCACAGTACAAGGTGAGATAGAGAAAGCGATCGAAAAAGTCACCCAGCAGAAAGTGCGCATCGTGGGAGCTGGCCGCACCGATGCCGGTGTGCACGCGCTTGGGCAGGTGGTTGCGTTCAATGTAGTGTGGCGACATTCTGCTCAAGACCTGCAACGGGCACTGAATGCGGTGTTGCCGATAGATGTTGTGCTGCGAGATTGTCAAGTCGTACATTTTGGCTTTCATCCGCGCTATGACGCATTGTGGCGGCAGTATCGCTATGTGGTGTGGAACGACCCGGTACGTTCGCCGCTCTGGCAGCGGTATGCGTATCACGTGCCTGAGCCATTAGATGTGGTAGCGATGCAGAGGGCAAGTCGATACTTAATAGGGCGTCATGATTTTGCTGCTTTTGGGAAAGCGCCTCAAGGTGACAATACGGTGCGCAGGGTATCGCAAGCAGAATGGATTGCCGAGGGCAAGCGCCTGATATTCGAGATCACCGCAGATGCATTTCTGCGTCATATGGTGCGCAGAATTGTGGGTACCCTGTTGCAGATTGGACGTGGACAGCGCGTACCCGAGGAGATGGCCTTGCTGGTGCAAGGAGGTGCTGGGCAGTTGACCGCACCGCCAGCACCAGCGCAAGGGTTGTGCCTGGTGAAGATTGGGTATGCCGACTAAGCTCGGCGTACTGGAAGGAGTGAGGATGAAGTGAGAACTTATTCAGCTAAACCGCACGAGATTGAACGCGAGTGGTTAGTCGTGGATGCCCAGGGACAGACCTTAGGGCGCTTGGCGACACAAGTTGCTGCAATCCTGCGTGGCAAGCATAAGCCGTTTTATACCCCACACGTCGATTGCGGCGACTTTGTGATCGTTGTGAATGCGGAAAAAGTTCGGGTTACCGGCAAAAAGTTGGACCAGAAGATATATTACCGCCACAGTGGCTATCCTGGAGGGCTTAAGCAGGTGAGCCTCCGGCGGCAGCTGACGCTCCATCCGGAACGCGTGATCGAAGCGGCAGTACGTGGGATGTTGCCTAAGAATCGACTGGGCCGCAAGCTATTTAAGAAGCTTAAAGTGTATGCCGGCCCTGCTCATCCACATCAAGCTCAGAAACCTAAAGTACTGAACATCGCATAGGGGGGAGACAAGCGTGGCGGAATCGGAGTTTACGTACTATGAAGGCGTTGGCCGGAGAAAAGCGGCCACTGCACGGGTGCGCATTTATCCAGGCGGGGATGGCACAATTGTTGTAAATGACAAACCGGTGGAACAGTATTTTGCGCGCGAGTGGGATGTTAAAAATCTCAGTGAGCCGTTGGTTGCCACGAATAATGTGGGGCGTTTTAGCGTGACAGTTCATGTCACAGGAGGTGGTATCACCGGGCAGGCAGATGCCATACGACTGGGACTGGCGCGTGCTCTGCTGAAGTTCGATCCCGAGAATCGACCCATATTGCGCAAAATGGGGATGCTGACGCGTGACCCGCGAGCTAAAGAGCGCAAGAAGCCCGGTCTAAAACGCGCGCGCAAAGCTCCTCAATACACGAAACGTTAACCAAGTTCTCGTTCTGGGAACGCTGAGATTAGAGACGCGAGGATGCGTAGAGGATCGGAGTGTACCGGCTAACCTAGTAGAGAGTTGCTCTTGGCATAGCCGCAGAGTTGTGTGGAAAACGTGAGGGGTAGATAAGGATGCTCATTGTTTTCTACGCAGCTATGCGGCTTGCTGTTAATAGTGGGAAGATGCCCGGCTCATAATCGCTGGCGATGTCAACGGACTACCTTGAGGCAGGGAGGAGCTGTTTTGAAACACATTTGGACGCCTTGGAGAAAACCTTATGTGGTAGGTCAGGTCCGGCATGAAGGCTGCGTCTTCTGCCGAATGGTAGCTCAGGGCGAGCAGAACGATCCCGCCAATTATGTTCTGTATCGCGGACGGCGCGTCTTTGCTGTGCTCAATCTGTATCCCTACAACAACGGTCATCTGATGGTGCTGCCTTACGAGCACATTGCCAACCTGGATGATCTGGAACCGGAAACCCAAGCTGATTTGATGCATCTGGTGTGCTATTTTGTGGGCATTATACGGCGTGGTATGTCCCCTTCTGGCTTTAATATCGGAGTCAATTTGGGACGTGCCGCAGGCGCGGGGATTGACGATCACGTCCACGTGCATGTGGTGCCGCGCTGGCTGGGTGACACCAATTTTATGCCTGTAATCGCCGAAACCCGGGTCATTCCCGAGCTGCTTGATGAGACTTATCGCAACTTGCGTGCGCTTGTGGAACAAAGCCCCCCTCCATGTTGATCCGGAAGTCCATTCTTACTGTCATCGGGCTTAATTGCTAATCGCCGAGGTATTCTCTATGCTCGAAACGTTCTTCACTCCCCGTGGCATCGCAGTGATCGGAGCATCACGCGATCCCTATAAGCCCGGTTACGGAGTTGTGCGCAACCTGCGCGATATAGGGTTTCAAGGCGGCATATATCCGGTGAATCCGGCGGCAAGTGAGATCCTTGGATATCGGTGCTATCGTTCGGTCTCAGAGGTGCCGGATCCGGTCGATCTGGCGGTGGTCATCGTAGCTGCCGAACGCGTTATCGAGGTGATCAGACAGTGTGCTGCCCGGGGTATTCGCCATGCTGTTGTCTCAAGTGGGGGGTTCAGCGAGATCGGGGAGGAAGGACGAGCGCGTGAGCAGGCGCTCGTCGAGACGGCCAGACAACTTGGGATGCGCATTGTTGGGCCAAACTGCATTGGTACCATTGACACCCATCATCCGGTCAATGTCACTTTCACGATCGGTAAGCCCCGGCCAGGACCTATCGGCTTCGTGTCACAATCGGGGGCGCTCTGCGTAGCGCTGCTGGTGTGGGCTCAAAACGAAGAGATCGGCTTTTCACGCATTGCCAGCTTGGGAAACCAAGCGGATGTCAATGAGACGGAGATGCTCGCTACTTTGGGTGAGGATCTGCGCACTCAGGTCGTTGCCGCTTATATCGAGGGTGTCTCCGACGGTCGCGCTTTTATAGAGGTAGCTGAAAGGATCAGCCGCAAGAAACCCTTGATTGTTTTGAAGGGGGGAAGAGGCTCAGGTGGTGCCAAGGCGGTCAGGTCCCATACCGGCGTATTGGCGGGCAGCTTGGAAGCGTATCAGGCCGCTTTCCGTCGATGTGGCGCCTTGCAGGCGAACACGCTGCTGGATCTGGCCGAATGGGCCTATGCGGCATCATTACAACCCCTGCCTCAAGGCGACCGTGTAGCAGTATTGACCAATGCGGGCGGAGCTGGTGTCTTGGCCGTGGATGCGCTGGAAGCATACGGGTTGAAGCTGGCTGAATTGAGTGAAGAAACGCGCGCCAAATTGCGCACTGTGGCCCCTCCGCCATGCACCATCGAAAATCCCGTGGACGTCCTGGCTGGCTCTGGGCCAACAGTATATGGCGTAGCGCTCGAAGCTTTGCTGGCCGATGCCGCCGTAGATGCCGTGATCGTGATCGTGGGGCCTCAGGATTGGTTTTTGCCAACCAGCTTAGCAGAGGTTATTGGTGAAGCTTTTGCGCGGCATAAGAAACCGGTCTTGGCCTCTATGATGGGTCTAGGGGCAGATCACCAAGCGGTGGCGCTTTTGCGACGATATGATGTCCCTAACTTTAGCTTTCCGGATCGCGCGGCAAGTGCACTGGCGGCACTCTTGAAGCGACAACGTTGGTTGGAAGCACCCGTCGGCCCGTTACTCGAGCTACCTTATCCAGCGGAGGTACAACGAATGTCGGCGGACGCCTTGCAGCGCGGAGATTTGAGGGGATTGTTAACGGCTTGGGGGATCAGTTTCCCTCAGGAGGGCATTGCGCATAGCGCTGATGAGGCGGTGGAACTTGCAACACGCATCGGTTATCCGGTGGTGCTCAAGGCAGCTTCTGAGAAGATCGTGCACAAGACGGAGACAGGGTGCGTTGCCATCAACCTTTCTGATGAGGCGGCAGTGCGTGACGCCTTCGCCCGAGTTGTGGCAGCGATGCGTGCCTGCTCATCCGTTGCAGCGCTCGAGGGCGTGCTTGTGCAGCCAATGCTGCGCGGTGGTTATGAAGCGATTGTCGGAGTGCGCCGCGATCCTCAATTTGGTCCACTCGTGTTGGTGGGCAGTGGCGGGATAGATGTAGAGCTCATACGCGATGTAGCGATCGGAATTGCGCCGCTGAGCTATGCCCAGGCGGAGAAACTGCTGGATGCGACCATGATGGGAAGACGGCTGCGAGGTTGGCGCAGTGCCCCTCCAGGTGATCGTGCCGCCGTCGTTGAAGCTGTAGTTCGCTTGGGCCAGATAGCGCACGATTTTCCCCAAATTGAGGAGCTGGAAATTAACCCCCTCTATGTTTTGCCGCAAGGGCGAGGGGCACTGGCGCTGGATGTACGCGGTGTTCTCGTCTCGATTGAACGTTGAGACCCCATCCATTTCGAAGCACAGGTAGCCTATGGGAGAGCGTTTCTTTGTTGGCATACATCTCAATTTGCGACAGCGCGTGCTGATCACAGCGGTTTTGTTAGCAGTGAGCTTGTGCTATCTACCTCTGAATCGCCTGATGACAGGCGGTAGCACGGTCGAGATATGGTTGGATCGTATTGTGCCATTCTGGCCCATTTGGATTGTGCCGTATCTGTTGGCTATCGTCTGGTGGATCGTGGCCGGCGTATGGGCATTCTGGTCTATGAGAGATGCACTTTATCTGGCATTTGCATCTTCTTGGGTGCTGGCCTGTCTGATCGGATTTTGTATTTTTGTTCTCTACCCTACTTATATGATACGGCCTGATCTCAATGGGGATGGTTGGGCAGAAACTATCGTGCGCTATGTCTATGAGCACGACCGAACGTACAATGCTTTCCCCAGCATGCACCTTTGGATTACCGTGACGATCACGCTGTACTGGAGCTATTGGAAACCTAAATGGCGCATCTGGATGTGGGGCGCTACAATTGTGGTGGCGGCGTCGACGGTTCTTTCAGGACAACATTGGATTATGGATGTCGTTGGTGGCACACTTCTGGCAATTGTGTGTTACTATCTTGGACCGGCAGTGGCTGCGCTGGTTCTGCCCGGAATGCTGCGCTCGTCCGTAAGGCCTCCATCCGTAGATTTCTGAAATACGTTGTTTGCGGCAAAGAAGCGAGGTGCTGTGGAATCCTTCATATCGCTCACCTGGTCACAGGATGTTGAAGACAGTGAAGCCCGCGTGTTAGTCTATACGGTGACTCACCTGGTAGCGGAGATGGGGAGACGTTTGCCGTTTTGGTTCCAATTTCAATCTTTGCCGCAAATTCGGCCGTTCGGAGATTGGGTGATCCTTATGATGCCGCGCGGGTCTGCTTATTCGAGCATGGATTGGTACATTGAACACAGTATCACACCCGATAAGAAAGCAGTGGATGGAGACACCTACCTGCGATTGGTGGAGATGGAACCATGGCAAAGTTCAACTCCACACTTTGATCTTGCCCTGGTGGGGCGAGATTTGAGTGACACTCATGGTCGCTCTGTACTTAGCGTTGTGCGTGATGGCGTAGCCGCTGTTGTCTCGGTTCATCAATTACGCCATTCCTTTGAGCAGAAGGAGCGAATCGTGAAGCTGAGCCACTTAGTAGCGCACAACTTGGGTCGCGTCATAGGCATTCCATTGCCCGAGCGCAAAACGGGTTTGCTCCATGTGGGGGAGGATATCTACTGTGCTCATTTGTGCGCTATGCGCCCGATAGCAAGCTTGGAAGATTTGGTGGAATTGTCAGAGCAGATTACCGACGAATGGGGCTTCTACTGTGAGACCTGCCAGAGAGAGATGGGGGCGGTGTTTGTCAGCAAGTATTACGGCATCAATTGAGCTGCCTATCTCTGCGCGTCCCAATGGCTGAGGATCTCCCTACCGCTTTTGTGGCCCGGATGCGCGCATTACTTGGCACGGAGGCGGAAGATTTTCTGGGGAGTTTCAGCCAGCCTCCACGTTCGGGCTTGCGTGTCAACACCCTTAAGATTACTCCGGAAGCATTTTACTCCATTAGCCCCTTTTCGCTCGAGCCCGTGCCATGGTGCCCGGAAGGCTTTCTGGTGCTCACCAATGGGGAACGGGTGCGCCCGAGTCGTCATCCTTATTACGCTGCCGGTCTCTACTATTTGCAGGATCCAAGCGCCATGGCCGTGGCCATCTTGCTCGACCCCAAGCCGGGAGAGTTTGTATTGGATCTATGTGCTGCACCAGGAGGAAAAGCCACTCATCTATTGGCTCGGATGCGGGATGTGGGACTCTTGGTGGCAAATGAAGCCGTGCGCAGCCGGGCAAACAGGTTGCTAACCAATCTGGAGCTGTTTGGAGCTCAGTCGATCCTGGTGACAAATGAGAGTGTCAAAGCGCTGGCAGATCGGTGGAGTGGGGTTTTTGATCGCGTTTTGGTCGATGCCCCATGTTCGGGTGAAGGATTGTTTCGCAAGAATCCTGCTGCACGTCATGAGTGGTCGCCATCTGTCGTGGAGGGCTGCGCAGCACGCCAAAATGCTCTGCTAGTTATAGCGGCAGATCTGGTGCGGGAGGGCGGAAGGCTGGTTTACTCGACCTGTACCTTTGCCCCAGAAGAGAACGAAGCGGTCGTGGCCCGTTTCCTTCATGCGCGAGGAGACTACCGTCTCGTTGAGCCGCCACGCTTGCCGGGCTTCAGCCCTGGGAGATCAGATTGGATCGCATCTGATTTAGCGCGAGGATTGCCCTTGGAGCGCTGTGTGCGTCTTTGGCCCCACCTCACTATCGGCGAAGGTCATTTTATTGCGGTATTGGAGAGAGAGGGCGCTGCCACGCATCAGCATTTCGCAGCTTGCAATGCTCCCTTGCCCGGCAAGATCAGTCGTCTGGTCGAGACATTTTGGAATGATACGCTCTTGACAAAGGAGATGCCCAATTCAGGCTGGTATTTGGCTGGGCGAAAGCTTTTCTGGTCGCCCATATCTCCCACAGAGTGGGGGGGATTGCGTGTTGTACGAGCCGGCTGGCTCTTGGGCAGCGTCATGCGTGACCAGTTTGTCCCTTCTCATGCCTTGGCGATGACATTGCGTTGTACGGATGTTAACCGCTTTTTGGATTTGAGTGGCAATATCTCCGCGGTGGTCTCCTATCTGCAGGGTCAGCCCCTACCAGGCCCTGGTCCTGAGGGCTGGGTGTTGGTTACCTATGAAGGATATGCCCTGGGGTGGGGTAAACGGGTTGGAGCGGTTGTGAAGAACCACTATCCGCGTCATATTCGGTGGTCATAATTGCTTCTTAGGAAGAAAACCTAGATATTCACTGAGGGGGTTTTGCCCGACAGTTGTGACGATACTATAATTTGCCAACAGAATTGGATGGTGAGCGAGGGATAATGTTGAGCGGCTTTTCGGAGGAAAGAGGCAGAGACAATCCATCACCAAACCCCTATGCGCCTACCGTGCAGGCAGAGGCTGGTGATATGACCCTTGTACAAGAAGCTCAGCCTGCCAGCACAAAGAGCGTACGCAGCGTTGTTGGGGAAATCCTGGAAACCATTGTACTTACCCTGATCATCTTCTTTGCGATCCAGGCGCTCGTACGCAATTTCCGAGTAGTGGGCACCAGCATGGAACCAAACTTGCATAACGGTCAGTATCTTATCATCGATAAGGTCAGCTACCGCTTCAGTGATCCCCAAGTGGGCGATGTGGTGGTGTTTGAGCCACCCAACCGACCCGGTGAGGACTATGTAAAGCGCATTATTGGCTTGCCAGGTCAGTTGGTTGAGATTCGCAATGGACAGGTTTATATTGACAACAGGCCACTCAAAGAGCCCTATACGGTGCGGCGGGGTTCCTATTCGATGGAACCGCGACGCGTGGGGCCAGATGAGTACTTTGTCCTGGGGGATAACCGCGATAGTTCAAGTGATTCACATATGTGGGGCATGCTACCGCGTGCCAATATTGTGGGCAGAGCGTGGATCTCTTACTGGCCACCCAGCTCGTGGGGATTGATTACGCGCGATGCACCCACTTCGACCACTACCTTGTTCTACTGGTTGGGAACATTGTTTGGCTCTAACCATCAGTCCAACAAGGAATAGGCGAGTTCATGGAACCAATATGCCCAGTTTGCCATATCGGTCGGCTCCAACCGCGCGTGATGAGCTATGTTCGATGGTTGGGCGACCGTCTGTTGGTGGTTAACCAGGTGCCCGCGGTTGTATGTGATGTATGTGGTGAACGAGCTTATGATGATCGCGCCATACAGCATTTGCAGCGCCTTTTGATGATGTAATGTGGATGCCACTGTCACTTCGCGTCCCTACTATTTGGCCTAGCCCCGGGCCATTGTTGAAGTTTATATGCCCATAGGGGGTTCCTATCTGTGTACACTGGTTGCTCTGAGTGGAACCACGAATACGCCCTACGCGAAGAGATGGTGCGAATTGGCCGTCTGATGTATGAGCGTGGCTATGTTGTGGCAAATGATGGTAATCTCTCCGCGCGGTTGAATGAGAGCCATGTGCTGTGCACCCCTAGTGGCCTTTGCAAGGGGATGATGTCCCCCGATCAGATGATCATCGTAGATATGGAAGGTCGCAAAGTGGGACAGGCGACTGCAGCTAATCGCGACCTGGTGCCCACCAGTGAGGTGTTCATGCACCTGGAAGCATATCGCCAGCGTCCCGATGTCCAGGCAGTGGTGCATGCACACCCGCCGACCACAGTGGCGTTGAGCATTGCGGGCATCTCTTTGGCAAATTGTATGCTCCCGGAAGTAATTGTGAACGTGGGCTTGATCCCGACCACCCAGTACGCAACGCCGGCCAGCTTGGAAAATGTGTCGGCCATTCGCGAGCTGATTGTCGGCCATGATGGCATCGTTCTGCAACGACACGGTGTGCTCACTGTGGGCAAGTGTTTGCTCGAGGCTTATATGCGTTTGGAGGCCATTGAGCAAATCGCCAAGATCACCGTTGTTCTGGAGCAGCTGGGCCGGGGAGAGCCCTTGCCCCCTGCTCAGGTTGAAAAACTTTTGGAACAACGACGCAAAATGGGATTGGCACGCCCGGGCGAGGAGGTGGAATTCTGTCGCATCTGTGGTGTGTGTCCAGTCCAAGGTTCGTCTGCGGAGCCCCCATGGACAGGGGAGAGCTTTTCTGAGACGGATGCAGGTGCTCAGGCGGAACTGGTGCGGGTCGTAACCCAAGCTGTTCTGCGCGAGTTGGGTTACTCCGGTTAACCTTTCCTCTATAAACTCCATGTCCCACTCTATGTGGCATAGAACGCTCGTATGCCTGATGAGTCGGCGTTGGTGGCCGATTGGGCTGTGGTGCATATCCGCATTGGTATTGGCAACAAGTGATCACCTCATTGGGCGTGCTCTCGCGGCATTCCTGATTCTTGGGTTTTTGCCCGGTTGGCTCTGCCTGGAAGCTTTATCAGCTGCTCCTTCTAATGTAATTGAGCGTGCCATCCTGGCGTGTGGACTGAGCTTTGCTTGGGTCATTCTCGGTCTGCTTTATCTGGCCTACATCAATATCCCCCTTGTGGGATGGCATCCGATTGCGATTAGCGCTGTTATCGCTTTGCCTGCCTGGCTGTGCGCTCGGCGACGTAAGCTGTCTTCACTCTCTTGGCCTTCTGCCCGGATGGGATTCATCCTGGCTGGGGTGTTCGTGATCGCGGCAACGATACGTTTCATCCAGTTGGGTTACGCGGAATTTCACGAAGATGAAGTGGAAGTGCTCAGCCTAGCGGTACGGATCAGCAAGGGCGAGGGATATGCCGTTTTCTTGCATCGTAAAGGGCCGCTGCAGGTGTTAGTACCACTGGCGTTCTGGCTGCTAACGGGGCCGATCCACGAAGGTTTGGGACGCATGCCATTTGCAGTCGCCAATCTGTTGGGGGTATTAACAGTGACGTGCCTGATCACCCGAATAGGTGGGCGTGGGGCCGGCCTTGTCGCCGGGATGTTGATAGCGCTCAACGGCTATCTGGTGGCATTTAGCCGGATGGTACAGTATCAGTCATTCGTGTTCTTGCTGATCAGTTTGAGCATATTTTGTCTGTGGGAAGTCGTGCGTAGCGGTGAGAAGACCTTGATCTTTCCCGGTATTTTGTGTACGGGGGCGGGGTTGCTGGCGCACTTCGACGCGGTGGTATATTTGCCTGTGATCGGTTATCTTACCTGGCAAATTGTGAGACGTCATCCGGCAGCGCGCGGTCAAGTGCTGGTATCCAGTGTGATAGTGCTTGGGTTGTGCCTCTCTTTCTATGTGCCTTATGGGTTTGATCCCCAGTTTCAACACACGCTCAGCTATCTGTCCAAGGATCGGGTGGGCACACAGTGGCTTTATAACAACTTGCCCATGTTATTGGAGCTGGATCGCGTATATTCATCGCGTTATTATCTTCCGGTCGTGGTGGCTTTGGTGGCCGGTTTGTTCGTTACCTATGCCGTAAAGAGCGCACGCTTCAAAGGCTTGGCAGTGCTTCCGCTTTTGGTGGGAGTGGTGGCCACAGCTGTTGCTTCACGGTGGCCGGAGCTCTATCAGTTCGATGGAATCAATCTAGCTATTTTGCCTGGTCTTTGCCTGACCGGCGGTGTGTTCTGGGCGTTACGTGAGACATCATTTTGTTCCGGGGGTATCGTTAGAGGTGAGCCCAGTTCGAATACATCAGTGGGCTTCAAGGTATTAGCTCTGTGGTGGGCGGTTCCGGCGCTGGCATACATATTCCTGGTACGGGCCCCGGGTACTCATGTGTATGTGATGTATCCGGGGTTGGCGGCATTGGCAGGCTTGGGTGCTCTGTCTGTATGGAACTGGGTGGCCCGGCAAATGCGGATATTATTGGCGTTGGTCGGTTCCATATGTTTGGTGTTGATTCTCGGATATCAGTCGTTAATCTTCTTGCTGCACGAGGCGCGCTGGAGTGATGTGTACCTCCATTGGAGAGATAGCTGGGCAGGCTGGATCTATGGGGCACTGCCCAAGCCTGCTTCATATTTCGGCTATCCACGGCACGTAGGATGGAAAGGCGTAGGTTATCTAATGGCTAGGGGAACGATCCCGGATGATTTTCGCAGCATCGGGATAGAGTTCAGCGTGCCCATCTGGTATACATTTGAGACACCACGGTCGTGTTACAGTGATGCAACGCTCTATCTGGTGGCACATCCGGCAAACACGCGAGAGATTTATGCTCCGGAAGAGCTGCCATCTCGGTCACATTACACCCACATTGCCACAATCTACAGCGAAGGTCGTCCGCGTCTCTCGTTGTGGCAACGGAATGTAGCAGGTGTGAGAACCCCTGCGATATACGAACTAGAGGAACTGTCCCCACGTTTTGATGAGATGGCAACACTGGAGCGCTTTAGCGCGCTTGGCGATGATATAGTGCGGACGGATTATCGCTTCGCAGCGCTGGCTACATTGATCGGTTATCGTGTGCAGCCACGCCCGGTCTCGGGCATGATCAGAGTATCTCCAGGCGACACACTGCTATTGTGGGTGTACTGGCATAGTATCCAACCGTCCGGAAATGTCTATCGCGCCTTTGTCCACCTGGGTGAAAATCCTGTCTGGGCGCAGCAGGACGATAATCCTGCGTGTCGCCTTCCGACATCGCTCTGGCGTGCGGGTCAAGTGGTGGAAGGGCAATTTCGCCTCATAGTCCCTCATGAAATGCCGATTGGGCGGTATCCGCTCACTTTGGGATTGTACGATCCTGCTACTATGGAGCGCTTATTGGTTGTGGGGGAACACGGGCAAGAGCTTGGCGATGCTGTATTGCTGGTTACAGTGGAGATCGAGAGGCCGCCCCAGTGAGTATGCTCGATGGTGGTAATAATTGAATCTCCGGTCAATCTCATCCTTGATGCATCGTGGACGCACCGTGCAGTTCACTGCTCCGAGCGTTCCATTTTTGTCTCGCTTTGCTCGCGGTGCAGCTTGATGTTACAATCGCATCTGGCAGAAGCATTCCTATACTGCAGTGAGCCGTAAGGCTGTCGGTGGATCAGCCAGTGTCCTCTATGCACTTACATGGCACAAAAGCATCCCGATTGTCCCGCCTGCAAAAATGGTTATTGGCGCTGATCCTCATCTGCGGTGCGGTGTTGCGCTTCTACAACTTAGCTTGGGATCACGGCACGCTACCACATCCGGATGAGCGTTCCACCGTGGCGTTTTATGCGCCCTCGCTGCGTTGGCCGGAGAGCTTGGAGCAAGCTTTGGATGCACGGCGTTCGCCGCTCAATCCTTTCTGGGATGTAGAGGCGGGACATCGACGCAGTTACACCTATGGGCATTTCCCTCTTTACACGCTTGCATTGACAGCCGCCGCAATACAAAGCTTGGCGCCAACAGCGCGAGCGCTCAGCTTACCCGTTGAAGCAGTTGCCTTTATGGAGACAGCGCGTTCGCCAGTTGGGTTTGCCATCATTGGCCGCTTTCTCATGGCATTGGCTGACACGGCAAGTATTTACCTGCTTTTTCTGCTCGGGCGGCGCCTGTATGGAGCATGGGCGGGGTTGTTGGCAGCTGCTCTTTCGGCATTCACCGTGCTGCAAATTCAATTGGCACATTTCTTCGCAGTGGACCCCATTTCGGCGACATTCGTTTTCCTGGCTCTATATGCTTCTATCCTTCTGGCAGAGCGACGCAGTGTGGGCGCAGCCTTGCTAACCGGGCTGGCCATTGGCCTGGCAGTCGCTTGTAAATTCAGCGCATTGCCCATCATAGCAGCGCCGGTAGTCGCCCTGATGATACACCGCCCTGAAACGAACAACGATGAGACTTCCCCTGCGGGGCAGCCGAAGTGGGGTTTGTTAATCTTGGTTGCGTGTGTCGCGTTGGTGACTTTTGCACTCACCTCGCCATTCGTATTCCTCGATTTTCAGAATTTCTGGCAATCTGTGGTACAGGAACAGGGGGATATGGTCACCGGCGTGGCAGACTTTCCCTTCACACGACAGTACCGCGGGACATTGCCCTATCTCTACTTCTTGGAACAACAAGTATTGTGGGGCATGGGACCTCCATTGGGCGTCCTTGCCCTTTTGGGACTGCTTTGGGCGATCTGGCGTGCACTGCGGCGCCAGGCAGTCGCTGGTGAATATGTTATTCTCGCTTGGTTGATATTGTACTTTGGTCCAACAGGGTTGTTCTTGGCCAAGTTTATGCGTTATATGGCTCCGGTAACTCCTCTGTTGGTACTATTCGGAGCAGGGATGGTGGCTCATCAGAGCATCCAGAAGCCCTTGCACTTGGAAGGTGAGACAGAGGGGAGCTCAAGCAGGCATTTCATCATATTGCGCAGCATCGCCGGCGGTCTTGCGTTGCTGGGCGCTATAGTATGGGCCCTGGCCTTTGTGAACGGTGTCTATGGCTCAGAACATCCCTGGGTGACAGCTTCACGTTGGGTGTATCAGAATATCCCGGATGGAGCATGTATCGCTGCCGAACACTGGGAGGAAGGGTTCCCGCAATCTTTGCCGGAGCCGGGCATGAATCCCGGGGCACATGGCTATCGTCAGCCCCTGCTCCCCATGTACGAGGAGGATACACCGGACAAGTTCCAGATCATCAAGGAGACCCTGAAGCATTGTGATTATCTTGTGCTGGCCTCGAACCGACTCTGGCGCACTATCCCCCGTCTGCCTCAGCGTTATCCGATGAGTGTGCGCTACTATGAGGCACTTTTTAGTGGGGAGCTGGGTTTTGAACCAATTTATACATGGTCGACGTCGCCGCGTCTGGGCCCGTTGGTCATCGACGATCAGGCGGCTGATGAGAGCTTTACGGTCTACGATCATCCTCGTCCCATCATCTTCCGCAAGACCCGCCAGCTGAGTGACGTGGAGTGGGAGCAGCTGTTGGGTGGCTTGTGGGAAAAAGCGATGCCCGGTTATGTCGGTCCGCCGCCAGCGCTGGCTTGGCTGCGCAAGACATTTCAAATGGGATGGGTAGTACAATCACCTGCCGAGCAGTCCACAGAGAAACGTAAGTCGCTATTATTGGATACTCCAGTGGACACGTTGCCTGTCTTGAACGATTTCCGATGGAACACCTTGGCGAACAGTTCCACAATAGTGGCTGTTGTATGCTGGTGGCTGGCTGTGCAATTCGTGGGGTGGTTGACATGGCCGATAGCACGTCAGGTGCTGGGGACTCTAAGCGATCAAGGTTTTCTGTTGGCAAAAAGCTTGGGTTGGTTGTTGGTCAGCTATGGAGTGTGGATACTATCAAGTTTACGTGTGTTGCCCAATGCATTGCCCACAGTCGGTGTATGGGTTTTGGTGCTTATGATGGCGTCAACCTGGTTATTCTGGCGAGATCGGCAAGCGATACGTGATCTCTTCAGACGCCAGGGGCGCTTCATCCTATTGGGAGAAGGAGTTTTTGCCCTGGTGTTCTTATATTTCGTCGGATTGCGGGTGCTGAACCCCGATCTGTGGCAACCATGGAACGGTGGCGAGAAAATGTTGGAGATAGGTTTTCTCAACGCCATCGTCAAAAGCCCTTATATGCCACCTTATGATCCCTACTTCGCGGGAGGATACATCAATTATTACTATTATGGGCTTTTTCTGGTGGGCATTCTGGTCAAGTTGACCGGCACCCAGCCTACTGTCGCCTTCAATCTGGCCGTGCCCTTGCTCGCAGGATTGACAGCGGGCAATGTCTTCTGTCTTGTTACCAATCTGATGCTGTCGGCAGATGCGAGGATTCGCAGAGAAACAAAACTATGTGTGCAGAATGAGGAGCATCTGCCGGGACGTCCGCTGCTTGCCAGCTTGCTTGCGGTTATGTTGGTGATGTTTATTGGAAATCTGGCCGGCTTTCGTCAACTGGTGCGCTACCTGGAAGATGCCGGCGGCAGCAACTTCACCACAGGTTTGCCCCTGGTGGGAGAAGTGGTGCGGACGCTCGTGGGATCATGGCGTGTGGTGTTTGAAGGTGTACGGTTGCCCCCCTATAGCTTTTGGGATCCCACACGGGTGATCCCGGACACTATTAACGAGTTTCCTTATTTCAGCTTTTTGTTCGCTGATCTGCATCCCCAT
>JBMFPH010000031.1:0-21194 GCA_049969215.1 Anaerolineae bacterium | reverse complement strand
CTACCCTCTGGCCACTCAGATTTTCGTAGGAAAATAGGCTGATAAAATGGGTAACTCACATGTTTTTCAACACTCTCCTACTCTTCTTTGACACCTTGTATGATCCGTGATATAATTTGTGTGTATTCTGGCAGACTTGTACACCCGCATACGCTTGACCTTAGTTCCACCATCGTGCTGCTGATTCCACAAAAAGCAGTTGAGGTTGGTCAGCCACTGATGTTGTGGAAAGAGGATGCCTGGGAACGATGAGGTTCATGTTACACAAGCTTGTTCATCAGTGCAGTGGAGACGCCTCAGCGCACCCCTGTGTTGTCATTATTCCCGATCACTTCCTCGAGGAACACCTTCACACTCGCATTAAGGGAGACGTAAATGCACACACCCATTCTTGAATTACGCCATGTGTCCAAGCGCTTTGACATGACCCAGGCGCTGGACGATGTATCGCTCACCCTGTATCCCGGTGAGATCCATGCTTTGGTGGGCGAAAACGGGGCTGGAAAGTCCACGCTCATCAAAGTGGCAACCGGAGTGTACCAACCGGATTATGGCGAAATATGGGTGAACGGGAGGCGCGTTCAGATACGTAACTCCCAGGAAGCTCAGGCGTTGGGCATTGCCGCTATTTACCAGGAGCCGATGGTCTTTCCCGACCTGAGCGTGGCGGAAAACATTTTTATCAGTCACCGTGATCGCGGCCCAGTGGTGAACTGGCGCAAGATGTACGAGGACGCCGAGGCGATACTGGCCAAGTTGGGGGTCAACCTCGACGTGCGCGTGCCGGCGCGCGGCCTCTCCCTGGCAGCACAGCAGACGGTCGAGATTGCCAAGGCGATCTCGCTCAACGTACACACGCTTATCATGGATGAACCGACCTCATCCCTTTCGGCCCATGAGGTGACCCAGCTGTTTCGCCTGGTGTCCACCCTGCGCGACCAGGGTGTCGCCATCCTGTTCATCGGCCACCGACTGGAAGAGGTGTTGAGCATCGCCGACCGCGTCAGCGTCTTGCGGGATGGCAAGCTGATCTCTTCCCGCCCGCGCGGTGAGGTCACCATCGAGCAAGTGATTCGCGATATGGTGGGCCGCCGCATTGAAGAGTTTTTCGCCAAGAGTACGGTGCAACGCGGCGAGCTGCTTCTCTCGGTGCGCGGACTGAGCAAAGAGAATGTCTTCAACGACATCAGCTTTGACGTGCATCGTGGCGAAGTGCTTGGTTTTGCTGGCCTGGTGGGTTCGCGCCGCACCGATGTGGGCCTGGCTCTGTTCGGCGTCGAACCAGCCGATGCAGGCCAGATCATTTTCGAAGGCAAGGAAGTGCACATCCGATCACCCCAGCAGGCACTCCAGATGGGCATCGCCTACATCACCGAGGATCGTTTGCGCTATGGCCTGAGCATGCCGCTCTCCATTGCGGCGAATATCACATTGCCCACCCTTTCGAATTATCTGGGCGCATTGGGGTTGATCCGAAGTGCGACAGAATATGCCGATGCTGAGGAGTTCCGCCAGCGCCTTTCCATCCGCGCTTCATCCGTCCAGGTGGAAGTGGCCAAGCTCTCAGGTGGTAACCAGCAGAAGGTAGTGCTGAGTAAGTGGCTTAACGCCAAGCCCAAGCTGCTCATCCTGGACGAACCGACGCGCGGCATCGATGTGCGCACCAAGGCAGAAGTGCACCACATGATCAGCGAGCTCGCCACGCAAGGACTCGGCATCATCCTGATCTCCTCTGACTTGCCGGAGATCATGGCGATGAGCGACCGCATCCTGGTGATGCGCGAGGGCCGCCAGATGGGGTTGTTCACCCGCGAGGAAGCCACCCAGGAGAAAGTCATGGCCGCTGCGATGGGCCAGGAGTACAAAGTGCCGGAGATACAACTATGATGACATCCTTGCGACGTTCCATTCGCCCTGAACAAATCCGCGAGCTGATTTTGGTGCTCGTCATTGCAGCACTGATATTGTTCTTCGGCACGCAAGTGGAAGGGTATTATAGCTCCCGTACGTTCACGCGCATCTCCACCAGCATCGCTATCCTCGCCGTGGTCGCCGTCGGAGAAACGCTCGTGTTCCTGACGCGCAACTACGACCTCTCGGTCGGCTCCATCGTGGGATTCACCGCCTTCTTCGTCGGCACCCAGCTGTCCTTCTACAAGGACATTCCACCCTTTGCAGCGGTACTGATGGCAGTAGGGACAGGCACCCTGATGGGGTCGTTTAACGGCGTGCTGGTGGCATATGGTCGTGTTCCAGCCATCATCGTCACATTGGGCACGATGGCCATCTATCGCGCGATGCTGGTGGAATATCCCGGCAACAAAATTGTGCAAATGAGCGCCCTGCCCACCTGGGCGCAGGAATTCTCGCGCGTCAACGTGCTCCAAGTGGGCGACTTCGAGCTGCGTCTGATCGTGGCGATCGCTTTGGCAGTGGTGATCCTCTTCCAGCTGGTGCTCACGTATTTGCCCTATGGACGACGGTTGTATGCCATCGGTTCCAACCCTGACGCAGCGCGGATCGCTGGGTTTCCTCACCAGCGCATTGTCTTTATCGCTTTTGTGTTGTCGGGTGCCCTGGCGGGCTTGGCCGGCTTTATGTTTATGGGGCGCTTCGGCAACCTGACAGTTGTCGCAGCAATGGGGATGGAGATGCAAGCGATCGCTGCCGTTGTGGTCGGTGGCACCAGCACGATGGGAGGCGTGGGAAGCGCCTTCGGCACCCTGCTGGGCGCTTCGATGATCGGCCTGCTCGACCAGAGCTTGCTGCGGTGGCGTCTGATCAGCGAGTTCTGGCGGGATGCGCTGTTAGGGTTGTTGATCCTACTCGCAGTGGCTGGAGACAGGGCCATCGTTGATCGACTGCGCACGCTCTGGGCACGCAGCGAATTGCAGTTGAGACCAGGCGTAGCTACCATACGTCAGGAGGAGAGCGTCCATGGTTCATAGCGCCACATCTTTGCCGCAACGCTTTCTGGGCTGGTTGAAGTCATGGGAAGGGCTTCTTCTGGGCCTGTTGATCGTCGTGCTGATCATCAACAGCTCGCTCGTGCCCGCTTATCTCAGCGTGGGCAACCAGGTGAACCTGTTCATTCTATTCATCGAGAAGAGCATCATCGCGCTGATGATGACCTTCATCATTATTAACGGCGAGATCGATCTTTCTGTGGCATCCCTTATGGGGCTGTCTGCCGGCACAATGGCACGTTTGTTTGAACTGGGGGTGCCCTCTGGACTGGCTGTGGCGGCTGCATTATGTGTCGGCTTGATTTGTGGTGCCTTTAACAGCTTCTGGGTTACCGTCGTCGGCTTGCCTTCGCTCGTGGTGACGTTGGCCGGCTTGATCGCCTATCGCGGATTGGTCTGGGTTTTGGTCGAGGACCGCTCGATCTCGGTTCTCCCAGCCTGGCTGAACGATCTCGGCCAGAAACCGCTCATCGGCCCGTTTCCCCTGGCGATGATCCTCTTCTTCGTATTCGCCATCATAGGCTATATCATTCTGCAGTATTCTGGATTTGGCCGCCTCGTATACGTCATCGGCATCAACCCGAATGTGGCTCGCTATTCCGGCGTAAATGTACGACGCGTTAAAATGAGCCTGTTTATCGCCTCGGGATTCATCGCCTCATTGGCGGGCCTGTTGTATGCCGCTCGTTTGGGCGCAATGCGCAGCAGCACGGCGGAAGGATTTGAGCTCGACATCATCACCATGGTGCTGTTGGGCGGTGTGAGCATCTTCGGTGGCAGCGGTTCGTTGCGTGGAGTCTTTCTCTCGATTTTGATCATCCTGAATCTGCGCAACGGGATGGGACTCGCCTACCTGTCGGCAAACGTGCAAACGGGAGTGATCGGCTTGCTACTCATCCTGTCCGTCCTGGTGCCCAACCTGGTCGGCGGCTTGCGTGCCAGAATGGCCCGACGTCGTGAGATAATGCGCTCATTGGAAGTGGTAGAAAGCAGCTGATCCCCCTGACCGGCTAGATTCTCAGCTTGCAGAGTGGCGACAGAAAGAGAAAGGGGGTGATCAACCAGGATAGGCAATAGCTCCGGAAGAATCGGTTAAAGGAAAAAGTGTGCCTGTTAACCTTGAAAAGTTAAAAAGAGGAGGATGAACCATGAGAAAGTATTCGGCTGCGTTCGCGATTCTGGTGATTGTGGGTATGTTGACGGCGCTGGCGCCGGCTGCAATGGCACAAGGCCCCGTAAAGGCGACCCCAGGCCAGGCGGTAAAGATGGTGTTATTACCCAAGTTCCTGGGCAATCTAGTGTTTGATCAGGCACACGAGGGGGCGTTGGAAGCCGCCAAAGAGCTGCAGAACCCGGAGCCGCTGCAATTCCTCGGCCCCACTCCGCAGGACAGCGTCGCCGGCCAGATTGAGATCGTCACCAACAGCGTCACCCAGGGCATGGATGCGATCATGCTCTCCAACAACGCAGGGGACCAGATCGCACCTGCGGCCAAGGCCGCCCGTGAGGCCGGGGTGACTTTCGTCACCTGGGACTCGCCTATCCCCTCAGCCGAAGGTGAGCAGGTCTTCGTCGCCCAGGTGGACTTCAATGAGACCGGCAAGGTGATGGCCGATATGGCGCTCAACATCCTGGGACCTGAGGGCGGCAAGTTTGCCGTGCTCTCCGCCTCACCAGATGCCGCCAACCAGAACGCCTGGATCGCCGCGCTGAAGGAAGTCCTCAAGCAGCCGCAGTACTCCAAGTTGGAGCTGCTCGACATTGTGTACGGCAATGACGTCTCCGAGGACAGTTACAACCAGGCGCTGGCGCTGGTGGACAAGTACCCCGACATGAAGTTGATTATGGCACCCACCACCATCGGCATTGCCGCGGGCGCCAAGGCGCTCCAGGACGAAGGCCTCTGCGGTGTCGAGGGTCAGGAACCCAAGGTGGTGATCAGCGGCCTGGGCCTGCCCGTCGAGATGGTCTCCTACACCCTCAACGGCTGTGCTCCCCAATTCGCCCTGTGGAGCTTCCGCGACCTGGGCTATCTGACCTACTATGTTACATATGCCCTGGCCACCGGCGCCATTAAGGGTGAAGTAGGTGAGCGCTTTGAAGCCGGCCGCATGGGTGTCTACACCATCGAGAAAGACCCCACCCGCGAGAAAGGCCTGCGCGTGCTGATGGGTCCCTTCAGCGTCTACGACAAGACCAACGTAGAGGCGGAAGCTAAGTAGCGTTTTTACGTGATCTTGCTCCGGCCGGGTGTTGTACTCGGCCGGAGCATTCACCATCCACATCGCAAATTTGATCTTTTGTGGCATCACATGCATGTTTGGGGTTGCGACGCATTTGCTCAGTGACAACCGGGAGCCATTATGAATTCCAGCCAACGCGTCATTGCCGCATTGACCCGGCGGGAGCTTCCGGACCGGGTGCCGCTTCAGTTCGATTTATCGCGCGCGCTGGCAGATCGCCTCTGCCAAAAGTACGGCTTCTCCCCTCATTACACCACCGCTTATTATGAAGATGTCACCTATCGCCTGTCCAACAACGACCTGCGTGTGGCGATAGGCAGCGATTGTGTCGTGGTAGGTGCTGGCCTGCCGCGCAATTACGCGCATCCGGTGGACAAGGATGGCTGCATTATCAACGAGTTCGGGATGCGTATGCGCCAGGGCCCCATCTACATGGAAGTGGTCGAGCACCCGCTTGCCCATGTGACCGAGGCAGCCGAGATAGAGGATTTTCCCTTCCCCGATCCCCTGGCCGATGGTCGCTACGATGATGCGGCGGCATATATACAGAAGTACAAAGGAGAATATTTTATCATCGGCGATGTCGAGCTCACCATGTTCGACATGATGCAGCAGCTGGTCGGCATGGAAAAGCTGCTCACCGACATGGCGCTGGGGATGCCCTACATCGAGCCGCTGATCGAAAAGTGCAAGAATTTTGCCCTGACGGTCGGCCAACAGCTGATCCGGATGGGGGTGGATGGCATCTGGACGGGTGACGACTTCGGCGGTCAACAAGGGTTGTTGATCTCGCCGCGCATGTGGCGGCAATATTTCAAAGAAAGATACCGCGAGATTTACGCGGCCTTCAAAGCGCTCAACCCCGATGTGCTCATCATGCAGCACTGCGACGGTGCGATTGCGCCCATCCTCGAGGAATGGATTGAGGTGGGCCTGGAAGTGTTCAATCCGGTACAGCCCAACGTACCCGGCCATGATCCACAGGAGCTCAAACGGCGTTTCGGCGATCGCTTGTCCTTCTGGGGTGCCATCGACCAGCAGAAGCTATTGCCTTTTGGAAGCCCCGCTGAAATCGAGGCGGACGTGCAAGCCAAGATTGCAATACTGGGGCAAGGTGGTGGCTACATGGTCGCTCCGGCACACATCATCCAGGCCGACACCCCGATTGAGAACGTCGAAGCATTCATCGCCGCGGTCAAGGAACACGGCATATACCGGTGACACCTTATTTGAGATCCCGTATCATCCCATTCGATTCGGTTGGACGGAGTGGTGGCAGGGATGCGCCTCAAGGATAAAGTCGCAATTGTCACAGGAGGCTCGCGCGGAATCGGGCGCGCGATTGCGTTGCGCTTGGGTCAGGAAGGGGCCAAGGTGGCCGTGGTGCATCTGCGCGGCCGCGAAGGGGAAGAGGTCGCGCAGATGATCCGCCAGAACGGCAGTCCAGCCATCGCCATTCATTGCGATGTTTCCGACAGCCAACAGGTCCAGGCAATGGTGGAGCGCGTCGTGCAGGAGTGGGGCACGATCGACATTCTGGTGAACAATGCAGCCATCTGTCCTTTTAAGCCTTTCATGGAAATCTCCGAAGCGCTCTGGGACCAGGTGCTGGACACCAATCTCAAGGGCTATTTTCTGTGCTCGCAAGCTGTGGCACGGGTGATGATCGAAAAGGGTGTGCGTGGACGTATCATCGCTGTCAGTTCCATCTCGTCCGAGTTCGGAGGCAGCCAGCAGGCGCACTATTGTGCTTCTAAGGCGGGGATCAACCTCTTGATCAAGTCCATGGCCATTGCGTTGGGGCCCTACGGCATCACTTGCAATGCTGTATTGCCGGGCACGGTGGAGACGGACATCAACCGCACCCAGCTGGCTGACCCAGAAGTGCGTGCCTATTGGTCGCACCGTGCACCTTTGGGGCGCATTGGGAAACCAGAGGACATCGCCGGGCCGGTGGTCTTCTTCGCCAGCGACGACGCCGACTGGTGCACCGGTGCTATGTTGGTAGTCGATGGCGGTGTCTCCGTCAATCTTCAGTGAGAGAGGTCGCGAGCTGAACGAGAGGTTTGCGGATGGCCACTTATACCATCAAGGCGGTGAAGTACTGTGAGCAGAGTGTTCCCGGCGCGCAGATGTTCTACATGGCACGTTGGGATGAATGGATGGAAGCGGACTTCTTTTTCTTCATCCTGCGCCGGGATGACGGCAAAGTGATGCTGATCGACACCGGCATACGCGATGTGGGGGAAATTCAGCCCTTTGTGATCGCCGGAGTGGGTGACCGAGGACGCTTCCGCATGGATATGGCCACACAGAACATCCCGCTCCTGTTGCGTCGTGAAGGAATTGACCCGGCGGAAGTGGAATATGTGTTCATCACCCATCTGCACTATGATCACTGCTCCAACGTGCGCCTCTTCCCCAACGCCAAATTCGTCCTCTCGCGCACGGGGTGGCATCGTACCCTGGATCCACCGCATCCCAACCTGGTGCCTGATGTGCTCTTTCCGCGCGACGTGCTGGCCTATCTGGTCAGCGAGGTGCGCGACCGATTGATCCTGGTCGACGACGAAGCCCCGGAGATCATTCCCGGCATCGGGGCATTCTATATCGGCGGCCATACCATGTGCAGCCAAGCGATCACAGTGCAGACCCGCCAGGGGCGCGCCGTCTTCCCCGGTGATACGATTTTCTATTACGAAAACCTGGAGAAAAATCACCCGGTGGGCCTGGCGGTGGACATCGTACAGTGCTATCAGGCATTAGAACGCGTCCGCGCCGTGGCAGACATCTTCGTGCCGCCCCACGACCCCCTGCTCTTGAAGCGCTATCCAGATGGGGTGATCGTCGGGGATCATTAGCCTATACATCAAATCCACAGCTTCTATCGAGAGAAGGCGCGCAACTCTCAGCTCATTCGACAACGGAAGGTGATGCATCGGAGGTTCAGAATGCCCAAGCTGGAATCGGCCACTTTGGAAAGTGCCCAAGTGTATCGCTTGCCCGGACGCAACTGGTATTATCTGATTGGTCCACAGAACAGCCAGGCGCAACGGATGACCTTTGGCGTGGCAGAATTCCCTGGCGGCACCGCCGCGGCATTTCACATGCACGCCAACGAGGAAGAAATCGTGTACATCATCTCGGGCAAGGGTGCCGTGGTCACCGAGGATCAAGTGGTGGAAACGCAGCCCGGCGTAGCGGTCTTCATCCCACCGGGTGTATCCCACCAAATTCGCGCGGATGGGCCGGAGCCGCTCTGGCTGGTCTCCGTCTTCTCCCCACCGGTCATCCCCGGCAGCTACGACCCCGGAAGAGACAAGAAGTAATGCGGATGCGCTCCTGTCCGATTCAGTTTTGAACACTGGGATGCGTCAAGAGCGCCTTTTGAGGGACTGAGATGCATTCGGATGAGTTGGCCGGGCGCGTGGCAGTGGTCACTGGTGCAGCGCGCGGCATCGGGCTGGCCATCGCCCAAGCGCTGATCGAACAGGGCGCAGCAGTGGCCTTGTGGGACGTAGATGCCCCTGCCCTGGAACAAGCTGCGCATGCTCTGGGAGAGGCAGCTTGGCCGTGTGTGGTCGACGTGACCATCGCCGATGCCGTGCACGCCGCGGTCAGGCAGGTGGTGGATCGTTTTGGTGCCTTGCACATTCTGGTCAACAACGCCGGCATCTGCCCGACGACCCCCTTCGAGCAGATCAGCGAGCCGGAATGGGAACGTGTGTTGGCGGTCAATCTCAAAGGGGCTTTTCTGTGCTGTCAGGCGGCGCTCCCTTTTCTGCGCGATGCCGGGCTACGTGGCCGTATCATCAACATCTCTTCTGTGGCAGGTCAGATGGGGGGTGTCTCGGTGGGTGTGCACTATGCCGCATCCAAAGCGGGGCTTATCGGGCTGACCAAAGCTTTGGCCCACCGACTGGCGCCCTATGGGGTGACAGTCAATTGTGTGGCGCCCGGCACCACAGCCACCGAGATGACCGCTGCCTGGTCACGCGAGGACTTGGAACGTGCATGGGCGCGCATCCCTTTGGGACGGCTGGCACAGCCGGACGAAATTGCCGCAGCGGTGTGCTATCTCGTCTCAGACCGGGCGGCATTCATCACCGGCGCTACACTCGACATCAATGGGGGTCTGTACGTGCGCTGAAAGTGTATGAACCCCGACCATATGGGCTGCGGAGATCACACTCTTCCAGGTTCCAGAGGTCTTATTCTTCCTCCTCCAGCGTAGCTCCGATAACCGGCTCTGGGCGGTAGATCGCCTGCGCGCCGACAGCGCGCAGCGCCTGTTCCAGCGGTGCAATATCCTCGTCGAGCCACAGTGCGATGATCGTGCCCCCGTCACCCGCGCCTGCCAGCTTGGCAGCGGGCGCTCCGGCCGCCAAGGCAGCCGCAATCAGGCGCTCATTCGACTCGCCGGAGCCACCCAGGTCGCGTTGAATGGCATGATTCTCGTTCATGGCGCGTGCCAGGAGATCCCAATCCTCAAGCAGCAACGCCCGCTTGCCGATGCGCGCCAGCTCGGTGATGCGCTCATAGCCCTCCACCACCTGAGGGTCGCCCTCCAACCAGCGTTCCCGCAGAGGCTTGTGCACGGCGCCCGAAGAATGTTGCACCCCTGTGAACCCCAGAATGAACGGCAGGCGTCGCACGTACAAAGAGATCGGTTCGATGGTGGCAAACAGTTCCGCTTCTTCGGCGCGATAGAACTGCTTGCCGCGGAAATCCATATAATTGAGACCGCCGAAGGTGCACATATAAGCGTCCTGATAGCCGCACACCACCTTGAGATGATGCAGTTCCACGAAACGCGCCTTTTCGGCCAGCTGGTATCGGTTGAGATGAACTCCCATCCACGCCAGCAATCCCTGCAACAGCGCCACCACCAATGCGGTGGAACCGGCCAATCCGCTGCGCAAGGGGATCTCGCTCTCATATTCAATACAACAGCGGATGGATGGCAAGCGCAAATAGGTCAACACGGCACGGGCTACATCAAAGGCATCTCCATGGGGACGCAGGTCGCGCCACTCCCGGATCTCACATGTTGCGCCATTGGTGCATAACGTCAGCCTGTCCGCTGGTGCAATGCGCACCCGAGCCCGCATCGGCACCGAGCAGGACAACACAGCACCGCCGTACATGTCGGTGGGGTTGCCAATGACACCCGCGCGACCCGGCGCCGAGCTGATGATCTGTCGCTTAGAGCTCATAGGCTTTGGACTTCAGGTATTGGCGTGCCAAGTAGCCATAACGCTCATCGGCCAGCGCGAAATCGATAAAGGTGCGAAAATAGCTCTCAAAGTTGCCGATGTCATAGCGCCGTTCATCCGGGCGGAACAGCCATGCATAGACGGGCTGTCCCATCTGCACGAGCAACTTGATGGCATCGGTCAGTTGGATCTCACCGCGGCTGTCCGGTGGGGTGCGCGCCAGAGCTTCGAAGATGAGCGGGCTGAAGACGTAACGGGCTGCCACCGCCAGTCGACTGGTCACCGTGCCACGCGGCGGTTTTTCAATGATGTCCACGATCGGGATCGGCTCGCCAGGCGGCACCGAAGCACACTCGACCATCACAATACCATAACGATGGGTTTCCTCCAGGGGAACCTCTTCGACGGCAACCACTGCCGCAGCCTGCAATTCCAGATGGACTCTCATCATATCACGCAGGGGAGCAGACGGATCAGGGGCTGCTATCAACGAATCACCCAGGGCGACAACGCAATGTTCGCCGTCCACGAACTTGGCACCCAACGCCACCGCATCGCCCAGCCCGCGCGGACTGCTTTGCCGCGTGTAGAAGAAGTGCGAGTCGCGCTGGATGTAAGCGAGCTCGGCCAACATCGCCTCATTGCCTGCTTGTTTCAGCGCTCCCAACAACACCGGATCGGTGTCGAAATGGTCTTCGATCGCTTGTTTACGACGCCCCGTGATGATGAGGATCTGCTTCAGCCCAGCATTCTGCAGCTCTTCCACCACATATTGCATGGCCGGCTTGCGACCGACCGGCAGCATCTCTTTGGGCTGCGACTTCGTGGCCGGCAGCAATCGCGTGCCCAGCCCAGCAGCGGGTATAATGGCCTTGGTAATTTGCTGTGTCATCGCTCCCTCCCACCAGATTGTGGCGGCCCACGTCATCTTCTATCATACCCTGGAGATAGAGAGGACGCAACCTCCCGTGATCACTCAGGCGGGGCGATGATGTTGCCGGATGTTAACGCGATCTCGCATTGTGGATGACTGTGCCCTGTTATCTTCATTTCTCGAATGATTCGATTCTTATAGTCGTAGATGTAGCGTCTGATAGGTAAGTGGATAAGGTGGTAATGGATGCCAGATTTGGGCTGGCGGTGTGGGCACGCATACCAGAAGTTGTGATGGAGACCATGCCGAGGTGTGGACAAGTGAGTTGGTGCGGTGTGGATAGATGGTGTGCAGAAAGGATAAGGGTGACTATCCCCGGTGGATGTGCGCTGAAAAGCATCAGGTCTTTCCTCAGGTAAGGGACAGGTTATCTACAGTAGCAAGGGACTTATCAACAGGCAGTCCTCTGCCCGATTCGTCGGTGTTTGCCGTCCTGTGGGACGTAAGCGCGGGTATGTCAGACACCATACGCGCTGCAGATATGCTGGTACATTGCCCAGGTGCACGGATCGACTCGGGGGATAGTCGAAACAGGGATAAACGCCGCTACGTTGGTGTGAAGGTTTCGATGGGCGCGAGAGGGTTCGAACCTCTGACCTCACGGATGTGAACCGTGCGCTCTGACCGGCTGAGCTACGCGCCCTCCCTGATCTCATTTTCTATTATAGCCTTCCATTGAAAAAAGTGCAAGTCCAATCCCGGGCGAAAACGACAAGTGTTCCTGGCCTGCTGGCAAGAGAGGCGCTCATGGAGATTCCCCGACCACAGCTTGGTAGATTGCCTGGAGCTCTTCATCCGAGTAGAAGTGGATCACCAGGCGTCCGCCCTTCTTGCCTCGCAGCAGCTCGACCCGAGTGCCCAAACGCCCCTCGAAGCGCTCCACCACATAACGATCCTGCGGGGAAAGAGCGTGTCCGGCAGATGCTGTGGCATCCTCAGCTGGCTCTGCCTGCAGTGCACGCACCAACGCTTCGGTCTGGCGCACCGTTAATCCACCACGTCGAATGGCAGCTAGCGCGCGCAACTGCTGCTCCACCGTGGGCAGGGCCAGCAAAGCACGTGCATGCCCTTCGCTGATCTCGCCAGCTGTCAGTGCCTGTTTGACTTCATCCGGCAGCTTGAGCAGCCGTACCGTGTTGGCCACCGCCACCCGGCTTTTGCCCACCTGTGCTGCCACTTCCTCTTGTGTCAGTCCGAATTCATCCATCAATTGCTGATAGGCGCTTGCTTCCTCCAGCGGGTTCAGATCAGCGCGCTGGATGTTCTCCACAAGCGCCAGCTCAAGCATTTCGCGCGGTGTCGTCTCCTTGACGATAGCTGGAATACTCTCCAGTCCGGCCAGCTGCGCAGCGCGCCAGCGACGTTCACCGGTGATGATCTGATATCCCTCGCCCACTTTGGTCACCACCAAGGGTTGGATCACCCCATGGGCACGGATGGAAGCTGCTAACTCCTCCAGCGCTTCTACACTGATTTGCTGGCGCGGCTGCATTGGATTGGGTTGCAGCTGGGCAAGGGGTATCTCGATGACCCCTGCCACCTGTGTCCGGGTCGTCTCGGGTTCAGCGCCTGTGATGAGCGCCTCTAATCCACGTCCTAGCACACTGCGCGACTTGCTCATGGCAGTCCTCGCTCGCGAATCGGCTGTTTTCCCCGTGCCAGTAATTCCTCGGTCAGGGCGGCATAGGCCATAGCGCCGGTCGATTCGGGGGAATAGGTGAAGATCGTCTCGCCAAAGCTGGGTGCTTCACTCAAGCGCACATTGCGCGGCACGATGGTCTGAAATACCTCGCCTGCTTGGAAGAACTTCTTAACTTCCTGTACTACCTCGTGAGATAACCGCGTGCGTCCATCGTACATCGTCAATACCACCCCAGCAATCTTAAGATGCGGATTGAGATGCTGGCGCACCAGATCAATGGTGCGCATAAGGTGGCTCAGTCCTTCCAGGGCTAGATACTCGCACTGCACCGGGATGATGACACCGTCCCGGCTGGCGGTCAGGGCATTAACGGTCAACAGGCCCAAGCTGGGAGGCGTATCGATCAGCACATAGTCATAGTATTGCAGGACAGGGGTCAGCGCCCTGCGCAGGCGCGTTTCACGTCCCACTAACCCCACCAGCTCCACCTCCGCTCCAGCTAATGCTGGAGTAGATGGCACGACGTGCAGACGTGGCCGCCGTGTCGTCCGAATGGCACGTTCGATAGGCCGCTCGCTGATGAGCACCTCGTAGATGGTTGGGTCGGCATCTGCCGACGATCCGCTCTCCTTCCAGCGCACACCCAGGCTGGAAGTCGCATTCGCCTGTGGGTCTACGTCGACGATCAGCACGCTGTGTCCGCGCATGGTCAAATAATCGCCCACATTGACAACTGTAGTGGTCTTACCGACACCCCCCTTCTGATTGGCGACACAATAGACGAATGCCATAGGGTTTCTATGCTAATGCAGCACCTTGCTCAGGAAGAGCTTCGTCCGTTCGTGTTTAGGGCTAAAGTATATCTCATTAGGAGTGCCCTGCTCGATGATCTGACCCTCATCCATGAAAATCATGCGGGTCGCGGCGGCCCGGGCAAACCCCATTTCGTGGGACACCACGACCATCGTCATCCCCTCGCGAGCTAGATCCAGCATCACATCCAGCACTTCTTTGATCATCTCCGGGTCAAGCGCGGAGGTCGGTTCGTCAAACAACATAATCTTGGGCTGCATGGCCAATGCGCGCGCGATCGCCACACGCTGTTGTTGCCCCCCTGAAAGCTGATGGGGATAGCTGTCCGCCTTGTCGGGAATCCCCACCTTCTCGAGCAGCTCGCGGGCGATTGCGACAGCTTGTTCCTCACTGCGCTTGCGCACCACGCGTTGGGCCAGGGTGATGTTCTCCAATGCGGTGAGATGAGGAAAGAGGTTGAAGAGTTGGAAGACCATCCCCACCTCGGCTCGCACTTTATTGATGTTTTGGGCTTTGTCGAGTGGGATGCCGTCCACGATGATGCGCCCGCTGTCGATCGTCTCCAGATGGTTGATGCAGCGCAGCATGGTGGACTTGCCGGAACCGCTGGGGCCGATCACGACCACCACCTCGCCCAATGTCACTTCCAGGCTCACCCCGCGTAACGCGTGCACCTTGCCGAAACGTTTGTGTACATTCTCCAGGATGATCACCGGCTGACGTGAAGTCATCGCCTCGTTCTTTCCTCCTTCCATCCACGTCCTCTATTCATCATCTCCCATGCCCCGTGGAGCGAATTCATCGGCCTGGCAAGCTGGTTTTGCGCTCCACGGTGCGCACCATCAGCGAAAGCAACAGGGTCATCACCAGATAGACCATCACTACCGAATTGAAGCCCTCAAAAGCGCGAAAGTTGCGCGAGATCCACAAGCGGCCCTGTTGCAGTACCTCGGGCAGTGCGATAACGGAGATCAGCGATGAGTCCTTGAGCATCGAGATGAAATCATTGCCCAGGGGCGGAAGCACTACACGCACTGCCTGGGGAAGGATAATATAGCGCATCGCCTGCATATAGCTCATTCCCAATGAACGCGCTGCCTCCATCTGTCCACGTGGGATGGACTGGATGCCCGCACGAAACACTTCGGCCAGATAAGCGCCATAGCCGAAGGCCAGGCCGATCAGCGCGGAAGGCCAGCCGCGCAAATCCACCAGATTGTCGGTGCTTTCGCGCAACGCCGGGGTCACCGCGAAGCCCATATACAGGATGATGACCAGCATCGGCACGCCGCGCACAACTTCGACATAGAGCGTGGAGATAGTATAGGGCAATGCCGGCAGCAAGAATAGCAAGATTGGTCCGCCCAACACAACCAAACCAGCTAGTGGCAGCGTCCGCAATGCGGGAACCGCTGCCAGTGCGACAAGTGCCAGTGCCAACCCGATCGCCACTCGTCTCTCCGCGTGATAGGTTAGATTTGGCGAACGGCTGGAGACGCGCATCACTCCGAAAATCAGCCCCAGTATCAGAGCTCCCCCATAGGCCAGCAATGTCGTGCGGACGGTCAGCAGCACCCCGTTCGCTGTGGCGATGCGGACCAGCATACGCCATGGACTGTTGCTGAAATCGTCATACACGATCACTTCATAACCGGCTACTGCATCACCCGTCAGCGTGGGCGTGGAAGTATTGAGTTCGAGTGGTTGTTGCGGCGGCGCGGTTATGGGGGGTGACTCCTTAGCAGGCACTCCCTCCGGCACCACAATGCGATAAGCTTCACTGCGTCCTGCGATGTTGCCCTCCTGATCGTTGAATTGGGCATAGAGTGTGTAGTGGCCGGGCTCCAGGCCAGGTTGTACCGTCACCATCCAATGCCCGTCTTCGTCCACTGTGCCTCGTGCCACCACAACCTTATTCCAGGGCAGGTCGAAGATGAAATAGAGTGCGTCAATATAGCGCGTATTCGTCAAAGCGGAGAATCCGGCAATGACACCCACAATGATTACAATGATGCCCCACCATGGGATGTTCTCCCATGGGATTGCCAATCCTATACGCCCACGCCGGCGCGCTTCCTCATCAGGTTGTAACGCTTTGGAAAGCGATTCGGTTGTTTCTCCTGATTCCATAGGCAGAGTCACTTTGTCCTTCTAACCCCCTGCAAAAGTATAACATATCGCGCCGTACCCTGATAGGGCACACCAATCGCCTTCACGACATGGCGTGATAGAATGCAATCTCTATCACCTATGACGCAAACGCGGATCGAGAGCATCGCGTAAACCATCACCTAACAGGTTAAAGGATAACACGGTGAGCATAATGGCAAATCCCGGGAAAAATACCAGGTGCGGCGCGGTGAACACTTGATTGCGCTCTTCGCTCAACATCAATCCCCATTCCGGCGTCGGTGGCTGCGCCCCCAGTCCCAGAAAGGAGAGCGCTGCTGCGTCCAGGATCGCCGTGGCGATGCCCAACGTCCCCTGCACAATCAGCGGTGTCAGCGCATTGGGCATAATGCGGCGGAACAGGATGCGCGCTGGTGGAACCCCAATGGCCCGATCTGCCAACACAAAGTCCATCTGTTTAATAGAGAGTACGCTGGAACGCATCACCCGCGCATAGATCGGGATCGAGACGATGCCGATGGCCAACAGGGCATTGATCAACCCTGGACCCAGGACGGTGACAATGGCGATCGCCAGCAACAAATAAGGAAAGGCCAGGATGACATCCATAATGCGCATCAGTAGGTTGTCCACCCAACCGCCCACATAGCCGGATACGGCACCGATCAGCAAGCCACCCACGACAATGGCGAATGACACGGTCGAGAAGCCGATCTGCAATGATAAACGGGAACCATACACCATGCGACTGAAGAAATCGCGCACATTGCCGTCCACGCCCATAAGGTGCTGCGGCTGGTCCGGCGGACACCCCAACAGATGAATACACGGTGGGCTACGACGTTTCACGTTCTCGATGCCGAGCAACACCATCTCCGGATCGTGCGTGGCAATCAAGGGGGCGAAGACGGCCGTGACAATCAGGAAGAACAGCATCACCGCACCGACAATGGCGGAGCGCCGATGCACAAGGTTGCGTAACGTGTCCGCCCAAAGGCTCGACCCGCGCGGCAGCACTTCATTCAGCTTCTTGACCAATAGTTCAGAAGGTGTCATTATGTGTCGCCCAAAACCTAGTCGAGACGAATGCGCGGATCGAGCACAGCATAGGAAAGATCCACAGCGAGGTTGGCCAACAAGTAAATCAGCGCAATCACGACCACAAATCCTTGGACTACCCCGTAATCGCGCGCTGTAATCGAGTCATACATAATGCGTCCCACACCCGACAGGCCGAAAATTGTCTCGGTCAGCACTGCCCCGCTGAGCAATGAACCCAGCGATAGACCGATCACGGTGACCACGGGTAGCATCGCGTTGGACATCGCGTGACGAAAGATGACCCAGATTTCGTGCAGTCCCTTAGCACGCGCCGTGCGGATGTAATCCAGGCCCAGCACCTCTAATAAGCTGGAACGTGTCATCCGTGCGATGATGGACATGGGGATGGTGCCCAGCGCAATGGCCGGCAAGATAAGATGTTTGACTGCATCACCCAAAGCCACCCAGTTACCCGTGATCAGTGCATTCAGAATAACCAGGTTGGAGATAAATGACACCATGCCGTACAGAGCATGCCCCGGTTCAAGGCCCCACAGCAGGGTGAGGTTTTCAACAGTGATCCCCGACGAGAGGCGCCCCGAGGGAGGCAACCAAAAAGGTGTGTCCTTGAGCAGCAGGGCGAAGACATAGGCCAGCATAAGCCCCAGCCAGAAGACGGGCATGGAAACGCCGATATTGGCGCCGATCATCACCGCTACGTCCACCTTGCTGTTGGCCCAATATGCGGCGATCATGCCGAACAGGACACCAAACAAGCTGGCGAAGATCATAGCAGCAATGGTCAACTCGATCGTTTGTGGCAAGCGCTCTACAATCATCTCGGTGACCGCCTGCTTGGTACGGAAAGAGGTACCGAAGTCGCCTTGCGCGATTTCCTTTAGATATACGGCAAACTGCACCGGGATGGGCTGATCGAGGCCCTTTTCCCGGATGAATTCTGCGCATACCACATCGGTCGCCTTTTCACCCAGAATGGCACGGCATGGATCGCCTGGGATCAAGCGCGCCAGTGCAAATGTGATAAAGAGCACACCGAAGATGACCGGCACCGCCATAAGCAGGCGGCTGATAATATATCGGGTCACAGCTGATTAACAGCTCCTGACTACATCGGCCTTAATCGTTACAAAACCTTGCTCCCCTTCTAATTCCCGCTTGGTGCATCGAGAAGGGGAGCAAGCTGCAAGGGCACAGGTTTCGCCGCGACGAAAGGCTAGAATGGTATTCGCTCCCGCCGATTATGCGGTCTTCAGCGGGAGCGAACCGATCGAAAAACGCCGTTACTCGGTCGCTGGAGGCGCGTTCAGGAACGCGCCGAAGAGCGCCTGGAAGTACGTGAATGCGCCGGTGTTGCCGGTGTGCAGCGGGCTGGCCGCATCCCACCATGCGGTGAACGAGGTGACCACATCCTTGGCATCCAGGGTCGAGCCGTCGTGGAACTTGACCCCCTTGCGCAGCTTGAACGTCCACTCGGTCAGGTCCTTGTTCGCCTCATACGACTCGGCCAGGCCGGGCTGGACCGCCATGCCGCCCACCTCGTAGGACAGCAGCGACTCAAGCACCTGCTCGCAGGCACGCAGCGACTCGCCGTCGGTCTCATCGTTGCAGTAGAGGCTGATCGGCTCGGCGTTCTGCATCCACACCAGGGTGTCCTTGCCGGGAATCTCCATCACGGCAAAGTACTCGTTGCCCAACGGGCTGGCGTGGGCGCCCTTGACAGAAGCCTTGAACGCCGTCGCGGAACCGCCATGCGCCACCGGGATCATCGGCACATGCAGCCGCAGCAGCTCGTTGGCTTTGGCATACAGCTGGATGCGTTCGTTCATGTCGCTGAGCTGAGCGGCCTGCTTCAAGACCTCGTGGATGTCGGGGAAGCCAGGTCCGAACTGCTTGGAAGCGCCGGCGCCGAAGTGATAGTCCAGGAAGTTGGTGGGATCCGGATAGTCACCGTTCCAGCCGAGCAGATGCAACCCCTTGAGCTGCCCGCTGTCTGCGGCATCCAGGAAGGCGCCCGACTCCATCACCACGATCTTGGCGGTGATGTTCAGGTTCTCCTTCAGCTGCGCCTGGATGTCCTGGGCGACGACCTTAGGCTCCGGCAGGTAGGAGCGCACCACGTCGCGCAGCGCGATCTCGGTCTCAAAGCCGTTGGGATAGCCCGCTTCAGCCAACAGCTTCTTTGCCTCAGTGGGGTTGAACTCGTACCACTTAGGACCTACGCAGCCACCCGGCATCGAACACGGCATGAAGTAGTCCGCCACCTCGGAGCCGACCGCCGGATAGAAGTTTTCGACGATGCGCTTGCGGTCGATGCCCATGGCGATCGCCTGGCGCACCTTCTCGTTGTCGAAGGGCGGGTATGCCGTGTTGAAGCCGATGTAGAAGATGTTGAAGCCCTCGCGCGGGTAGAGCTTCAGGTTGGGGTCGGCCTCGATGGTCTTGAAATCCTCTGGCCCGGGGTTGTCAATGCCGTCCACCGTGCCGGCCTGGAGCTCCAGCGTGCGCTGTGCCGACTCGGTGCTCCAGCGGAAGATCAGGTTGGGGGTCTTGGCCTTCTCGCCCCAGTAGTCGTCGAAGCGCTTGAAGGTAATGCTCTCACCGCGTTTCCATTCGACGATTTGATAGGGCCCGGTGCCGATGGGTTTCTCCAGCATCTTACCACCGCCCTTCTCCGCTTCCATCTGCTCGGAGGGATGGATGCTGAAGGCGCTGAACGCGATCTTGGCAGGGAAGGCAACGTCCGGATAACACAGCGTGAACTTGACCGTCAGGTCGTCCACCGCCTCGATGGATTTGAACTCGCCGCCATAAGCGCACGGGTCCTCTTCCGCTGCCTTGGCTGCTTCGGTCGCGGTCGCTTTGGCTTCCTCCTTGCCGAACCACTTCTCGTAAATCTTGTCGTACTCGCCCGACTCCTTGACCGCCTTCAACCCGGCGTTGATGGCAGCCAGGACTTCGGGTTTCTTCTTGTTCACGGCGATGCCATAATACTCCTCAGTGAAGGGTTCACCCACCACCTGGACCTTCATCTCCGGGTTCGCCTTGATGATGTCCAACGAAGTAGGACCATCGGCGATGACGGCATCCACGTCACCGTTGGCGAGCGCCTGGAAGGCCAGGGTGACTTCGTCGTAGCGCACGATCTCCGCTTTGGTGTTCTCTGTGGCCCAGATGTCACCGGTGGTGCCCAATTGCACACCGATCTTCTTGCCGGCGAGGTCGGCCGGGGTCTTATAGGGGCTGCCAATCTTCACCGAAAGCACCTGCCCGGCGTTGAAGTATGGATCGCTGAAGTCCACCGTCTTCTTGCGCTCTTCGGTGATCGTCGCCGCCGACATCACCGCGTCGAATTCACCGCTGGCCAACGCAACGAAGATACCATCCCAGCGCGTGTTGACCCATTCCACCTCGAAGCCGGCTGCCTTAGCAATCGCTGCCATCAGATCCGGGTCGAAGCCCACGATCTTGCCGCTTTCATCAACCGACTCGAAGGGGGGATATTCGGCGTTGGTGCCCACTTTGATCTTGGTGACCTTAGCTGGCGCCTCCGTAGCTGCCTCGGTCGCAGCGGCCGCCTTGTAGGTCGCTGCCAGGTACTCGATGAGCACCTTCTGCTCTTCCGCGGTCAGCTGAGCCCCTTTGGACACCATGCGCTCGACGGTGCTCTTCCACTCATCCGCCGACTTCTTCGCTGCCTCGACGCGCTTCAGGTCGTGGCACTTGGTGCAGCGCTCCTGCAAAAGAGTGGCACCATCCAGTGCCACCGGTGCCTCCGTCGCTGCCTCGGTCGGCTTGGGTGCTTCGGTAGCCGTCTCGGTCGGCTTGGGTGCCTCGGTTGCTGCTTCGGTCGCCTTGGGCGCCTCGGTTGCTGCTTCGGTCGGCTTGGGTACCTCCGTCGCTGCTTCGGTCGCCTTGGGCGCCTCGGTTGCTGCTTCAGTTGCCTTGGGTGCTTCGGTCTCGGTGGCCTTGGGTGCGACAGGTGTTATTGTGAACGACTCCGGCTGCCGGCACTGCACTGCCACCAAGCTGACGGCCA
Source organism: Anaerolineae bacterium (assembly GCA_049969215.1). GTDB lineage: Bacteria > Chloroflexota > Anaerolineae > 4572-78 > NAK82 > NAK82. The sequence goes on along the minus strand of JBMFPH010000031.1, from coordinate 152 downwards.
GCAGCAATGCTAAGAGGAACACGAGATTGACTTTCTTCATAAGCCTCCTCCTTGGAAACGGTTCTGGATTGTCAGAAGCTGACACTCCGCATACGTCATGTGCTCCATCGCATTCCGTCAGGTGCAGTGTATCACCCCCTTTCCCCAATGCC